>JAEEKA010000103.1 GCA_016282135.1 Oscillospiraceae bacterium
CTGCTGCTTTGCTCCGGTCTCGGCATCGGTACGCGCCTGGTTTTTCTCAATTAGTCATGTTCCGACGGGAGAATGGAACACTTGATTTCGACTTTTGTTCCGTCAGCCGTTGTCAGATAGAATAATCCGCTGCTTTCAATCTCGTTCAACTCTATGACGTTCAGATTGTTGCTTTCATTCAAGAGATCAAACATCGTATCCATGAGATAAAGTAAATTCATTTTTGAACGCTCCCTGTACCTGTGCGGTATTTACTAACAAAAGTGTATCATAGAAAAGTACTATTTTCAAGCAGAATGTTAGCTATCACCTAACATACAAAGCAGGCCGAAGCGGGTATAATCTGCTTGGGTGATGCAAATGGACGAGGAGAGACCGCAGGGATCGGTCTATGACGTGATCCGGCGAAACGTTCGCAAGTATCGAAAGGCGAAGGGGATGACTTCCGCAGCGCTGGCGGAAGCGGTGGGGCTGTCCCACGATTTTATCCGGCAGATCGAAAGCGAAAAGACCAGATACAATTTTTCCGTGGAAACCTTTTACAAAATATCCCTGGCATTGGGCGTCGGTATGGACGAGCTTGCCCGGGAAACAGAAGAAAAATAGACCGGGAACAGGCAAAACGCCGTTCCCGGTCTGTTGTGTTGTTGGCGGGCTAATAGCCCGCGCTACGGTTACTTGTCACCTGTCACTTACCGAGACGTTCGGGGAGTCGAGGACGCCGCCCCCTACAGGTGTCACTTTTTCATCGAAACGGCTTTCCGGCATTTCTCAGCCAGGCCCTCAGCGGTGAGGCCGAAGTATTCCAGCACGGCGGCGGCGGTGCCGCTGCGGCCGAAGGAGTCGTTGACGCCGTGGCGCAGCACGGGGACGGGGCAGTTCTCGGCCAGAAGCTCCGCCACAGCGCCGCCCAGGCCGCCCAGGACGGAGGCCTCTTCCGAGGTGACGATGGCGCCGGTCTCCCGGGCAGCCTTCAAAACCAGCTCCTCGTCCAAAGGCTTGATGGTGTGCATATCAATGACCCGGACGGAAATGCCCTCCGCGGCCAGAAGCTCCCGGGCCTGCCGGGCCATGCCCACCATGATGCCGGTGGCGATGATCGTGACGTCGCTGCCGTCGGCAATGGTCACGCCCTTGCCCAGCTCAAACTTGTAGCCTTCCAGCTCGTCGGTAAAGATTTCGGTGGCGGGCCGGGCCAGACGGAGATAGGCGGGGCCGTCGTAGTTCAGCAGGGCTTCCACTGCCAGCCGCATTTCGTGGCCGTCACAGGGGCAAACCACGGTCATTTCGGGGATCTGCCGCATCAGGGCCAGGTCCTCGGTACACTGGTGGGTGGCGCCGTCCTCGCCCACGGAGACGCCGCCGTGGGAGCCCACCACCTTCACGTTCAGGTGGGGATAGCCGATGGAGTTGCGGACCTGCTCATAGGAGCGGCCGGCGGCAAAGATGGCGAAGGTGTTGGTGAAGGGCTTCAGGCCGGAGGCGGCCATACCGGCGGCGATGCCGGTCATGTTGTTTTCCGCGATGCCGCAGTCAAAGAAGCGGTCGGGGTAGGCGGCCCGAAAGTCCTTGGTCATGGTGGCCATGGCCAGGTCCGCGTCCAGAACCACAAGCTCGGGGTACTTTTCGGCAAATTCTACCAGGGCCTTGCCGTAGGCGGCCCGTGTCGCGATTTTCCCTGCCATATCATTTACCCTCCAGTTCTTTGATCTTGGCTTCCAGCTCCGCCTTGGCAACGGCAAACTCGTCGGCGTTGGGGGCCTTGCCGTGCCAGCCAGCCTGATTCTCCATGAAGGAGACACCCTTGCCCTTGACGGTAGCCATCAGGATGGCGGTGGGCTTGCCCTTGGTCCGCCGGGCCTCCGCCAGAGCGGCCAAAATCTGGGCGTAGTCGTGACCGTCAATCTTGACCACGTGCCAGTTGAAGGCTTCCAGCTTCTTGTCCAGGGGCTCGGTGGGCATTACGTCCTTGGTGGCGCCGTCGATCTGCAGGCCGTTTACGTCGATGAAGACACAGAGGTTGTCCAGCTTCCACTTGGCGGCGGACATAATGGCTTCCCAGATCTGGCCCTCCGCCAGCTCACCGTCGCCGCAGATGGCGTAGGTGCGCCAAAGCTTGCGGGTAATCTTGGCGGTGAGCGCCATGCCCACAGCGGTGGAAAGACCCTGACCCAGGGAACCGGTGGACATATCCACGCCGGGGACGTGCCGCATGTCGGGGTGGCCGGAGAGGTGGGCCTTGATGGAGCGCAGAAGCTGCAGATCCTCCACCGGGAAGAAGCCCTGCATGGCCAGCACGGCGTAGAGGGCGGGGGCGCAGTGTCCCTTGGACAGGACGAAGCGGTCACGCTCCGCCCAGTTGGGATTGGCCGAATCTACGTTCATTTCATTGAAGTAGAGGACGGTCAATGCGTCCGCACAGGAGAGGGAGCCGCCGGGGTGGCCGGATGCGGCGCGGTGGACGGCCTCCACCGCCAGCAGCCTTGCCTTGTAGGCCGCTACGGCCAGGTCTTTGCCGAACAGTTTTTCCATAGTATCCTTCCTTCTATGTGTATTAAATTGTGGCTTCATTCGTAAAATGAGGACTTGCCGCGCTGAATGACAGATGCATCAGTGACTAGTCACTAGTAACTAGTGACTAGTGACTAGTGACTAATCACGATTGCCCGGTAAAAAGAACGCATCATACGTTTGCTTTCAGCCGGGGCCTTAATAAACGCAACCAACTCGTTTATTGCTCTTCGTAAAGGAACTCTGTCTGCCAGTAATAGCAAAGGGTCTTCATCAAATGATAATTCTCGGCGTGGGAGCTGGGAATATTGTTGACCAGCTTTCCGTTCACGCTGATTCTGCCCTTGGTGGAGTAGACGGGGAATTCCTCCATCATATCCCCCATGGCCTGCAGATAGGCAGGGCCGTCGCCCCAGCCCAGGGTGTCAAAGAGGACGTTCATCAGGTAGCAGGGGGAAATAGTGGGCCCGGTTTGCAGTTTTTCCCCGGCGAGGCCCAGCTGTTTGCGGGCAGCGTCGTTCATCCAGATCACATAGTCCGTGGAGTAGTAATTGAAGAAGCCCTGCTCCGTAGTAAGATCCACGTCCATGCCAAAGCGCTTGTAGGAGGCGGTGGTGTAGTTGTTGATATCCTTGCCCAGGGTGGCCTTATGGTCGCCGTAGGTCAGCAGAACGATGGGCCGCTCGCAAGTCCGGAAGCGGTTGATCAGCACCTGCAGCTCGTCGTCCCGCTTGGCACAGCAGCACAGGTAGTTGTTCATGGCATAGCCGTCGGCGGTCTTGGCGTACTTTTGGACGTAGCGGCCGCGGTAGACGTTTCCCTTATAGTTGTAAGGGCCGTGTCCCTCATAGGTGACGGAGAAATTGAAGTAGGGGCTGTCGTCCGTTTCCAGGTGCTTCTGATACTGCTCCCAGATCACGTCATAGAGCACGTCGTCTTCCGCAATTTTGTCTGCTCCCACCAGCTCGTCAAAGCCGTCCTCCCGGAACTTGTAGCTGTCAAAGCCCAGGTAGCGGTCCACGTTGAGCCGGTTGTAGAACCAGCCGTTGAAGGGGTGGGCGCCTTCGGTCCGGTACCCCTGCTGCTTCAGATACCAGAGGTAGGAGTTGGTGGGCTTACGCCAGTCCTTCGGGCTGTAGCAGCCAGTCAGGAAGCAGCGCTCCGCGTCCTTTGTGTTGCCGCCGAAGCCGTTGGTCACCAGGGAGCCCAGCACCACAGATTCCTTGACGAGTCCGTGATAGTTGTCGTAGCAGGAGAGATCCAGAGCTGATTCGTTGTAGTCCAGCTTGGAAAGGTCTGAATAGCTTTCCCGCATGATCACAAAAACGTCCACCTTCTGGGAATCGGGAATATTGGTCTCGGTGTACTTGGCCAGAGTTTCCTCCGCGGCAGCCTTGGAGTAGTCCGAGGGCTTGCCGCTGGCGGTAAAGGCGGAGCGGGTGAAGGAGTAAACCACACCCCGGGAGGCGTAAATCTCCGTGGAGGACCAGGTGTTCACATGCGTGTAGTTTTTGGTCAGCTCCAGCATCTCCCCGGAGCAGGCAGCCACAAGAGCGCCGGTCAGGGCCAGGGCAGCAACGGCGATTCCGATGGCCCGGCCAATGCTCTTCCAGCGGGGCTTCCACCGGCTCAAAAGGGCCAGCAGCACCGTGTAGCCCAGGGCGCCGCCTACGGAAATGATGACCCGGGCGCTCAGTTCCAGCTCGTAGCCCTGGGTTTCCGTGATGGCCAGGGCCTCCCGCAGGCAGGTGATGTCCTGGAACTGCAGGGGATCGGAGCGGATGATAATGAGGTAGTAGTTGCCGATGGCCGCGCCCAGCCAGATCAGGGCGGTGAGCAGGTAGGCGATCCAGGCCCGCCCGATCAGCGCAAAGAAGACCAGACAGAAGCTGAAAATGATGGCAAAGTTGATGGCGGGGATCCACAGATCCTCCCAATAGCCCAGCCAAATGTCCGGGTTCAGGCTGCTGTAGGACAGCCGCAGGGTGAAATAGGTCAGCAGTCCGCTGCCCACCAGCAGCAGAAGAAGCTGCCAGAGCAGGAACAGGATCCGTTTGTTGTCCGGCAGTCGTTTGCTGAGCACCAATACTGGTTCGGTTTGTCTTTCTTTCCTTTTCTTCATAGCGTCTTTTTCCTACCTCTTTTTCGCCAGCGGTTCGCTTTGCTCCTGGGCCTCCTGGAGCAGGCCGATGATCTGATTGGAGACCAGGAAGCCCTTGGGCGTCAATACCCAGCGTCCGTCTTCCGTCTGGCAGAACAGATCCCGCTTTTCCAGCGGCAGAATGGCCTCCAGCAGAGGGGCGAAGGGCATGAGATAATTTTTTTCATATTCTTCCGGGGAGATTCCCTGGGTGGTCCGCAGCCGCAGCATGACGTATTCCCCCGCCCGCTCCCGGGGTGGAATGGCGTCGCATTCGGAGAGAATGGGCACGTCCTGCTTCAGCACGCCCCGGACGTAGTTCTGAATGTCAGCAATGTAGGTGTAGCGCTTGCCGGCAAAATCCGAGGCCGCGGCGGGACCGAAGCCGATATATTCATCTCCCAGCCAGTATTTCAGGTTGTGGCGGGATTCATAGCCCGGCTTGGCGAAATTGGAAATCTCATATTGGCGGTAGCCCGCCTCCTCCAGAATGGAGACGGCGTTCAGATACATCTCCGCCTGCACCTCGTCAGAGGGCAGATTTGCCGCGTCCTTGTATTCCCACAGAGGAGTGCCTTCCTCCACCTTGAGCCCGTAGCAGGAAAGGTGTTCCGGCTGCAGCTCCAGCACATGGCGCAGGGTTTCCTCCCATTGGGGAGCGGTCTGGTTGGGCAGGCCGTACATCAGGTCCAGGGAGATATTCTCATAACCTACCTTCCGGGCCAGCTTCACAGCCGCGCAGGCCTGCTCGTAGTTGTGGGGCCGGCCCAGCTTTTGCAGCACGTCGTCCCGGTCCGATTGAACGCCCAGGGATATGCGGTTGAAGCCCTCTGCCCGGAGCTTTTTCAGCAGAGACTCGGTCACGGAGTCGGGATTGGCCTCAAAGGTGATCTCCGCCTCCTTGTCCACCCGGAAGCGGTGTTGGAGTTCGGCAAAGATTCGGCGCAGGCTGTCCGCTCCGAAGAAGGAGGGGGTTCCGCCGCCGAAATAGACGGTATCGACAATGTAATCCGTCGCCAATGCCCCGGCCTCCTTGAAGTGGACCGTCAGGGCTTGCAGGTAATTGTCCACCAGCCGCCGATCCCGGCTGCCGCCGATGGAGTAAAAGTCGCAGTATTGACACTTGCTGCGGCAAAAGGGGATGTGGATGTACACCCCCAGGGGCTTTAATTCGTTCATTGTTTACGCTCCTGTGAAGGAATGAAGTATTGCCTGATAGCACATGAAGTATGCCTGACGGCATATGAAGTATCGCCTGGCGGCAATATGAAGTATTCCTGCGGAATATGAAGTATGCGCGATGCGCATATTGTGGTATCGTTTTATTTGCAGAATAAAACGATGAAAAAATGAAATATAGTGGGAAAGCTTCACCGCTGTGTCAAATATGGCGCAACATACTTCATTTCTCTAAACGGAAAAGGCTCTCCCGTTGTGTCAAATATGGCGCAGCCATACTTCATAAGCGAAGCGTCTTCATGTGCAACGCACACTTCATATTTGCGTCAGCAAATACTTCATTGCCTATTCGTCCATCTTCAAGACTGCCATGAAGGCCTCGCTGGGCACCGACACGGTGCCGAAGGTCCGCATCCGCTTCTTGCCTTCCTTCTGTTTTTCCAGCAGCTTTTTCTTTCGGGTGATGTCGCCGCCGTAGCACTTGGCCAGCACGTCCTTGCGGAGGGCTTTGATGGTTTCCCGGGCGATGATCTTGCCGCCGATGGCAGCCTGCACCGGAATTTCGAACATCTGACGGGGGATGTTTTCCTTCAGCTTCTCGCAGATGCGCCTGGCCCGGGTATAGGCCTCGTCGGCAAAGAGGATGAAGCTCAGGGCGTCCACCAGCTCGCCGTTCAGCAGAATATCCAGCTTCACCAGCTTGGAGGGACGGTAGCCGATCAGCTCATAGTCCAAAGAGCCATAGCCCCGGGTTCTGGATTTCAGCGCGTCGAAGAAGTCGTAGATGATTTCGTTCAGGGGAATTTCATAGTGGAGCTCCACCCGGGAGGTGTCCAGATAGGTCATGTCCTTGAACTCGCCCCGGCGGTACTGGCACAGGTCCATAATGTTGCCCACGTAGTCCGGCGGGGTGATGATGCTGGCCTTCACGTAGGGCTCATAGGCCTGGGCAATTTCCATGGGATCGGGGTAGTTGAGGGGGGTGTAGACCTCAATGTGGCTGCCGTCGGTCTTGTCGATCTCATAGACCACGTTGGGGGCGGTGGTAATCAGATCCAGGCCAAACTCCCGTTCCAGCCGCTCCATGATGATCTCCATGTGGAGCAGGCCCAAAAAGCCGCAGCGGAAGCCAAAGCCCAGGGCAATGGAGTTCTCCTGGGTGTAGTACATGGAGGCGTCGTTGAGCTTGAGCTTTTCCAGCGCGTCCCGCAGGTCTCCATATTTGGAGCCGTCGGCGGGGTAGACGCCGGAGAAGACCATCGGCTGACAGGTTTTATAGCCCGGCAGGGGCTCCGCGGCGGGATTCTCCGCTCCGGTGACGGTGTCGCCCACCCGGGTGTCGGAGATGGTCTTGATGGAGGCGGTGAGATAGCCCACCTCGCCGGCCCCCAGTGCCTCGGCGGGGACCATGCCCTTGGGGTGGAGATAACCGCACTCCACCACCTTGTAGATGGCGCCGGAGGCCATCATTTTCACGTCCATGCCGGGCCGAACCGTGCCGTTCATCACCCGCATATAGACCACAACGCCCCGGTAGCTGTCGTACTGGCTGTCAAAGATCAAAGCCTGAAGCGGCGCTTCCCGGTCCCCCTTGGGAGCGGGCACCTCCTTCACGATCATTTCCAGAACGGAGTGGATGTTGATGCCGTTTTTGGCGGAGATCTCCGGGGCGTCCATGGCGGGCAGGCCGATGATTTCCTCAATCTCTTTCTTGACCTCCTGGGGCCGGGCGGCGGGCAGGTCGATCTTGTTCACCACCGGCAGAACCTCCAGCCCCGCGTCGATGGCCAGATAGGTATTTGCCAGAGTCTGGGCCTCGATGCCCTGGGAGGCGTCCACCACCAGCACGGCGCCCTCGCAGGCGGTAAGGGAGCGGGAGACCTCGTAGTTGAAGTCCACGTGTCCCGGGGTGTCGATCAGGTTCAGCACGTAGTCCTCCCCGTCGTCCGCCCGGTAGTTGAGCTTGACGGCCCGGGCCTTGATGGTGATGCCCCGTTCCCGTTCCAGCTCCATATTGTCGAGAATCTGCTCCTCCATTTCCCGCTTGTCCACGGTCTTGGTCTCCTCCAGCAGCCGGTCCGCCAGGGTGGACTTGCCGTGGTCGATGTGGGCCACGATGGAGAAATTTCGAATCTTGGAAAGTTCAGTCATATCATTACCTCAAAACAGGCCATTCTATCCCTTATAAGCCAACATATTATAGCAGACAAAGCCTGGTTTGTAAAGGAGAAAAAAGCCGCTGCCGCCTGCAGCGCGCACCCGGTTCCGCAGCGGCGCACCGAGGTAGCGCCACGGTTCAGTCATTGCCTGCGGCAATGACGCCGCCGGATCGGGGGCAGGAGGCATCAGGCACAAGCAAGGTAAAAAAGTAAGAAGTAAGAATTGACAGGCTGGGAAGCCGGTTCCGCGGCGCTGCCTCAGTGCGCCCGCAACAGAATACAGAGTCCGTAGGGACGGCACTCTGCCGTGTGCGTTTCCCAGCATGCACCAGCCTCCGCAGCACCTGCGCGGCCATAAAAGCCACGAAAAGCGCTTCACGCCATGGCCGCGCAGGCGGATGCGGGGGTGTCCCGGTGACGGGCTGCTTTCCGCGGCGCTGCTTTCGCGCACCGCTGCGGGGGCGTGCGTTCAAAATTTTTTTTCGCAAAATTTAAAATTCCACTTGACATTCTCGATAATCGAGATTATAATGCGGACAGTCAATCTCGAATATCGAGAATGGAGGCATGATATGGCCAGAGAAAAATTCAAAACCCTGACAGAGCAGATGTTCTACACCCTGCTCTGTCTGCGGGAGCCCTGCTACGGCATGGATATTCTGGACCGGGTCCCGGCCATGACGAACAAGCGGGTCAACATCGGCTCCGGCACACTTTACACCCTGCTGGAGCAGTTCCTGGACGGAGAAATGATCCGCGAGGTCGGTGTAGAGGGCCGAAAACGCAGTTATGTCCTCACGGAAAAGGGAAAGGAAATGCTGAAAACCGAATGCGAGCGCATGACAGCCCAGCTCGCGGACTACCACAAGATTTTTGAGCAGGAGAATGAACAATGAAACAGACCAAAAAGAAATTCGCGTATTTTGTACCGTTTGACACCACCGGAATTCAGGCCTTCCTGGAAAAACAGGCGCGGGAAGGCTGGATGCTGGAAAAGGCCGGCGGCGCGATCTGGCAGTTCCGGCGAATCGAACCGAAGAACATTCATTTTTCTGTGGTGTTTTTCCCAAATGCGTCCGGCTTTGATCCGGCTCCCTCGGAGGCGCAGCAGTCTTTCTTTGACTTCTGCGAGCATACGGGCTGGAAGCTGGCATCCTCCGACGGAAAACGGCAAATTTTCTACAACGAAGCTGAGGACCCCACGCCCATCGAGACCGACGCGGCCCTGGAGGTAGACACGATCCACAAGGCGGCCAAGAAGGACTACCTGCCCTCCTGCCTCGCGTTTCTGGCGATTTTGCTGATGGAATTCCTGTCTGAGTTCCGCTTTATGTGCACGGACCCCATTGCGGTGCTCTCCAATAATTTTTCTCTGTTTGCCGGAATTGATACGCTTCTGACACTTCTCATGCTTGGAATTGAGCTCGGTTCCTACTATCTCTGGTACCACCGAGCCAGAGCGGCAGCGGAGCTGGGCACCTTCAAAGCGCCTCCGTCGAGCCTGGCCCGGCGCATGACGGTTTTCTGTCTGATTTTTTCGCTGATCGGGTTTGGCGCGGCGCAGTTTTTCGGAAGTAAAGGTGTTTCGAGCAATGCTGCTTTAACGGCCTTGATTACGCTTGCCGGTGTTGGTTTGATTGCTGCCCTGGTCATTGGCGCGTCCAAGTGGATGAAGCGGAAGCAGTTCTCTGCCAAGCGGAATCGCGCTGTTACGATTGCTCTGGCTGTGGTGTGCAGCTGGTTGCTTGTGATTGGAGTGGTAACCGCAATCGTCCGCTATGACTGTTTTGCAGCGTCGGAAAAAACGCCGGCGGAGACCTATGAATATAAAGGACACACGATTGAGGTCTATCACGACAAGCTTCCGCTGACTGTCGAGGAGCTGATGGACCCGGGCTACGACGCTTATTCTTATGAGGCCTATGACGTTCAGGAATCCGTTTTGTTGAAATACGAGGAGGCTTCTCAGGCGCCCCGCATGGACGCTCTGAAAGAGCCCCAGCTCTTCTACAGCGTCACGACGGTCAAGACCCCGCTTGTGTACGACTTGTGCAAGGAAGCTGCCCTCCGGGACGTTTCGACCCTGACCGGCCATCCCAGACCCAACGACGAGGGGGATCTTCTTGACCAATTTGTCCCCACAGACCCCGGCCCCTGGAAGGCCAAGGAAGCCTATCAGCGAGTATTCGACGGCGAGAAAAAGACCTGGTTCGTTCTTTGCTACGACGGTCGCATCGTGCGGATCATCTTCGAGGGAGACGACTGGACGTTGAACGACGAGCAAATGGCCCTGGTGGGAGAAAAGCTCGGTAAATAGAAAAAAACGCGCCGCGCCGCTTCGAATTTGAAGCGGCGCGGCGATCGTCATTTCGTGTGCTGCTCTGCCAGCAATAATGCTTCCAATTCCGCAAAGTCCCGGGCGGTGCAGAGCACTCCGGCTTCTTCCAGCTCTCCCGGGGCTGCGTAGCCCCAGCCGGCCCCGATGCAGGGGATGCCGGCCTTGGCGGCGCCGACGGCGTCGTATTTCGTGTCTCCCACCAAAACCACAGCGGCGGGGTCCGCTCCGCAGAGCTCCATGGCCCGGCGGACGATCTCCCACTTTTGGTCGTTGTTGATTCCCGGCCTGCTGCCCACGATCACATGGAATTTGTCCTGCAGACCGGCCCGATCCAGCAGCAGCTCCGCCATGGTCTGGGGCTTGGAGGTGGCAACGCCAAGTATCAGCCCGGCGGCCCGAAGCCGATCCAGGAATTCTCCCAGACCCGGGAAGGGCGCGCTCTCGTAGACGCCTATGGGTACGTACCGCTCCCGGAAGTCCGTCACCAGCTGCTCCGCCAGGGCCTTATCCACCCCATAGACCTCCATAAACTTGTCTACCAGGGGCGGCCCTGCGAAGCAGCGCAGCTCCTCCAGGGTCCCGTCCATCCCGTGCTTCCGCAGGGCGTGTTGGATGCTCTTGGTGATGCCCTCCACCGTGTCAAAGAGGGTGCCGTCAAAGTCAAATAAGATCGTTTGGAATTGATTCATTGTGCTGTCTCCCCCGTAGGGGCCGATGCCCACATCGGCCCGGAAGTCTCCCCCGTAGGAGCCGATGCCTACATCGGCCCTTTTTTGATACAGATTTGTTCCGGAGCGGCTTGGTTCATGCTCCCCATCCGGTAGCCGCCCAAATCCAAAGTGACCCAGCGGTAGCCAAAGCCCCGCAGGGCTTCGTGGACGGCGGCCCGGAGCGTCGGGTCTTCCAGACGGGTCAGCCCCGCCTCGTCCAGCTCCAGCCGAGCCAGATCTCCGTGATCCCGCACCCGCAGCTGCCGGAAGCCCTGTCCGGCCAGCCATTCCTCCGCCTGCTCCACCCGGGCCAGGCCCGGAGCGGTGATGGGCCGGCCGGTGACAAAGCGGGTGGCCAGGCAGGCCATGGCGGGCTTGTCCCAGGTGGGCAGGCCCAGATTCCTGGAAATGGCCCGGATTTCGGCCTTTGTCAATCCGGCTTCCAGCAGGGGAGAGCGGACGCCCAGCTCCCGGATGGCCCGCATCCCGGGGCGGTAGTCCCCCAGGTCGTCCACGTTGGAGCCCTCGGCCACCCATTGCAGCCCCAGCTTCCGGGCGGTCTCCGTGATTTTTGTAAAGATGGCTGTCTTGCACAGATAGCAGCGGTCCGGGGGATTGTCCGCCACCCCGGGGATTGCCAGCGTGTCCGCGTCCAGTACGATCTGCCGGACGCCCTCCGCCTTGCAGAAATCCTCTGCCGCCTGAATCTCCCGGGCGGGAACGAAGCAGGACCGCACCGTCACCGCTGCGGCTTTCTCGCCCAAAGCTTCCTTGGCGGCCCGCACCAGCAGGGTGGAGTCCACGCCGCCGGAAAAGGCCACTGCCACGGAGTCCAGCTCCCGCAGCAGCCCCAGCAGCCCTTCATACCCGCCGCTCATGATTCGCTCCGTCGGGACAAGCACTGCTTGTCCGCCTGCTTGTCTGTACCTTCCTGTAGGGACGGCACTTTGCCGTCCGCTATATTGTCTGCACCCGCCTGTAGGGACGGCACTTTGCCGTCCGCTATCTTGTCTGCAGCCGCCCGTAGGGACGGCACTCTGCCGTCCGCTTGAATCGCTTCCCGCACCGCATCAATGGATAGCCCCTGCGCCCGGGCAATCCGGGCCAGATCCGCGTACTCGTATTTCTCCCGCTGTACGCCGTACCCCGTCGCGGTTTTCCGCTGCACGGGACCAAATACGGTTTCCACGCTTTCCGTTTTCCGCTCCAAAACAGACCGCCGCATCGCTGTCTCCCGGACTCCCAGAGTGGTGGTGTGCCGGAAAAGCAGCGAGATCATGGCCTCTCGATCATTGGGTTTACATAACACGCATAGCATAGTTCCGGGACGGGATTTTTTCATGCCGATGGCCTGGGTCCAAACGTCCAGTGCCCCGGCCTCCAACAACTGCTCGGCGGCAAAGGCCAACGCCTCCCCCGTCATATCGTCCAGATTGCAGCGGAGCTCCACCACCTCGTCGGTTTCCCGTTCCGCTGTCTCGCCCAGCAGGGCCCGGACGCAGTTGGCGGCAGGGAAGTCTTTGGTGCCCATGCCGTAGCCGACGGCCCTCGTCCGCATGGGGGGCATAGGCCCGAAACTGTTGACATAATATCGAAGCAGGGCCGCCCCGGTGGGGGTGCAGAGCTCACCCCGAATCTCGCCGCCGTAGATGGGCAGGTCCCGCAGCAGCTCCGCCGTGGCGGGAGCGGGGACGGGCATGATCCCGTGGGCGCAGCGGACCTGCCCGCAGCCCACGTGAACGGGGGAGGCCAGAACCTGATCCGGGGCGATTTCGTGCATCAGCAGGCAGACTGCCGCCACGTCGGCCACCGCGTCCAGAGAACCCACCTCATGAAAATGGATTTCCGCCACGGGAACCCCGTGGACCTTGCTCTCCGCCTGGGCGATCAGCCGGTACACCGCCAGCACGTCCTCCCGAACGGCCTCCGGCAGGGCCAGGTGATCCTTTACCAGGTGCTCGATCCCGTGCATCCCGGTGTGGTGATGGTGGTGATGATCCTCATTGACTGGTGACTGGTGACTGGTGACTGGTGACTCATCGTGATGATGTTCGTGAGAATGTTCCTCCTCCCCATGCACAAGCACCCGCATGTGGGTTCCGGTGATGCCGCATTTCACGGCGGGTTCTGCGGCGTATTCCACCCCGGGGATCCCCAGGGCATTCAGCCGGGCCACGAATCCGGCCTTGTCCGGCAGCAGCTCCAGCAGGGCGGCAGTGAGCATATCCCCCGCCGCGCCCATGGAGCAGTCAAAGTAGAGTGTTTTCATGGTTTTGCCTCCATGTGATTGATCCGATTTGCCAGGAACCCGGCTCCGAAGCCGTTGTCGATGTTTACCACGCTGACCCCGCTGGCACAGGAATTCAGCATGGACAGCAGGGCGGAGACTCCGTGGAAGGAGGCGCCGTAGCCAACGCTGGTGGGTACGGCAATCACCGGGCAGTCCACCAGACCGCCCAAAACGCT
Source organism: Oscillospiraceae bacterium (assembly GCA_016282135.1). Lineage (GTDB taxonomy): Bacteria > Bacillota > Clostridia > Oscillospirales > Oscillospiraceae > JAFRPC01. The sequence continues at coordinate 13,504 of JAEEKA010000103.1, forward strand.
GGCCAGGGCCCCTTCCATCCCGGCGATGGCAATGACTACCGAGGCCCCCATGAGCTCGTCCAGGTGGGAGAGAACCCGGTGAAGTCCCGCCACACCCACGTCGTAGAGCCGGACCACCCGGCTGCCCAGAAATTCCGCCGTCAGAGCGGCTTCCTCGGCCACGGGGATGTCGCTGGTGCCCCCGGTAGCCACCACCACATAGCCGAGCCCGCTGGGCTTCGGGGCTTCTCCCAGGGTGGCGATTCGGGCCGCGGGGTCATAGCGAAGGGGGAAGCCTTCCGCCAGGGCCTGGGCCTTTTCCGGGTCCAGCCGGGTAATCAGCACTCGGTCCTGCCCGTTTTTTTTCATCGCTTCCAGAATTCCGGCGATCTGCTCCACGGTCTTGCTTGCCCCGTAGACCACCTCCGCGGCGCCCTGCCGCAGCTTCCGGTGGAGGTCCACCTTGGCAAAGCCGATGTCGTCAAAGGGGGCCTTTTTCAGGGTCAGCAGGGCTTCGTCCACCGAGATCTTCCCGCTGCGGACCTGCTCCAGAATCTGCTTGACGTCCGTGCTCATAGTCTCGCCTCCCGTTCGTTTTCTTCCCATACTATACCATGCTTTTGCGGGAATTGCAAAAGAAAAAGTAACCCGGCTCCCATAAATGCGGGAGCCGGGGATGATGCTCAGTGGAACAGGCTCAGCAGCCCGTCCAGCAGGCCGGAGGACTGCTCTTCCTGCTGCTGGTTGTTGTCCGTAATCTGGATGGTGTTGGAGCTGCTGTCGTTTGAGCCGCCCAGCAGGGAGGAGAACAGGCCGGAAGCCATGGAAGCGTTGCTGTTGGAGCTGCCGCCCAGCAGGCCGCCCAAGAGGCTGCCGCTCTGACTTTGACTGCTCTGGCTGCTTTGACCGCCGCCCAGCAGGCCGCCCAGGAGCCCCATCAGACCGCCGGAATTACCGGAGCTGCTGTTGCTGCTGTTCTGGCTGCCCAGCAGGGACAGCAGCAGGGGAGCCGCCAGGGCCAGAATCGTGGTGGATTTGCCCTTGGTGACGCCGCTTGCCTTGGAGATTTCCTCCAGGACGCCGCTCTGATCCTTGCCCAGCACGTGGCCCAAAATCTTTTTGCCGTCGGCCAGGTCCGCACTCTTGAGGAAGGCGGCGGGATCGGAGACGTCGTCCTTGCTGTGGACGCTCAGGGCCTTGGACAGGGAATCCGCTCCGGCCTTGCCCCCCGCGTTCCGCTTCATTCCGCCAACCAGGGCGGGGATACCGGCGGTGAGGACCTTTGCCACGTCCTCCTGCTTGAGCTTGGTGCGCTTGCAAATGGCGGAAAGGCCGCCGCCGGAAATCAGCGCGCCGATGGAATTCAGGTCAAGTCCCATGGCATCAGCCTCCTAATTCGCGGGGGCAGCCGTGGTGTTGATGACGGGCACGTCGGGGGTTTCAGAGGCATCCCGGTCCTCCACGTTCAGCGCGGCCAGATCCAGATCAATTCCCCAATCCGCAGCGTGGGCGGCGCAGTAAGAGCAAATGGCGGTACGGCCCGACTCGATGGCTTCGGTGACGGTGCCCTTGTAAACCGAATTGGAGTTCCGAATATGAGGACAATCTACCTCAACCTGCTCAGCGTCGGGGTCGCCGTTCCATTTCAGATGGTATTTGTGGCCGAACTGGGTCCAGTACACGTTGCCGGTGATCTGGTGCTCGGCCTCTTCCTTCTGCTCGGCGGAGATGGGGTTGAAGTCCGCGGAGGCCACGCCGGTGATCAGCAGGGCCACAACGGCCACGATAGTGGCGATCAGCTTGGTCTTCTTATCCAGCTTGTCGTTCTTCAGCAGCAGGACGATCAGGGGAATGAAGCAGATGCAGGCCATGATGACTCCCAGCTCGTTCCAGAGGTAGAACAGGAACTTGCCGCGCTTCTCGCTCATGGGCTTGATGTGGTTGGCCTTCTTCCAGAGCTGAGCTGCCAAAATCGCGAATACCATGTCCAGCACGATAGCGATGATCAGGAAGAGCGTCATGTTGATAGGTGGGTAGAAGTATTCCAGCAGGGCCATGATGGCGAAGACCTCGCACACAATGGCCAGCAGCCACAGAACCACCGCGCCGATCCGCAGACCGATGGTGCTGCCGCCGGTGGGCTTGTTGGGGGTGATTACAGTCTGGGGCTTTTTCTTGGCGGCAGGCTGCTTTTCGGGTTCAACAGCCTTCTTGGGGGCAGTGTCCTTCTTATCCGTGTTTCGGACGATCTTTTCTGCCATAGGAAATCCTCCGTTTCTTTTCTCAAAATATTGGGGAACTGCTATCTTCTATTATCTATATCATGTGGTTTTTTGTCAATAGGGGATTTCATATTTTTTCGCATTTTGTCGAAAATGCATACGATTCCGAAGCCCAAAACCGCGCCACAGCTATTGAGGATCAGGTCATCCAGCTCCGAGACCCCGGAGCCCAGTACGAATTGCCCTGTTTCCACGAACAGCGAGAGCAGAAAGCCCCACAGCAGCGCCCGCAGGAACGGTACTCTGCCGTCCGCGCTCGTAGCGCCGGCAATCTGCCGCCCATCCGTGCGCTGCATTTCCGGTAGCGGCACACACTGTTGCGCCACGGATCGAGGTTTGTGCAGCGGCGCACATTGTGCGCCACGGGACAAGAAATCCGTTTTGCCATGGGCCTCACGCCGCGCCCTCCGCAGGGGACGGGTCTCCCGTCCCGCCGAAGCGGACGCCCGCAGCCAGACCAGCATCCCCACCGGCACAAACCAAGCCAGGTTCCCCACAAAGAGGTAGGTGAAATACCGCCAGTTTCCCACCCGTACCAGCTTGGCGTAGTAGGCAAAGGCGTCCCATTCGATCCGCCCGGAGAAGAGCCCGTGGGAAAAACAGCCGTCCCGGAAGACGGTGAGCCGCAGCAGCGCAGCCAGCCAAACCAGCGCCAGAAAACGAATTGCCTTTTTCATAAATTCCTCCGTCTGAATTGAGAATTGAAAAATGAGAATTGAGAATGACCGGAGTTTCTCAGATTGCAATCTGAGAAACACAATCAACTCTCAATTCTCAGCTCTCAATTCTCAATTAGCCCCAGTGCCAGGTCCGCCGCGGCTTCCGCCGCCTGGGCCCGGATGGCCCCCCGGTCGCCGTCGAAATGAAACTCCCGAACCAGGGTGGTCTCTCCGTCGGAGACGCCGATGTAGACCAGCCCCACCGGGCGGCCCGTGTCGTCGGAGTTGGGCCCGGCAATGCCGGTAATGCCCACGCCAAGATCCGCGCCGATCACCCGGCGCACTCCCTCGGCCATCTGCCGGGCCACAGGCTCCGAGACGGGGCCAAAACTGTCCAGCAGTTCTTGCTCAACGCCGAGTATTTCATGCTTGATCCGGTTGCAGTAGGAGATCACCCCGCCGGGATAGACGGCCGAGCTGCCGGAAATGTCGGTGATAGACTTGCCCAGCAGCCCGCCGGTGCAGGACTCGGCGGTGGATACGGTCATCCCGCGTTCCTTCAAAAAATGAACCAATAGTTCAATCTGTGTAATCCTATGGGGCATCATGCTTTTTCCCTCGTTTCAATTAAATCTCAAATGGCAATTTGAGAATACCGCAATTCTTCATTCTTACTTCGTAATTCTTCCCTGCGAAGCATCTCCGCTCACCCCTGATATCGAATCTTGACCAGCTCCGTGTTCTCAATGGCTCTGGCAATCAGCCCCTCCACGTCCAGCTTCTCCTCGATATGCTCCGCCTCGGCCAGCTTGGGCTTGGTCTTGGGGTGCTTGGGGGTGAAGACGGTGCAGCAGTCCTCATAGGGGAGAATGGAGGTGTCCAGAGTGTCGATCCGCCGGGCGATGACGACGATTTCCTCCTTGTCCATGCCGATCAGGGGATGGAACACGGGCATATTTACTACCGCGTGAGTCACGTTCATGGCCTGCATGGTCTGGGAGGCCACCTGACCCAGGTTTTCCCCGGTGACCAGGCACTCGCAGCCGTGATCCCGGGCAATGCGCTCGGCAATCCGCATCATGAATCTACGCATGATGATCGTGAAGTATTCTTCGGGGCAGTTGTCCCGGATGGCCTCCTGTATCTCGGTGAAGCCCACGATGTCCACGGTCATGCGGCCGCAGTAGCGGGCCATTTTCCGGGCCAGCTCCAGCACCTTGTCCTTGGCCAGCTCCGAGGTGTAGGGGTAGGAGAAGAAGTGAATGGCCTCCAGCTCCACGCCCCGCTTGGCAATCATGTAGCCCGCCACGGGGGAGTCGATGCCGCCGGAGAGCAGCACCGCCGCCCGTCCGCCCACGCCGGTGGGCAGGCCGCCTGCCCCGGGCTCTGCCGGGCCGTGGACGTAGGCCGCGAAGTCCCGAACCTCCACGTAGACAGTATAATCCGGCTTGTGTACGTCCACGGGAACCTCGGGATAGGCCTCCGCCAGCCGCCCGCCGATGGCCTGGGAAATCTGGATGGAGTTCAGGGGGAAGCGCTTGTCAGAGCGTTTGGACTCCACCTTGAAGGACTTGGCAGCCGCCAGATCGTCGCCCAAATAGTTTACCACGGCCTCAAAAATCGCGTCCTCGCTCTTTTCGCAGGGCCGGCAGCGACAGAGGGAAATCGCGCCGAAGATGGTGTGGCAGGCGTCCCAGGCCCCGTCCAGGTCGCAGAGCTCGTTCTCCGGCTCCACGTAGACCGTGGACTGCAAAATCGACACCTTGAAGTCCCCGAAGGGCCGCATCCGCCGGGCCACGTTGGTGCGCAGCTTGTTTTCAAACATCTTCTTGTTCGCGCCCTTCAGCACGATTTCGCCTAATTTCAGTAAAAAGATTTCGTTCATGGATATTCTCCTTGTTCAGAGTTCAGGGTTCAGCGCAAAGCCTTCCCCTTGAGGGGAAGGTGGCATCGGGCGTCTCACGGAAGCCCGATGACGGATGAGGTGGTGCTTCGATAATGCGGAAGGGGGGAAGCAAACAGAGCAGTTCGTCCCCTGCAAGCCTTCCCCTTGAGGGGAAGGTTGCATTGGGCGTCTCATGGAAGTCCGATGACGGAGGAGGTGGAGTCTCGGGGAAGCGAACGGGTGGAAGTCGAGAGCGGCACGACCGGCGCAAAGCCTTCCCCTTGAGGGGAAGGTGGCAGCGCGAAGCGCTGACAGATTAGGTGGGGGTTTCCACGTGCAGCGGCCTGTTGCCGACTTGTCAGACATCCATTCCCAAATGTCTCAAAATATCTTCACATACACCGTTAAAGTTGCGGTTTACATCTGAATTGGAATATCGCAGGACAGTCAAACCCTGCTCCCGGAGAAAACGATCTCGATTTTCATCGTGGGTTTGGCCCGCTTGCTCGAAATGCTGGCCTCCGTCCAATTCAATCACGATTTTTGCCGAGGCAATGTAGAAATCAACAATATAGGGCCCGATCGGTTTTTGCCGATTGGCATGGATTTTGGCAGTTTTGAAAAAGTCATACCATAGATGGCGTTCTTCTTTTGTCATTTCCCGACGCAGCCGTTGGGCGTTTCCCTTATTGGCGGGGTTATTCAGGAAGTTCATCGATTTTCCTTTCTATTCTGTTGATACAGCTGCGGGATCGAAACACCACCTCATCCGGCGCTTCGCGCCACCTTCCCCTCAAGGGGAAGGCTTAGTTGCGGCCTATTTTGTAGGTGCGGTACTGGATTGCCTCTGCGATATGAGCCACGCCGATTTGCTCCGCGCCTTCCAGGTCCGCAATGGTCCGGGCCACCTTCAAAATCCGGTCATAGCTCCGGGCGGTCAGCCCCATGGTCTCGAAGGCCTCCTCCATCAGGGCGGCGCATTCGTCGTTCAGGGTGCAGATTTTGTGGAGCTGCTCCGGGCTCATCCGGGCGTTGGAGACGGTGTCGCTTCCGGTGAAGCGCCGGTGCTGAATGGCTCGGGCGGCGTTCACCCGTTCCCGGATGGCGGCGGAGGGCTCCCCCTCCTTTCGCTCCCGCAGTTCGTCGAAGCTGACGGCGGGGACCTCAATGATGATGTCGATCCGATCCAGCAGCGGGCCGGAGATTCGGCCTACATATTCCTGCACGGAGCGTTCCGAGCAGGTGCAGCGGCCCGATGGATCCCCGTACCAGCCGCAGCGGCAGGGATTCATGGCGCAGACCAGCATAAACTGGCAGGGATAGGTCTCCGAGGCTGTGGCTCGGGTGATGGTGACGATCCCGTCCTCCAGGGGCTGACGCATGACCTCCATGGTCTCCTTCCGGAACTCGGGCAGCTCGTCCAGAAAC
>JAEEKA010000104.1 GCA_016282135.1 Oscillospiraceae bacterium
GCTCCGCTCAGGATGACAGACTTGTGAGCGGGTTCCGGGACGGACCCCTCCACCGGCCTTGAGGCCGGTCCCCCTCCCCTTGGCAGGGGAGGTTTTAGAGACGCGGGCGGGTACGGGCGAAAGCCGACCCCTCCACCGGCTGCGCCGGTCCCCCTCCCCTTGACAGGGGAGGTTTTGAAATGCGGCGGGTGCGGGCGGGGAGTGAACCCCTCCACCGGCCTTGAGGCCGGTCTCCCTCCCCTTGGCAGGGGAGGTTTTGGGGACGCGGGGGCACAATGTGCGCTCCTAAGGGAAAGCGGGAGGTAAAAAAGAACAGGAACCGGGAGTCGGTTCCTGTTCTTTTTCCTCGTTTGTGATTCAGCTGGGTTGAGATTACTTGATCTCGACCTCGGCACCGGCTTCCTTCAGCTCGGCAGCCAGCTTCTCGGCATCTTCCTTGGAGATGGCTTCCTTCAGGGTCTTGGGAGCGTTGTCGACCAGATCCTTGGCTTCCTTCAGGCCCAGGCCGGTGGCGGCACGGACGACCTTGATGACGTTCAGCTTGGAAGCGCCGGCGTTCTTCAGGATGACGTCGAACTCGGTCTTCTCTTCCACTTCGGCAGCACCGGCAGCGGGGCCAGCGGCGACAGCAGCAGCGGCGGCGGAGACACCGAAGGTCTCTTCCAGGGCATGAACCAGCTCGGACAGCTCGAGCACGGACAGATTCTTAACTTCCTCGATGAGGGCAGCGATCTTCTCAGACATTGTAATATCCTCCAATTTTAGTCAGTTTTTTGTTTGTGTGTGATTACTCTGCGGGAGCTTCTGCGGGAGCGGGGCCGGCCTTCTGGGCGCGAATCTGGTCGATGACGAATGCCAGGGACGTGATGGGAGCCAGGAAGGTGCCCAGGACCTGAGCGACCAGGGCATTCTTGGAGGGCAGCTCGCCGAACGCGTTGAGCGCGTCAACAGACTGGACCTTGCCTTCCACGATGCCGCCCTTGATCTTCAGGACGTTCTTGTTTTTCTTCGCGAACTCGCTGACGATACGAGCGGGAGCAATGGGATCGTCCGTGGTAGTGGCCATGGAAGTGGTGCCGTTAAGAACCTCATCGAACTCGCTGTAGCCGGCCTTGTTGGCGGCCAGACGAGTCAGGGTGTTCTTGACAACAGCGTACTCCACGCCGGCTTCGCGGAACTTGTTGCGGAGCTCGGTATCCTGAGCGACAGTGATGCCCTTGTAGTCAACAAAGACAACGGCGGTAGCCTTGCCGATCCGATCGGACAGCTGGTCTACGATCGCCTTTTTGCTTTCGAGTACCTTTGCGTTGGGCATGTTTGGTTGTCACCTCCGAATAGAAATAAAAAATGTGTCCGTGCGGCCAAAGAACGCAAGGACACCGTAGCATGTCATATCGCGGAACCTCGGCAGGATTTACGGTCAGAAACCACCTGCTGTCTTTGGCAGCGCACAAATTGTAGCAGAAGAATCGTCATTTGTCAAGACAAATATTATATTTTTTTGTGTTTTTGGTTCAGAGTTCAGGGTTCAGCGTGTCATTCTGAACCCTGAAACGCGGCGGGCAGATTGCCCGCCGCTGCAGACAGCTATGTGCGCAGCGTCCGCATACTGTTCAGAATGGCGATGACGCTGACGCCTACGTCGCCAAAGACGGCCAGCCACATATTGGCGATGCCCAGGGCGCCCAGGATCAGAATAATGAACTTCACCGACAGGGCGAAGACGATATTCTGCTTCACGATGCCCAGGGTCTTCCGAGCAATGCGGATGGCGGTGGGCAGGCGGCGCAGATCGTCGTCCATGATGACCACGTCCGCCGCCTCGATGGCCGCGTCGGAGCCCAGAGAGCCCATGGCGATACCCACGTCCGCCCGGGTCAGCACCGGGGCGTCGTTGAGGCCGTCGCCCACGTAGCCCAGGGTTCGGTTCTGGGGCTGGGCCGCCAACAGCTTTTCCAGCGCAGTCACCTTATCCTGGGGCAGAAGCTCCGCCTCCACCCCATCCAGGCCAAGGGTCTTTGCCACGGCCTCGGCGGCCTGCCGCCGGTCGCCGGAGAGCATGACGGTCTTTTCCACGCCCGCAGCCTTGACCGCCCGCAGGGCCTCCGCCGCGCCGTCCTTCAGGCCGTCGGAGATCACGATGACGCCCTGATATTCCCCGCCCAGGGCCACATAGACCAGGGTGCCGGCCTCCCGCGCCGGCGTGAAGGTCACGCCCCGTTCCTCCAGAAGGCGGGCACTGCCTACCAGCAGCTCCTGTCCCTCCAGATCGGCCAGCACTCCCTGTCCGGCAATCTCCTGGGCGGATCGAACCCGCCGGAGCTCCGGCTCCCGGCCATAGGCCTGCCGCACGGAGGCAGCGATGGGATGGTTGGAATAGCTCTCGCCCAGGGCGGCCAGCTCCAGCAGCTCCGCTTCGCTGCCCGAGGCGGGCCGGAGGGCGCTGACCTTGAACTCCCCTTTCGTCAGGGTGCCGGTTTTGTCAAAAACCAGGGTGGAGAGCTTGGACAAGGTCTCCAGATAGTTGCTGCCCTTCACCAGAATGCCCTTCCGGGAGGCGGCGCCAATGCCGCCGAAGAAGCCTAGGGGCACGGAGATCACCAGAGCGCAGGGACAGGAGACCACCAGGAAAATACAGGCCCGGCGGATCCACTCGCCCCACTCCTTCCCCAGCAGCAGCGGCGGCAGCACCGCCAGCAGGACGGCGCAGAGGGTGACGATGGGGGTATAGTATTTGGCGAAACGAGTGATAAAGCCCTCCACCCGGGCCTTCCGGGAGGAGGCGTTCTCCACCAGCTCCAGGATCCGGGTGACAGTGGCGTCGGCATAGGCCTTGGTGGTGCGGATCCGGAGGGTGCCGCTGCCGTTGACGCAGCCGGAAATGACCTCGCTGCCGGGGTCTGCACGCCGGGGGACGGATTCGCCGGTGAGGGCTGCGGTGTCGATCAGGGACTCGCCCTCGATGACTACACCGTCCAGGGGGATGCGTTCGCCGGGCTTGACCACAATGACGGAGCCCACCGGGACCTCGTCGGGATCCGTCTCCTCAATGCCGTCGGGGGTTTCCAGATTGGCGTACTCCGGCACAATATCCATCATAGCGGCGATGGACTTGCGAGACTTGCCCACGGCGCAGCTCTGGAAGAGCTCGCCCACCTGGTACAGCAGCATGACGGCCGCCGCCTCGGGGTACTCTCCCACGCAGAAGGCCGCCACGGAGGCCACGGCCATCAGGAAGTTTTCATCAAAAACCTGGCCCCGGAAGATGTTTTCCAGGGCTTCCCAGAGGATGTCCCAGCCGATAATCAGATAGGGAACCAAAAAGATTGCCAGCTTTCCCCACCAGGGAAGGCTGTCCAGAGTGCCCAGATGCTCCAGCACAATGGCAGCGCCAAGCAGGAGGGCGGAGAGAATGATGCGATATAAGGTATGCTTCTGTTTCTTCGTCATAGCGTCCACCAGTAATAGTAATAAAATGGGAAACGGAAAGTGATCGGGTTTTCGCAAATTGCTATTCCGGCAATCGATCCCTTATCTTCCTAACATTGCGGTTCATCAGATGCCTTCCAAGATTTCTATAAACGAATGCCTTTATCGCAGACAATTCCTGATGATGTTCCTTAAGCAATTCATCCGGACAATCATATACGCCAAAGTCCTGATTGATCCCCTCGCTCTGAATGTACGTATTGTTCCGATCAAACTCAATCACAGGATTTCTGAAATCTTTTACTGCCACTCCATAACCGCAAAAAGCACCGCTGCAACTGGGGTTCAATTTCTGTAGTTTATGAAGATAGGCCTTGTCCAGAATAAATGCTTCAAGCTCGTACCACCGATTTTCAAAAAATACCTCTACCCAGCTATGAAACACGTTCTGCGGCGCTCTTTTGTACACAAAGCCTGTCATGGCACCTTTTTGAAGCCTTTTATCAATGGTAAAGCCATGAACCCTACAGGGCAATCCGCAGCCGCGAAGCAACGCCATAAACAGGGTTCCCTTTGTGTTGCACTGGCCATAGCCATCCGCTAATACTTTTGACGCGGGAATACGATCATCCACGTTGTAGCCAAACAGAATTTCGTCTCTCACGAAATCATAGATCAATTTTAATCGCTCAAATTCGTCCAGATGATTCCAACCGCGTTTTTCGATCAGTGCTTGAATTCGCGGATTTGAATAATCCAACATCCGTGTTTCACGTAAGTACTGTTCCATTTCCTCACAAAAATCCCGATTCTGTTTAATTCCGCCTCATGCGGGCGGCCAAATCCGCAAGAGTTACGAAGTATGGCCGCCCCTACAGGTCACACGACGATCCGGCAGCCCTTATCCACCCGGTCACAGCACTTCTGGGCCTCGGCCAGAATTTCGTCAAAGCGCTCGTCGTCGGCATCCAGGGTCAGCTTTTGGGTCATAAAGTTCATGTTGACCTCGCGCACGCCGGGGATTTTGCGAATCTGCTCTTCCATCTTGGCAGCGCAGTTGGCGCAGTCCAGGTTTTCCATTTTGAATTTCTTTTTCATGGTTGTATCCTCCAAATTAAATATATGGTTCGGGACGGAGCGATGTGGGCATCGCTCCCTACGGTTCGATTCCTTCGTCCTCTTCCAGAACGTGGGCCATGCCCATCTGGCAGATGGTGCGAACGTGGTCGTCGGCCAGGGAATAGTAGATGACCCGGCCTGCCTTGCGGTATTTTACCAGGTTGGCCTGCTTCAGCACCCGGAGCTGATGGCTCACCGAGGATTTCGTCATGCCCAGCAGGACGGAGATATCACAGACACACATCTCCGCCTCCATCAACGCATAGAGGATCTTGAGCCGGGTGGAGTCGCTGAACAGCTTGAAGGCGTCCGCCAGATCCAGCAGCAGGTCTTCGTTCGGCAGGGTCTGCCGGACCTTGTCCACCACCTCCTGGTGGATCACCGTGCAGTCGGATTTTTCCAGCTCCATGTCGTAAAACTTCATCTGTCTCACCTCTTTTGAACGGTTGAATGGTTGAACGATTGTTCAACCATTCGTAGTATAGCACCCCAATCCGGATTTGTCAAGTGGGAAAATGCTCGGCGGCTGTGATTTGTTTTTTACGCAAAGAAGAATGACGCGGCCCTTTGCGGGGCCGCGTCCACGGATCAGTTTGTTTCCGGGTAGAAGGCCTGGGTGGGAAAATCCACCCTGGCAAAGAGGTCGCAGGGCTCGTCGGGGGTGCCGGGGTCGTCGGAGCAGCTCCGGTCCGGCATGGCGAAGGAAACCGCCGGAACCAGGAGCTGGGCCCCCCGCTCCATCCGCACGGTGGAAAACTGGCCCAGGGTCACAAAAAGCTGACGGCTGCCGCTCAGCACCGGCTCCTCCGGGAACAGGGCCCGGACCGCCTGGGGAATGTCCGGGGCAACAGGCGGATTGTCGCTCCCCTCCCCCACCCGGGAGGACAGAACCATGGGGTCCACGGCCTCCACCACGCAGTCCGGGGTGTGGGTCTGATACAGGGCGTCGGGCAGCAGGTCATTGTCGGCGCTGGAGAAGACCTTGGTGGCCGTCTGGCCGCCAAAGAGCACCACCCGCTTGGTGAAGACGGCCAGCCCCTCCAGCGGGGCGGGGCGGGTAACCCCAGACATGGCCTCGCCGCCGATCCGATAGAAAAAGCTCAAATCCGCGGTGAAGTGGCCTGGATTGTAAGCAATGGGCGCCACGTCTATGTAGACGTGCAGCAGCTCCGCGCTCCGGGCCCGGGCGTTGACGGCCCCCTCCAGGGCCCGCTGGGAGCTCCCGGTCAGGTAGACCCGCAGATCCTCGATGCAGTCCTTGTCGATGCAGGCGTCTTCGATCCGGTTGGTATGAATTCGGACCGGTTCCCGGGGCTCCGGCCCGGGGCGTCCGGCAGTATTGATTTGATCCGGCATGGTGATCCCTCCTTGATAGATGAAAACCAACGGGCTTTCATCCCCATAATATGTAAAAATCAGTAGGATGTGCGATAAATGTGATTGTTTTTTCGACGCGGATGCGGTACAATAGATTGGATATGGAACACAAAGGAGGGATTGCCGTGGTCAGCAAACTGCACACGCTGGGCCTGAACGGAATTGAGGGCTATCGGATCTCCGTGGAGTGCTTTATCTCCAACGGGCTGCCGGGCTTTGAGATTGTGGGCCTGCCCGACGCCGCGGTGAAGGAGGCCAGGGAACGGGTCCGGGCCGCGGTGAAGACCTCCGGCTTCAAGTTTCCGCCCTCCCGGATCACCGTAAATCTGGCTCCGGCCAACACGAAAAAGAGCGGCACGGTCTATGATCTGCCCATTCTGCTGGGGATACTCTCCGCCTTCGGCCAGGTGAGTCTGCCGGACGAGAGCCACGCCTTCCTGGGCGAGCTCAGCCTGGAGGGAAAGCTCCGGCCCGTGCCCGGGGTGCTGCCCATGGCCATTGCAGCGGCCAAATGCGGGATCAAGACCCTCTACGTGCCCATGCAGAACGCCCGGGAAGCCACCCTGGCGGAGGGAATCACGGTGATCCCGGTGTTTTCCGTGGCCCAGCTTATCACCCACCTCCGGGGCGGCCCGCAAATTCAGCCTCAGCCGGTCTGGGTGCAGGATCAGAGGCGGATTCCGGTGCCGGATTTCAAGGACGTGATGGGCCAGGAGAACGCCAAGCGAGCCCTGGAAATTGCCGCCGCGGGCGGGCACAATGTGCTGATGGTGGGGCCTCCGGGCTCCGGCAAGTCCATGCTGTCCAAGCGGCTGCCCTCCATCCTGCCGGACATGACTCGCTCGGAGGCCCTGGAGGTCACGCAAATCCACTCCATCATGGGGCTGGTGGACCCGGACAATCCTCTGGTAACCGTCCGGCCCTTCCGCAGTCCCCACCACACTGTTACCCCGCCGGGACTGGTGGGCGGCGGCTCCGTTCCCAAGCCGGGAGAGGTCTCCCTGGCCCACCGGGGCGTGCTGTTTCTGGACGAGCTGCCCGAGTTCCGGAAGGAGACCATGGAGGTCATGCGTCAGCCCCTGGAGGACGGGATCGTCACCATCACCCGAGCCACAGCCTCGGAGACCTATCCCTGCCAGTTTATGCTGGTCTGCGCCATGAA
>JAEEKA010000015.1 GCA_016282135.1 Oscillospiraceae bacterium
CACGGAAACCGTTCCTGATGATTATGTCTGTGACAATCGAGTCCAGGAATTCACGGCCCAAACCGGCACGAACACGGTGACCTTCGTCAACCACCCCATCGTCAAGCTGGAGCTGATCAAGTCCGCGGACAACGGACATGTCGCCGATATCGGCTTCAAATTTGAGAAATACGATACCGGTTCGAGCAAATGGGTGCTGATGGATACCTATCAGACGGACGCCGAGGGCAAGATCCATCTGGAGGATCTCAGTGTGGGGCTCCGCCTTCGGATCACGGAGCTCGTTCCCACCGGCTACCAGACTGAGACAGTGACGAAGGAGATCACACTGGTGCGGGGCACCAACACGGTCAGCTTCGAGAACTACAGGATCTACGGTGATCTGGAGCTCATCAAGGTGGACGAGTCCTATCCCGACACCACACTCAGCGGCGCGGAATTCACCGTGACGATCACGTATCCCGGCCGGGAGCCGGCGGAAGTCCCCATGCCGGAGGTTCTGGACGACCAGGGCAATGGCACCGGCGTCTACCGCCTGGAGCACATCGAGTATGGCAGCGTCTGCGTGGTTCGTGAGACGAAAGCGCCGGAGGGCTTTGAGCTCTCGGACAAATCCTTCACCGTGACCATTGAAGAAGCGAAAACCTACAGCATCGGGGATCCCGGCTTCGACTGCGTGACCAACCGCGAGAAGTCCGGCAAGATCCAAATCAAAAAGGTCGACACACAAGGCAGAGCAATGCCGGGTGTGTCCTTTTTATTGGAGTTCAGTCTGGACGGAACCAACTGGGCGCCTGTCACATTCCGTGAGACTGACTCCGCTGTCACTGCCGGCGGCTGCACCAACCAGAACCTTGATCACGGCATTCTGGTTACCGATCGAAACGGGCTCGCTGTCTATCCCGGTCTGGCGCTCAGTCTGGGGGACCGGGTCCTGCACTACCGCCTGACGGAGGTCAGCACGCAGAACGGAATGCAGCTCCTTTCTGAGCCTGCCTTTGAGGGCACGCTGCCCTATAACGGCGCGGAGGAGATCACCGTCACCGCAGTCAACACCGAGGGCTTCACGATTCCCGCGACCGGCGGGGCCGGCTTTGTCAGCACCGCAATCGGCGTCAGTCTTGCCGGTACGGCCGCGCTGGCCCTGCTGCTCCTGCTCCGGAAGAAGAAGGGAGCCGCGGCATGAGAAAAAAGAGGCTGCGCTACTGGAGCCGCGACCGTCCCCGCATGCGGGACAACAAACAGCGACGCCCCAAGCAACCGGATCCAACCAACAAATCAAAACTTAAACTTATGGAGGTACCTATCATGAAACATCTCAAGCGGATTTTTGCTCTGTGCCTTGTGCTGGCCCTGAGCCTTATGATCATCCCCGCCGCCTTTGCGGCCACCGTCCCCAACGCGACCATCGATCCCTCCCGCACCGGCAGCCTTTCGGTTTTCAAGTATGACATCACCAAGGCCGAGGCCGACGGCGTGTGGGACAGCTCCTACGTCTCCACCGGCGTCTACGACGAGACCGGCGTCAACGCCATCCTCGGCAACCCCGCCAAGGAAAACACCCTCGGCAACGGCGACGTCTCCTATGGTTATGCCGTGAAGGGCGTGGAATTCACCTACCTTCGCATCGCCAGCATCACCACCTTCTCCCAGACCGTCGTGGAGGACGGTCAGACCGTGAACCGGGTCAGCCTGCTCTACGGCTTCCCCGTGAACAATACCAGCAGCAAGTTCTTTGAAGCCATCGGCGTGGACATTCACCAGCGCGTGGAGGCTGCCGACAACACTGTGGACGGCGTGCAGTACTACTACTTCACTTCCGACGTGTTGATCGCGGCCCTGGAAGCTTCCATGGAGCACAACGCCACCGAGACCCGGACCGCGCTGGAGAACTATGTGCTCTCCAACGGCGGCACCACCATGCCCGAGACCGACAGCTTCGGCCACACCTATGTGGAGGGCCTGGAACTGGGCCTCTATCTGGTTTGTGAGACTCGTGTCCCCGAGATGATCACCTGCACCACCACTCCGTTTCTGGCCAGTGTGCCTATGACCACGGTCAATGGGGGCAACGCAGACAACGGCGGCGAGGAGTGGAACTACGACATCACGATCTACCCGAAAAACACCTCCGGCAACCCCGATCTGGAGAAAACCGTCCGGGAGTCCGAACCCGATACCGGGAAGAACGACGGCAGCGCCAATGACATCCACGACGGCTACGAGCACACCGCCACCGGCTCCGCGGGTGACGTGATGGAGTACCAGATCCTCTCCACGCTGCCCACCATCACCAGCAAAGCGACCTACCTCAGCACCTACACCTTCGTCGATACCCTTTCCAAAGGTATCACTTACAACCGCAACGACGTCGTCCTGGAATTCTTCCGTGACGCCGACTGCACCGACAAGGTCACCACCTGGCGTCAGACTGACTCCGTGGAGATGTTCCAGGTCAGCTATGCCGACGGTGAAAACAGCTCCGAGATCATGACCATCTCCATGACCGAGGCCGGTCTCAGAGAGATCAACACCTCCAAGCTGGTCTATCCCGCCGACACCATGGTCAACTCCGGCTTCAGCGGCTGCACCCTGCGGATCACCTACGCCGCCACCGTCAATTCCGACGCCGACCTGGTTCTGGGCGACGAGGGCAACCCGAATGAGGTCACTCTGACCTGGAAGCGCAGCAACACCTCTTACTACGACACTCTCAAGGATTGCTGCCATGTGTACAGCTACGGCATCGATCTGCTGAAGCAGTTCTCCGACGGAGCCGGCAAGCTGGAGAATGTGGAATTCGTAGTCAAAAACGCCACCGACAACTACTTTGTCCAGGCCCAGTATGACGCCGACGCCAAGGTCTACTACGTCACCGACCACGTCGAAGCGGAATCCGATGCCACTCACTTCATCCCCAGCGCTGAAGGTCACATCTTTATCCGCGGTCTGGAAGACGACACTTACATCCTGACCGAGGTGAAGACGGATAACGGCTACAGTCTGCTCAAGAACGACATCGAGGTCGTGATCTCCACCGCCGACGGCGAGCTCTGCGAGATCTGCGGCGAGGCCCTGAAGGTCGCCTCCGCCACCGTCAACGGTAAGCCCGTGACCATGGATCCGGACGGCGAGTCCATCCATGCCGTCGTGCCCCTGAGCGTCACCAACATGAAGGGCTTCGATTTGCCGAAGACCGGCGATCGCGGCACCTGGATGTACGGGGTCCTCGGCGCGGCTCTGGTCGCGGCCTCCGGTCTGGCTCTGTTCTTCGCTCTGAGAAAGCGCAAGAACGAGCAGTAAGCAATTCAACTTCCCAAGAGGGGGCTGCCCACCCGGGGCAGCCCCCAGATAGGAGACGGTATGAAACGAAAGATCCTTGCGTGGAGCCTGTTTGGGTTTCTGCTCCTGATTGCGGTCGGCGTCATCCTCTATCCGCTGATCAGCAGCTATGTCAACGAAAAGAATCAGGCCATCATCCGCAGCGAGTATATGGAAGAAGTCCAGGCGGCGGACGACTCGGCCCTGCGGGAAGCCTGGGCGGAGGCGGAGCGATACAACGCGATCCGGAAACCGATCCGGTATTCCAACGCGGCGGTAAGCGAAGCGGAGGAATCCTACCAGGAGCTGCTGAACCTCAAGGGCAACGGCGTCATGGGCTATGTGGAGGTGCCCAAGATCAGCGTGTACCTGCCCATCTATCACGGCACAGAAGGCGCGACACTGGAGCGCGGCGTCGGGCATCTGCTGGGATCCTCACTCCCGGTGGGCGGTGAGGGCACCCACTGCGTCCTCACCGGTCATACCGGCATGAGCAATCAGCGGCTGTTTACCGATCTGGAGCAGATGGAGATAGGAGATGTGTTCTACCTGCATGTCCTGGATCAGGTGATGGCCTACCAGGTCGACGCGATCAACACCGTGGCCCCCTATGAAACCTCCCTGCTCTGCGAGGTGGAGGGGCAGGACCTCTGTACGCTCATCACCTGTACTCCATATGGCGTCAACTCGCATCGGCTGCTGGTGCGAGGCTCGCGGATCCCATATGAAGCGGCTGAGGAGATATCAGCCAAAGAGGAGCCGGTTCCGGAGACCGAGTCGGTCTGGATGCGGCAGTATCTCAAAGGCTTGCTCCTAGGGCTGGGCGGTCTGCTGACCTTCGCTGCTGTCATACTGACTTTCCTTATTCTGC
>JAEEKA010000105.1 GCA_016282135.1 Oscillospiraceae bacterium
GAGGACGACTGCGGCACCACCAAGGGCTCCTGGAAGTCCCAGATCGTGGAGAAGGGCCAGACCATCTCCACCTTCGGCGAGCGCATCCACGGCCGCTTCCCGGTCAACGACGTGACCGATCCCGTCACCGGCGAGGTCCTGCACTCCAAGGACGTCATGCTCCATGAGGAGGACGCCAAGAAGTTCCTGGCCCACGGCATCGACAAGGTCTATGTCCGCTCCGTCCTGGGCTGCCGCGCCAAGTCCGGCGTCTGCGCCCGCTGCTACGGCATGAACCTGGCCTCCTCCAAGCTGGTGGATCCCGGCGAGGCCGTCGGCATCATCGCCGCCCAGTCCATCGGCGAGCCCGGCACCCAGCTGACCATGCGTACCTTCCACACCGGCGGCGTCGCCGGCGACGACATCACCCAGGGTCTTCCCAGAGTCGAAGAGCTCTTCGAGGCCCGGAAGCCCAAGAAGATGGCCGTCATCTCCGAGACCACCGGCATCGCGGCGGTGGACGAGAGCCACCGCACCGCCCTGCGCTCCATCACCGTCACCTCCGAGGACGGCGAAGTCAAGGAATATCAGGTTCCTTACTCCGTGGGTCTGCGGGTGGAGAACGGCAAGGAAGTCAAGAAGGGCGACCGGATCACCGACGGTCCTCTGAGCCCCCACGACGTGCTTCGCATCCGGGGCGAGGAGAAGGTGCAGGACTACCTGACTCAGGAGGTTCTGGCCGTCTACCGGCAGCAGGGCGTTGACATCAACGAAAAGCACATCGAGGTTATCATCCGTCAGATGATGCGGAAGGTCAAGGTCAACGACCCCGGCGACACCGATCTGCTCTCCGAGACCCAGGTGGACGTGGTGGAATTCGAGGAAGCCAATGAGAAGATCGAGCGGGAGAATGCGGCCATTCAGGCCCGGATCGACGCCGGTGAGACGGAACTGGAGCTGAAGCGTCCCGCCACCGCCACTCTGATCCTCATGGGCATCACCAAGGCCTCCCTGGCCACCGAGTCCTTCCTCTCCGCCGCCTCCTTCCAGGAGACCACCAAGGTCCTCACCGAGGCCGCCATCAAGGGCAAGGTGGACAAGCTGGTGGGCTTGAAGGAGAACGTCATCATCGGCAAGCTCATTCCCGCAGGCTCCGGCCTGACGGTCTACCGGGATTACAACCTCACCGCCTGCCCTGAATCCCAGGTCACCGGCGATATGATCGCCAACGAAGCCAAGCAGGGCTAAGTCCATTTTGCATCACACACAGGCCGCGGACAGCCAAGCTGCCCGCGGCCTTAAATTTCCCCTGCCAAGGGGATGGGGGCCGGCGGAGCCGGTAGATGGCGGCGCACCCGCCCGCCCGCCCAGGGGACACATTTCCCCCGACAGGGGTGAGCGTCCCGGTGTCCCGGTCTTCGGGCCCAACGACATTTGTCGCCGGGTAAACCAAACGATATGAAACACCCCCTATGCGCAGCATAGGGGGTGTTTCATCCGCTCTGCCCTCGCGATCAGTTTTGAAGCTCCGCTGGACCAGAGTGATATGCGGTTCAGTTTTTCCCGAGCTGCCCCAGATCAATGATATAGTCGTAGTAATCTGCTCCGGCCATGGAGACGATGGACCCGACTACGGTGATGGAGCCGTCTTCCGCGGGGAAGGCCGGTACGGAAATGTTGACAGCGAAAAGCCTTGCAACCTTTGCACGGTACTCATCCCGGGCTCCGATCGAGTACTCCCGCTCTTCCTCACTGATGCCTTCCATGTGTTCGTAATCATTCATAGAATCAAATTCCTCGTAAAACCGGGCGGCGCAGGCCTCCAGGAATTCATCCGGGGTGATTCCCATTTTCCGCAACAGGGCGGATGTGTTCAGGCGGCGGCCGGTGGAGCAGTCATAGCAATACACGTCGTATCCGTCGAAGCCCCAGGTGCAGTGTGTGGTGATGACGGTAGTTACCACGTCCTGCCAGACCGTGACGCTGTACTCCACGGAAGGATTAATCAGGCTGTCG
The DNA here is from genome assembly GCA_016282135.1 of Oscillospiraceae bacterium. Taxonomy (GTDB): domain Bacteria; phylum Bacillota; class Clostridia; order Oscillospirales; family Oscillospiraceae; genus JAFRPC01. The sequence continues at coordinate 1,996 of JAEEKA010000105.1, forward strand.
TCTCCGTCCTCCAGGGACTGGACGTAGCGCGCGAGCTCGCCGTATTTGCTGTCAATTTCCTCGTTGATGGCAGCGGCGTCCAGGGTGTCCGCGTTCAGCCGGGGAATGGAATAGGAGTAGTTGTACACGTTGCCGCCGGCGTCGGTATAAGTTCCCTGAATGAGCGTGGCCTCGCTGACCAGCGTTTTGGGGTCTGTCGGCTCCAGATCGGGAACGGGCTCGTCACTGTAGCCCTTGACCTGCAGGGTATTCAGATCCAGACGCTCTACGAGGTAGTCCGAGCTGATCTCTCCCGCTTCCACGTCGATGTGGAAGCCGCCGCTGACGAAGGGAAGATCAAAGGATCCGATTCGGCTGGCATTGTCGTCCTGGTCAATCTTGCGCACTTCGTATTGGATGTGGGCGCCCTCCGTCCCGCTCATGGAAGAATAGACTTCATCGTCTTCCAGGGCAGGGCTGTAGACGTAGTAAAGGCAGCCATCCGAAACCGCCCAGCCAAAAACGCGATTGATCTGCGTCACGATCTGATCGTTCCGGTCAACAGCCTTCAGGCTGCCCCAATTGTCGAGCAGTGTCCAACCGTCCTGGAAGCTGACGGAACAATACTCCGCGAGAACGGTTTCGTTCCTGTTCTCATAAGATACCGCGTAAACAAGATGCGCAATGCCGACCGGCTCTGTTTTTCCTTCCGAAAAATACAGGCGGTTAGCTGTGACGCCCTCCAGGATCTTCTTTTCATCGTCTATCGCGGAAATAAGCGTTTCGACCGTGCCGGAGGACACGTCCTTTTTCTGGATCGCAGCGCCCTCCTGCCAGATCTCGGTCTGGCTGTCGGTGAAATACGTGCGGTCACCGTCCTCAATCCGAATGAAATAGGGCTGCGCAGAGGCCGGGTTAGAATCTGCGGGGACAGGCTCTGTGGCAACTTCCGACTGAACGGGCTTCGTGGGCTCCTCCGTCTGGTTGGGCTCTGTAGAGACATCCGCGGGCTCCCGGGTGGGGAGCTCGGTATCGGTGATGGAAGGTTGGGGGTCGCCGACGTTGGGAGACTCGCGCTTCAAGGCCTTGCTGCCGGCCCAGATGCCGCCGCCGATGACGCACAGGGTCAGAGCGCCCGCCGCCAGCTTGGCGGCCAGTCCGTGACGGATGGCCTCGCCCGCGGTCATGGCGGTGAGCTTCACCACCTCCCCGTCCACAGCGCCGAAAGCAGCGCTTCCCGCAGTGGCTGCGCTCCCGGCTGCCGCCGGAGCCTGGGTCAGGACAGCGGAAAGGGCCTTTTGCCCCAGGGCCTCTCCGGGCTCCAGGTTCCGCAACAGAGCCAGCAGGAAGGGGAAGGGAGCCAGACCGTAGAGCTTGAGACCCTGCTTTTCCAGGGCGCGGACCTTGGTTTCTACTTTCTTCCGGCCAAAGCAGAGCTGAGCCCGGACGGTACTTGGAGCCAAATTCAGCAGATCGGAGATTTCCTTAACGCTCAGATCTTCATAGTAGCGCATACCGACGATCAACTGCTGCTGCTCCGGCAGCTCCGCCAGGATCTCCCGCACCAAGCGGGAAGTCTCCTTCCGGTCCAGGGCCAGCTCTGGCTGGACCTCGGGGTCCGGATCCGGCAGCTCCGGCTGAATCTCGTCTTCCTCGTCACCTGCAAGCTCGGTAAAGGTCGTCGGCAGGCGCTTGGACATCTGCCGGGCGGTCTCGTTCACGGCGATGCGACGAAGCCAGTTCAGGAAGGCCCCGTCGGCCTCCAGCTTGTCCAGACTCTGGAAGGCCTTGACGTAGCAGTCCTGGAGAATGTCCCAGGCCAGGTCCTCGTCGTGGACCATGGAGCGGACGGAGCGGTAGAGGGCGGTATGGGTCTGCTCGTAGAGCTCGGTAAAAGCGCTCTGGTCGCCGGTCCGGGCCTTGGCCACCAGGGCGGGATCGATCTTGGCCTTCTGGACCTTGTTTTCATTCTTCTCTTTCATGGTTCTCTTTTCTCCTTGTGTGTTCGTCGTATTTTATCATCGGCTGGTGCTGATTGCAACAGGAAATTTACTGTGTCCGAGGCACTGCCTAAGTGCGCCGCTGGCGGGGCTTTGGTTCGTGGGGAGGCGGGCCCTGGGACAGTCGCCGCAGCACCGTGTTCAGGGCGGCCTGGGCCCGCTCCGGGCCGGGGTCGAAATTGCTGTCCAACAGCTTCTTATATAGCACCGCAAAGCTGGTTTGCTCCGGCATGGCGTTCCCTCCTCTCGTGCCGTTCTGTCTGTAAGACCCGGGAAAGTGGGAAAAAGCTTAAAGAAAAATAAAAATATTTTCCCGAGGAGAAGAAATCTCATATCGGACCGCTCCGGATAGGCAAACAGACTGGGAATAGCAAACCACCCACGGACACAAAAAATCGTGTCCGTGGGTGGACTTTATGGAGGCGGATTCTCAATCACACCACAGAACCGGGATCATACAATCATAGGAATCGCCGCCCGCCATGGAGCTGACGCGAGCAATGCAGACAAGTCGGCCATAGCGATCCAGCGTAAGCCGCGCGCTGTCTGTGTAGCTGGGCATATTCTGGAGACAGTAGCTGGTATCCTCGCCGTAACAATTGCCGCCGGGGATATAGAGTTCATGGTCAAACTCTATGAAAAATTCACCGTAAAGGGCCTGGAGCAAGCCTGCATCAAACGCCGCGCGGCTCACGCCCCGGCGCTCCAGGAGCTCGTCCTCCGTCAGCTCTCTGGCCTCGGAGACGGAGAAGTACCGGAATTCGATCGGGAAGATTCCCGCATAGGCTTCAGAAATATGTACGCAGAGAATATCGCCGTTCAGAGACCAGTCGTATACCACCATGTTCCAGTCGAAGTATTCGCCGCCTTCAGTCAGAAACTTCTCTTGAATCTCCCGGTTGAAATTCTCGAAAGCCTCACCCTCCAGCGTGATCTGCGGCAGGCGGTAATACGCATTCTTCTCCTTCTCTTCCGGCAGGTCTTCACGGTCCTTTACCGGGGCAGCTTCCGCTGTGCCGGGATTGGAAACAAAGCAATTCTGTACGCGCCATTGACTCGCTTCCGCATCCCAGGTGCGATAGGTGAAGCTGATCAGAGAGCCGCAATCGGCATAGAACTCCTCCGGCGTCAGCACGCTGCCGTCAGCGCTTCGGTAGCTGTGCGCACCCTTCTCCGTGCAGGTGTAGGTCCACTGCTGCTCTTCCCGGAGCGCGGCCTGCGCCGCGTCCAGCCGGTATTCCGTGACCTGGGCCGGGCTCGTGTAGTAGCCGTTTTTCACGCAGCGGATCACGCCGCTGTCGTAGATATCCACAAGATCGTTGCTTGTAACGCCGATCTGGCTCAGCAGCTCAACGGGCTCCGCTCCGTTCCAGGCATAGATCGCGCAGATGCTGTAGAGGGTGTCGTTCAATGCGCCTGAAACGGACTGGCAGATCACCAATTCCTCGGTGCCGTTGCCGTCAATATCCGGATAGAAGGCGTAAAGGCCCTCCTCGTCTGCGTATTTGCTCCAGCGCATGGCCGTGCTGGAGACCGTGTCGGCGTTGACCAGCGGATAGGCTACCGCAGTAAAGTCCGGGTCCGCCAGAGCCTGCCGGTATTGATCCAGCACGTAGTCGTAGGCCGATTCCGCCGTATCGAAGCTGAGTTGAGAATCAGCCTCACCGGGCTTCGTGGGCTCCTCCGTCTGGATGTACTCCGCAGTGACGTCCGTGGGCTCCCGGGTGGGGAGCTCGGTATCGGTGATGGAAGGTTGGGGGTCGCCAATGTCGGGGTTATTCCGCTTCAGGGCCTTGCCGCCGGCCCAGATGCCCCCGCCGATGACGCAGAGTGCCAGAGCGCCCGCCGCCAGCTTGGCGGCAAGACCGTGACGGATTGCCTGGCCTGCAGTCATAGCGGTGAGCTTCACGGCCTCGGCTTCACAGACGGCCCCTCCGAGAGAGGCGGCGCCGCCCGCGGCCGCGGTCCCGGCTGCCGTCGGGGCCTGGGCCAGAACAGTAGAAAGGGCCTTTTGTCCGAGGGCTTCTCCAGGCTCCAGGTTCCGCAGCAAAGCCAGCAGGAAGGGGAAGGGAGCCAGGCCGTAGAGCTTGAGACCCTGCTTTTCCAGGGCGCGGACCTTGGTTTCTACTTTCTTCCGGCCGAAATGAAGCTGGGTTTTGATGGTGCCCGGGGTCAGGTGCAGCAGCTCCGCGATTTCCTTGACGCTCAGGTCTTCGTAATAGCGCATACCCACGATCAACTGCTGCTGTTCCGGCAGCTCCGCCAGAATCTCACGCACCAGGCGGGAGGTCTCCTGCCGGTCCAGAGCCAACTCCGGCTGGACCTCGGGGTCCGGGTCCGGCAGCTCCGGCATGGTCTCGTCCTCCCCGTCCCCGAGCTCGGTGAAGGTCACAGGCAGACGTTTGGACATCCGGCTGGCGGTCTCGTTGACGGCGATGCGCCGAAGCCAGCTCAGGAAGGCCCCGTCCGCCTCCAGCTTGTCCAGGCCTTGGAAGGCTTTCAGGTAACAGTCCTGAAGAATATCCCAGGCCAGGTCCTCGTCATGGACCATGGAGCGGATGGAACGGTAGATGGCGGTATGGGTCTGCTCGTAGAGAGCGGTAAAAGCGGACTGGTCGCCGGTGCGGGCCTGGGCCACCAGAGCGGGATCGATCTTGGCCTTCTGGGCCTTGTTTTCATTCTTCTCTTTCATTGTCTTCTTTTCTCCTTGCGTGTTCGTTGTATTTTATCATTGGTTTCTGTTTATTGCAACAGGAAATTTATTCTGTGCCAGCAGCGCTGCCTAAGTGCGGCGCTGCTGGGGCTTTGATTCCGGATTCTACGCTTTTGGGGGCGGGCCCTGGGACAGTCGCCGCAGCACCGTGTTCATGGCGGCCTTTGCCCGCTCCGGGCCAGGATCGAAGTTGCTGTCCAGCAGCTTCTTGTATAGCACCGCAAAGCTGGTTTGCTCCGGCATGGCGTTTCCTCCTCTCGTGCCGTTCTGTCTGTAAGACCCGGAAAGCGGAAAAAAGGTTGAATGAAACAGAAAAAAATTTTTAAATGCCGAAAAATACTTGACAAATCCGCAAAAATGAGTAGAATACAATCACAACTGAACAGCCTTATCAAGAGTGGCGGAGGGACCGGCCCTGTGAAGCCCGGCAACCTGCTTATGCAAGGTGCCAAATCCGGCGAGTAATCGGCAGATGAGGACGTATATCACGACCTGCTGCCGCCTTGAAAAGGCGGTTTTTCTTATGCCCGAATGGGGAGGGCCGCACGGTGTGTCGTCCCCGCGAATGCTGTGAACGGAAAGGAACAAAACTATGCTGAAACGTATCTTCACCTCTGAATCTGTGACCGAAGGGCATCCCGACAAGGTCTGCGACCAGATCTCCGACGGTGTTCTGGACGCCATTCTGGCCAAGGACCCCATGGCTCGGGTGGCCTGCGAGACCGTTACCGCCACCGGTATGGTGCTGGTGGCAGGGCAGATCACCTGCGACTGCTTCGTGGACATTGCTCAGATCGCCCGCCGCACCCTGCTGGACATCGGCTACGACTCCCCGGAAATGGGCTTCAACGGCAACACCTGCGCCGTGCTCACCGCCATCGACGAGCAGTCCAAGGACATCGCCATGGGCGTGAACGCCTCCTTTGACGACAAGTCCATCGGCGCCGGCGACCAGGGCATGATGTTCGGCTACGCCTGCGACGAGACCATGGAGCTTATGCCCGCTCCCATCGGCTACGCCCACAATCTGACCCGGGCTCTCACCGCCCTGCGGAAGGACGGCACCCTGCCCTGGCTCCGGCCCGACGGCAAGAGCCAGGTGTCTGTCCAGTACGACGACGAGGGCCGCCCGGAGCGCATCGACGCGGTGGTGGTCTCCACCCAGCACGCGGAGTCCATCGACATCGACACCCTGCGGCAGACCGTCATCGACACGGTGATCCGGCCCAACCTGCCCAAGCGGCTGCTGGACGCCGACACAAAGTTTTATGTCAACCCCACCGGCCGCTTCGTTCTGGGCGGTCCCGCGGCGGACACCGGCCTGACCGGGCGGAAGATCATCGTGGACACCTACGGCGGCTACGCGGCCCACGGCGGCGGCGCCTTCTCCGGCAAGGATCCCACCAAGGTGGACCGTTCCGCCGCCTATATGGCCCGGTATATCGCCAAGAACATCGTGGCCGCAGGTCTGGCCCGGAAGTGCCAGCTGGAGCTGGCCTACGCCATCGGCGTGGCCCAGCCCGTTTCCGTGCTGGTGGAGACCTTCGGCACCGGCAAGCTCCCCGACGGCGAGCTCTCCGCCCTGGTGCGCCGCAGCTTCGACCTGCGGCCCGCCGCCATCATTGAGCGGCTGGACCTGCGCCGTCCTATCTATCAGCCCACCGCCGCCTACGGTCACTTCGGCCGGATGGATCTGGATCTGCCCTGGGAGCGGACGGACGCTGCGTTCAATTGACAATTCAGAATCGACCGTTGACAATTTCTTCTCTCGCATAGTTTTCCATAATTCGCAAATACTACCTCCGACGATCAAACGAAGGAGGTAGTACTTTTTTATGAAAGCAGAAAAAATGCTTGGGCGGCTGGCCCTTGGCCTCTTGGCCGCTCTGGCGCTGGCCCTGCCCGTCGCCGCTGACACTGACGGGGACGCCGCCGCAGAAGCGCCTGTTCCGGAGGAGGGGCTCTATTGCTTCTCCCGGGAGGCCCTGGATGAGCGGGCGGAGCTGACCGGGATCTTTTTCACGGAGGTCCCGGCGGAGGACGCGGCCCGGGTATGCCTGGGCAGCAGAGTGCTGCGGGTGGGAGACGCAGTCTCCCGGGAGGACCTGTCCAGACTGACAGTGGAAGCCGTAGGCGGCGGAGAAACCCGGCTGTCCTTCCTGCCCTTTGAGGACGGCCATCTGGGAGAAGAAACCGTGATGACCTTCCACTTTGAAACCGTGGAGGACACGGCTCCCTCCGCGGCAAACAGCAGCCTGGAAACCTGGCGGAATCTGCCCAACACCGGAAAGCTCAAGGCAACCGGCACCGGGGAACTGAGCTTCCGACTGGAAAATCGGCCCCGCCGGGGCACCGTGGAGCTGAACGCCAACGGCAGCTTCACCTACACCCCCAAGAAAAACAAGGTGGGCGAGGACAGCTTCACTTTTACCGTCACCGACGCCGCCGGACGGGTTTCCGAACCTGCCACGGTGCTGGTTACCATCCGCAAGCCCAACGACGCCCGGACCTTCGCGGATCTGGACCGGGACGAGCAGTTTGAGGCCATTTGGATGCGGGAAGCCGGGCTTTTCGGTGGAGAGCTGGTCTCCGACCGGCTGAGCTTTGGCCCGGAACAGCCTGTCAGCCGGGGAGACTTCCTGGCCATGGTCATGGATTTGGAGGGAATTGATCCCGAAATCGGACTCCAGGTCTCCGGCTTCGCCGACGAGGCCGACGCCCCGGTCTGGCTCCGACCCTATCTGGCCTCCGCCCTGCGGCGGGGTCTGATTCAGGGGGAGACCACTCCCGCCGGTCTGGTCTTCCGGCCCAACCAGCCCATCACCCAGGCCGAGGCTGCCGCTCTGGTGGCCCGGGTCCGGGACATGGAAGAGCTCCTTCCCACCGCCTTTGCCGATTGCCAGACGGCCCCGCTGACCCGAAAGCTGGCGGCGGAAATGCTCTATGGGGCATACAGGGAAAAATGAATGCAGAAAAGAGGCAGGAACCACGGCTCCTGCCTCTTTCTGATCCTCCGTTACTTTTTCAGCTTGATTTTTGCCCAGAAGGGGAAACTCAGGGGCCAGACCCCCACGGCGAAAGCCACCATGCAAAAATACCGCAGGCAGTCCCAGAACAGATCCTCGGAAAGCATGGAAAACAGCTTTTTCAGCAAAACCTTGAGGCCAACCAGAATTGCCAAACCCAGAACGGTTTTGCAGATCTGGCCAAGCAGCGGAGCCTTTTCGGAGAACTGCGTTTTCCGGTCCGCCGTATAGCCCACAATCAGGCCAAGCAGAGAGCCCAGCAGGGACCAGGCGTTCTTCAGAGCGTTGGCGTAATTGCTGGTCCCGGTGATGGCGTCAATCTCGTAGGCATCCGCCGGGAATTTCCAAAACTTGACAAAGGCCAGATACCCCAGCGTGATTGCCAGAAGCACCGCCAGCAGGCCGTACATAAAGCGGGTGCTCTCCCTGGCCTTTTGGAAGACGGAATACATCACCAGCACTGCCGTCAGGCCGAGAATCAGACCCACCCCCACGTCAACGGGATAGTGGGCCCCCAGATACATCCGGGAGAAGCCGATCAGCAGCACCAACAGACCCATGCCCCAGCGCAGCCAGCGCCGCCTTGTCATCCGGGCAATGCCGCCGTAGGCGCAGACCGCCCCCTGGGTATGGCCGCTGGGGAAGGAATAGCCGGTGGCGCCGCTTTGGGCGGATTTCACCACGGTAAAGGTCGGATCCTTCACCCAGGGCCGGGGAATCCGGCAGATCAGCTTCAGGCCCTGGGACAGAACAGTGCCCACAAAGCTGGCAGAGAGCAGATAATATCCCTTCCATTTATCCACGCACCAGAACAGCACGATGGCAAGGACCATGAAGACGGTCTCTTCCCCCAGGAAGGTAAAGGCCTGCATGATCCAGTCCAGCACCGGACAGCGGATGGATTCCAAGGCTTTCAGAAATTCCAAAGCATTTCTCCTCCTCAATACCGCGGTTGGATGTAGGGCGACCGGGACTCCGGGTCCGGGCGCATGTGAATGCCGGAGACCAGCCCCATGGCCAAGAACAGCGTAACGATGGAGGAGCCGCCGTAGCTGACAAAGGGCAGAGTCAGGCCGATGACCGGGGAAACGCCGATGCACATGCCCACGTTGCTGATGATCTGGAAGACCAGCATGGCGGCCATGCCAAAGCAGATCAATCGGTTCATGTAGTTGGGGGTTTTCAGCCCCACGTGGACACAGCGGACCACAATGGCAGTCAGAAGCAGCAGGGTGAACAGGCAGCCCAGGATGCCCAGCTCCTCTCCGATGGCAGAGAAGATAAAGTCGGTGTGCTGGGCGGCAATGGCGTGATTCTGGACCATGGTTCCATGGAACAGGCCCTGGCCGGAAATGCCGCCGCCGGAAAGCATGGCCACGGAGCGGTTGGTGTCCCAGCGGATTCCCTTGCCCTCCGGGTCAATGGTGGGATCAAAGAACATCATAATCCGCTGCTTCTGATAGTCCTGGACGAAATGCTCCCACAAAATCGGGAAAACCGCCACAATCACCAGAAATCCTGCCAGGAACCACCAGGACCGCACTCCGCCCACATAGGCCACCACCAGGAAGATGAACAGGAAGACCAACGCAGAGCCCTCGTCCCGGGAAATCACCACGATCAGGCCCATCATAATCAAAGTCTGCAGCACGATGGACGCCACGGATTTCACCGAGGAGATCTTGCTCCGGTGGTTGTTCATGGTCTTGGCCAAAGCAATGACAAAGGTGATTTTGCAGATTTCCGCCGGCTGAATGTTGACCGGAAGAACGGGAAGGTCCAGCCAGGCCCGGTTGCCAGTGTTGCCCTCCACGCCCCAGATATAGAGGGTGGACATGAACAGCACGTTGAAGGCCATCATCAGTTCCCGGTGTTCCGCCAGAATTTCGATATCCAGCATGGACACGGCCACGTAAAGGATAATCCCCAGCAGCAGAGCGGCGGCCTGCACCACCAGATAGCGGGCGGAGCCGCTGTATCGGGTGGCGCTGGCAATGACGACGATGCCGAACACCGTGGCGACCACGCACAAAAACAGCAGAAGCAGATCGCCCCGCCGATAAAACTCCGTGATCTTGTTCCAGATTCGCCGCACAGCCGCACCCCCTCGATTTTTGAAGCGTACGGGGGTATTATAGCATTTTTCCCGGCGGGTGTAAAGAACGAAGAATGAAAAATGAAGAAGGAAGAGTTTCGCTCTTCCCAATTCTGCGAATTGGAAAGAAAATCAACGAGAATTTGAAGCGTCCACGGCAATCAGCAGGCGGCGGAAGCTCAAAAAGAAGTTTACCAGGTGGGACAGGCAATACGTAAACACATAGCCCCCGATGCCGAATCGGGGCAGAAGCAGCCAGAGTCCCAACACGTCGATGACGTTGGTAAAGCTGTTGTAGCGCACCAGATGAAGCTGCTGGCCCAGGCCCTTTTGCAGGCCGTCCACCACGGCATCCGGGTACAGGAACAGCACCATGGGGGCGAAGATCCGCAGATACCGCCCGGCCAGCTCGCTGTGAAAGAGGCCCCTGCCCAGCAGACCGCCCCCCAGGAAAAGGAGCGCCGCCACGCCCAGGGCGTAGGCTGCAGTGAGCGCCAGGCTTTTCCGCACCAGAGCCAGCAGGCGGGCGTGGTCCCTCCGGGCCAGCAGGCGGGCGGTCTCCGAGACCATCAGCTCACTCAAAGCAAAGAGGAACTCCGCTGGAAACCAGAGCACGGGAAACACCATGCCGGAGATCGTGCCGTAGGCGGCCAGGGCCGTATGCCGGGAGCCGGTCTGCTCCAGGCCGTAGGGAATCAGAAACTGCTCCACCGCCCCCAGACCGGAGCGCAGGGCGTCGTTGGCTCCCAGGGGAAGGGCTGTTCCCGCCACCGGCGGCAGACGCCTCCGTCGGGGCAGAGATCGGGTAAGCCGCAATAGAAGCACCGTGAAGGAAAAGGCAGAGGCTCCGTAGGAGCCCGCCACCACAGCGGCGCAAAGCAGAGCCGGATCCGAGCCGGCGGCAGCCAGCAGGGCGAGCGTCACCCCCACGCTGAGCAGCCGTTCCGCCAGCTCCACCGCCACCAGCTCCCGAACCCGCCCGCAGGCGGTAAATGCGGAGCGCAGGACGCCGGAAAGAATCGGCAGGGGCAGCAACATGCCCAGAAGCCGCAGGGCGGGGGCCGTCCGGCTGTCCCGAAGCAGGAGGGTCCCGATAGGTGCCGCCAGCAGGCACAGGCCCAGGCCCGCTCCGGCGCTGACCAGAAAACCGTAGCGCAGGCAGGCCCAAAGAGCCCCGGCAATTCCCGCTGCATCTCCCCTGCCCCAGGCCCGGGCCGTAAGCTGCAGGGCCGCCACCCGAATCCCGGCGGAGCCCAGGGTGCCGGCGAAGCCTCCCACGGTGAGGATCAACTGCAGGACTCCCATGCCCTCCGCCCCGATCCGACCGGCCAGGATGGCCTGAAACAGCACCCCCAGCCCCCGGAGCGCCAGCCCGCTCACCGTCAGCAGCAGGGTCCCGCGAATCAGCGTCCTTCCTTTTCCCACCCGATCACCCCCGAAAACTCTATGCTGCCCCGGAAGCAGGTATGATACACCGGAATCGGGGCATACTGGGAACAGATTCTTTTCAGGAGGGACCGATATGAACCTGCAAAACACCGAAACCCAGAAAAACCTGATGCGAGCCCTGGCCGGAGAGAGCCTGGCCCGAAACCGCTATACCTTTGCCGCCGGACAGGCGGAACGGGACGGTCTGCCCGTGATTGCCGCCGTGTTCCGCTACACTGCCGACCAGGAAAAGGAACACGCCGAAATCTTTGCAGATTTCCTGCGTCGGGGCGGGGCGGAGAACATTCCGCTGGAGGGCGGCTTCCCCGTGGATACCGCCGCCGACACTCTCTCCCTGCTGGCAGCCGCCGCCAAAAACGAGGCGAAGGAGCACGGGGAAATCTATCCGGCCTTTGCGGCCGCCGCCCGGAACGAGGGCTTCGCGGAGGTGGCCCGGAAGCTGGAACTGATTGCGGAAATCGAGAACTGCCACGCGGGCCGGTTCCAGGCCTTTCACAGGCTGCTCAGCGAGCGCAAGCTCTTCGTCTCCGACCTGGCCTGCGGCTGGATCTGCATAAACTGCGGCCACGAGTTCGAGGGAACGGAGGCTCCGAGAAACTGTCCCGTCTGCGGAGAGGCAGGGTATTTCATCCGGGTGGAGATGTCTCCCTTTTCCTACCTCAACCAATAATCGTCCCGTCGCTCAGGGCCGGAGCCTGCCGCTCCGGCCCTTGGTCTATTTTTCACAGAATCACCATACTACTTGCTGGAAAAACGAGCGATTTTGTGCTATTTTATAGGCGGATGGTTCTCCCCGTTTACTCTCGAGAAACATCTTTTTCGGCAAAACATTCCTAATTTGAAAAGGAGCCGCAACATGAACAACCGACTGTGCAAACCCATCGCCCTGCTTCTGGTCCTCTGCCTTCTTTCCGCAAGCTTCCCCGCCGCGCTGGCCGCTGGCAGCCCGGCCGCAGCCGCCGAACCGAAACCCTCGCAAGAACTGACAGAACCCCCCCTCACCGGCTTCCATCATCTGGAGCTTCCCGGCTATCATCTGCCCGCCGAAGAGAAGACCGGCGGAAACCGGGCCCCTCTGCCCGCCTCCTTCAACGCCGCGGCCCAGGGCTGGGTCACTCCCGTCAAGAATCAGCAGCCCTACGGCACCTGCTGGGCCTTCGGCACCCTGTCCCCCATCGAAAGTTACATGATCAAGCACCGGATCCCCGTGGGCAGCACCGGCACCGCCGCTGACACGGACCTGGACCTGTCCGAATATCACCTGTCCTACTTTTCCTACACCAACGCCTACGATGAACTTGGTCTCACCGCCGGCGACAGCTCCATTCTGGCAGACTCCCACCTGAACATCGGCGGAGACGGCTACAAATCCACCCTGACCCTGATGCGCTGGGAGGGCCCCGCCAGCGAAGAGATCCCCGAGCTGGCCTACAACCAGGCCGATCCCACCGAGACGATTGATCCCAAATACGCCTACGCCTACAACGTGGCCCACGTTTCTGACGTTGACTGGATCAACACCTCCGACCGGGACGCCGTCAAGCAGGCCATTATGGAGTACGGCTCCGGCTTCTTCGGCTACTGCTGGATGCAGGCCTACAACTCCACCAATGGCAGCGGCGCCTACTGTTACATTCAGAACGATTACACAAACGGCGCCAACCATGCCGTCACCCTGGTGGGCTGGGACGACAACTACTCCAAGGAAAACTTCAACTATCTGCCAGCAAGCTCCCGCCCGCAGAACAACGGCGCCTGGATCGTGAAAAACTCCTGGGGCGCAAGCGGTTCTCTGGCCGCCTATACTGACGATGGCTACAACTACATCTCCTACGAAGACACCGCCTCCTACAACGAAACCTGTATGTTTTACAAGGCGGAACCCGTGGACAACTATCAGCATATCTATCAATACGACGGCACGCTGAACATCGACGACTACGTGGGGCTCATGCAGAACCACTCCAAGGTGGCCAATGTCTTTACCTCCCAGGGCCACGAGAAGGTGGAAGCCGTTTCCATTCTGACCCTGGAGGAGGGCCTGGGCTATACGCTGGATATCTATAAGGGCCTGACCATTGACACAGACCCCACTTCCGGCACTCTGGTCTCCACTCAAACCGGCACCATCGCCTACCACGGCTACCACAGCATCACGCTGGAGGCTCCAGTCAGCGTGGACGCCGGGGAGAAATTCTCCGTCGTCTTTACCCTCCACAGCAATCAACCCTCCGATTCTCTGATGATGGTGGTGCCGGTGGACGCCTCCCGCACCGACAACTATGAGACCACCACGCTGACCCACACCCACGCCATCCACATGAATACATCCTTTTTCCAGTTGGCCGGCACCGGCGGCTGGAGCCAGCCCAAAGAGGGCACAGGCAACTTCCGCATCAAGGCCTACACCAGTGACGATCCCTATGCGCTGAGCGCCGTCTCCGAGGACGAGAACAAGGGTACCGTCACAGTGGGCGGTCACACTGCACGGGGCTGGAAGGTCACGGCGACCCCAGCCGAGGGCTACTACGCCTCCGGCTGCACCGTCACCGTCGGTGACGCCGCCGTGGAGCAGGAGGGCGGCGTCTTCTATATCGAGCCCACCGTGGACAGCAGCGTGACCATTCACTTTGCCGCCAAGTTCCCCGTTACCGTAACCTACATGGCCAACGAGGAGACCGTGGGCACTGCCTCCGGCGTGACCGGTGAGGCCCTGACTCTGCCTGAGACCGCCCCTGTTTTTGAAAACTGCACCTTCTTGGGCTGGACGCCCACGCAGACGCAGAGCTCCATGACCCAGCCTCAAACCTACGCCCCCGGCAGCGTCTACTACCCCTTGGGCAACGACACGCTCTACGCGCTTTACTACTTCCGCCATCAGGCAGTGCCGGGCCAGGACGGCAGCTATGTAAAAATCACCAGCACCGCCGAGCTGACGGACGGCAAATACCTGATCGTCAACGAGTCCAGGCAGCTGGCCCTGAACGGCGCGCTGATCGACTCCGCCATCGACGTGCTGGACAATGAGATGGCAGTTACCGTCAACGGCGACCGGATTCCCGAGAACGAGACCGTCAACGACGGGGCTTTCACCTACGACGCCGCCACCCGTTCCCTCGGCGGCAAACGGGAGAGCTCCAGCGGGAAGGTCTACTATATCGGCGCCCCCGGCAATCCCAATACCGGCAGGCATTACATCTACACCACCCCCTATCAGACCAGCGCCGGGCTGATTTTCACCTTCAACAGCGACGGCAGCGTGAAGATTGCCGACGATTACTACACCGCTTGGAGCCTGCAGTACTACGACGACGGAAGCGAGTCCAACTTCCGCTTCACCAAGACGAGCGAAAACGTCTATCCCATTTCCCTCTACCGCAAGACCGAGAATACCACCTCCAACTTCTACACCACCGACATCGACGCTGAGCCGATTGTCTCCTACGTAGTCAGCTTCAACTCCAACGGCGGCTCCCATGTGCCGGATCAGACCGTCGCGGCGGGGCAGACTGTGGTGAAGCCCGATGATCCGACGAAGGACAGCTTTGACTTCGCGGGCTGGTACAGCGACAGCGGCCTGACCCAGGCCTACGACTTCTCCACCCCTGTCAATTCCGGCTTTACGCTCCATGCCAAGTGGATGGAGGCCACTCCCAAAACCTACACCGTTACCTTCAATTCCAACGGCGGTTCCGCCGTCCCGCCCCAAACCATTGTTGACGGTGGCACTGTGGTCAAGCCCGAAGATCCCACCAAGGACGGCTTCAGCTTCGCGGGCTGGTTTGTAGATTCCGGACTGGTCAATCTCTACGATTTCGGGATGCCTGTCCACGGGAACTTCAACCTGTTTGCCAAATGGGAGGAGGCTGCGCCTCCCCATACCCACACCCCCGGCGAGGCCGTGACGGAAAACGAGACCGCCCCCAGCTGCACCGAGGCAGGGTCCTATGACAGCGTGGTCTACTGCGTCACCTGCGGGGCGGAGCTGAGCCGGGAAACCGTCTCCCTGGACCCCCTGGGCCACGACTGGGACGAGGGCGTTGTAACCCTGGAACCCACCGAAAACGAGGACGGCCAGCGTCTCTACACCTGTGAGCGCTGCGGGGCCACCCGCACGGAAGTCATCCCCCGGTTGGACCAGGTCAACCCCTTTGTGGATGTAACCTACGGCAAGTACTACTATGAGCCGGTGATGTGGGCTTTCTATCACGAGCCTCAAATCACCTGCGGCACCGACGAAACCCACTTCTCCCCCAGCGCTCCCTGCACCCGGGAGCAGATCGTGTTCTTCCTCTGGGCGGCACAGGGCAAGCCCGCACCCTTCACAAATTCTACATCTTTTATTGACATTAAGCCCAATAAGTATTATTATGAGGCTGTACTTTGGGCACAGGAGAACGGAATCACCAACGGCATTCGCGAAACCCTCTTCGGCGTGGGCAGCTACTGCACCAGAGACCAGGTCGTCACCTTCCTGTGGCGGGCGGCAGCTTCCCCGGAGCCCCAGGGAGCGACCCAACCCTTCCGGGACGTCCCCGCCGACGCCTACTACGCCAAGGCGGTCCGCTGGGCCGTGGAGAACGGCGTGACCGGCGGCAGCTCCGCCAATACCTTCAGCCCCCAAAAAATCTGCACCCGCGCCGAGGCGGTTACCTTCCTGTACCGTTTTGACGAGCTTCTCGCCCAGTAAATCCCCGCATTCCCATCCCTACACTCATTCTCAGGAGGAAAAAAATGAAACCAATCCGAACACTTCTCAGCATTTTCCTGGTCTTCGCAATGCTGGCCTCCATGGTCCCGGCCTATGCCATGGAAGCCAAATCCGACCCCTCCGATCAGCGCACCATCCATGATTGCGTTCTGATCGACGATGATCCCGCCGGCGGGTATCAGGGCGATTACGTCGTAATCTACAACCCTTCTACCAGTCTCTACTCTTCCGGCTACTCCACCGGCAATATGTCCGGCCTTATTGAGACCGAAATCAGCCCCAACGTCAGGGGAAACGACCGGCGGTCCGCTGAGGTCGAAACCCGCCCCTACAAGCTGGACGTGGATCAGCTCCTGCCCGAGGCCCCCAAAACGGAGATGGAGGAATCCGGAGGAACCAAGGCCTCCTTCAACGTAGGCGACAAAAAGACCTTCTCCATTTACGGCTCCTATTCTCCCACCGGCAGCAGCAGCATCGAGTTCAAGTGTCTGTATGTGGGCGAGCACTGCTACATCTGGACACCCACCTCCACCGCCAGCAATGTCCACCCGCTGGACGCCATCGACCCCTCCTTTGCGCAAATTGCCGCCAATGAGTTCGACAGCAAGTTCCCCCTGATGCAGTCCTCCTTCGGCAACCACACCAACGGCTCTCAGGGCGACGGCAAGCTCCACATCATGTACTACAACATTGACGACGGCTGGCAGCCCGGCGATCCCTACGTAGCCGGCTTCTTCTGGGGCGGCGATCTCTCCAACAACGGTCTGCCCATGCTGAACATCGACACCTACCCCGGCGTCTCTTACACGGACTCCCAGGGCAACCCCCAGACCAGAATTGAAGATACCTACGGCACCATGGTCCATGAGTATCAGCACCTGATCAACTACTCCAACGCCGGCATGAGCTCCTGGCTCAACGAGTGCTTCTCCGCCGCCGCGGAGGAAATCTGCTATCCCGGCAGCTCCGTCATTCCCCGTATCCAGTCCTGGGAGCATTACTACTACTCCGACGACTGGCTGAATCCCCCCGCTGAATTCGCCTACTCCCCCTCCTCCGAGCTCCACAACGGCTATTCCATGTACGACTGGAGCAACGGTTTGGACGATATTCTGGCCCTCTACGCCCAGGTATCCTTCTTCTCCCAGTATCTGTATACCCGCTTCGGCAACACCATCTATCGGCAGATCTCCGACAGCTATTCCGGCAGCGAGGTGAACGCCATCTCCTCCGCCACCGGTGTCAACTGCGCCGAGCTGGTTCGGGATTTCCGCATCGCGGTAACAGCCAACGCAGCTCAGAACCTGAACAACGGCGTCTACGGCTTCAAGCCTCAGAACGACTTTGATCCCGCCCAATACCACAACGTCCAGAACCCCTACAACCTGCTGGGGCCCGTGGTCTTCACCGGCACAAGCTGCTCCATTGAAGCCGGCGGCTCCATCACCGTCAAGCCCGTAGGCGGCCTCTACAATCCCCCCTCCGGCGCCAACTCCGGCCTGAAGTACTACGGCATCAGCTTCTCCGCGCCCCACACCGTCACCGCCGTGTCCAACGACGAAAGCATGGGCACCGTGGAGGTTAACGGCTACCGGATCGTTGCCCATCCCGCCCAGGGCTGCTATGTGGCCGGTTATGAAGTAACCGAGGGCAGCGCCACCGCTGTCATCGACGGCAATCAGATCACGGTCTCCGCCGAAACCGACTGCACCATTCTGGTGATCTTCGCTCCCAAGCCCACACTCACCGTAAACTTCGAGGTCTGCGGCCAGAACATCGGAAGCCAGTCTGCTCTGATCTATGACGAGATCACCCTGCCCGCTGCCGTGGACGTCAGCGTGGACGGCTGGACCTTCTCCGGCTGGGTTGCGCAGCAGCTTCCCATGGAAACCACCGACAAGCCCACAGTCTACGCCCCCGGCGCTTCCTACACCGTGACCGCCAACGAGACGCTGTACGCCGTCTACACCCGCAAAGAGGCGGGCGGCGAGATCGTCTATGAGCTGCTAAGCGCCGCCCCCGAGGATTGGGCCGGCGACTACGTAGTCTCCTATGGCACCAGCAGCAGTATGTATATCCTGAAGGGCGTGACCGTCAGCTCCAACGGCGCGGAAATCGAAAACAGCTCCAACGCCTCCGCCTTTGCGGCGACCGGCATTACCCTGGAGGACAACGTCCTGCACAACGTGGGCGACTCCTACCGCTTCATCATGGCGCCTCACGGGGAATACTATTCCCTGCAAAGCGCCTCCACCAACGTGTACGTGGGCGTGACGGCCAGCTCCTACCTGGGCGGCTATACCACCTACACCTCCGGCAGATGTGACTGGACGCCCGGCTCCGGCCCCAACGCCAGCAGCGCTCACAGCGGACAGAACGGCCAGTATCCCTACTTCAGCTTCAACACCAGCAACAACTATTTCTGGACCGGTTCTACCCTCAACAACAACATCCGGTTCTGGAAAGCCACCGACGGCTACACCACCTATTATTGCACCTCCCCCACTGCCGGCGGACACGTTCATACCCCGGAATACGTGGAAGAATTGGCTCCCACCTGCGGAGCGGACGGCCATACCGCCTACTACCGCTGCACCACCTGCGGCAAATACTTCTCTGACGAGGCCTGCGAGAACGAAATCTCCCCTGCCAGCACGGTGATCCCCGCCACCGGCAACCATACCTTCGGCAACTGGAGCTCCAACAACAACGGCACCCACAAGCATACCTGCTCTGTCTGCGGACAGACGGAATCTGAAAACTGCAGCTATAATTCCGTTGTGACGGAGCCCACCTGCACCGAGGCCGGTTATACCGTCTACACCTGCACCGTCTGCGCTTACAGCTATCAGGGCAGTCCTGTAGCCGCTCTGGGACACGATTTCAGCGACTGGACCGTGACCACCGCTCCTACCTGCCTTGATGCCGGTGAAGAGACCCGGAGCTGCTCCCGCTGCAATACGACGGAGACTCGGACTGTGGAAGCTCTGGGCCACGACTATACCGCTGTTGTGACAAGCGCTACCTGTACCGAAGGCGGCTTTACCACCTACACCTGCTCCCGCTGCGGCAACAGCTACACCGACGACGCCACCGAGCCTCTTGGCCACGACTATCAGGCCGTGGTGACGGAGCCCACTTGCACCGAGTCCGGCTTCACCACCTACACCTGCTCCCGCTGCGGGGACAGCTACACCGACAGTGAGACCGAGGCCCTGGGCCATGATTACGTCGCTGTTGTGACCGAGCCCAGCTGCACCGAGCCCGGCTTCACCACCTACACCTGCTCCCGCTGCAA
>JAEEKA010000106.1 GCA_016282135.1 Oscillospiraceae bacterium
ATGGCCCTCGTAGGTGGTCAGCGTAAAGGCCGTCATAAAGGCGGTGTTGTAACGGATGGTCAGGTTTGTCTGATTGTCGGGAGTGTAGAGCCAGCCGTTGACCTCGTCGCCGAGATACCAGCCGCCCTCCACCTGGGTGACGTTGAAATACTTGAGCTCATCCGCAAGGATCGCCTCGGCGTCCTCGGTGAAGTCAAAGTCGCTGACGTAGGCGTAATTGTGGGCTTTCTGATACAGGCCGTGGGTTCCGCCGGATTCCACGATGACGATCTTGTCTCCGTCGGAGAAGCTGTCGTTCACGGTCATCAGCGTCAGCGTCGGCGGATTTCCGCCGTAGTCGTTGTAGGTGAACAGCGCCAGCAGCGTGACGTTGCCCGCCGGGGTATACTCGCCGGTGAGGATGGTTTCGGGCAGCTCCGTGACGTTGTTGTAGTCCTCCTCGACCCAGCCCAGGAAGCGGTAGCCCTCCGGCCCCTCGGCGGTGGGGAGGGTAATGCTCGTCTGGGCGTTGCAGACCATGGGAGCGATCACGTCGACGTCGCCCAGAACGGAGAAGCTGACGGTGTAGTCATCCCCGCCGGATTCGCCGATCACGGTGGTCCAGTAAGTCGTGCCGGCAACAGCCTGCTTCCAGAAGAAGATGCTGTTGGTATTGCCCAGGCACCAGAACTTGTTGCCGCCGGTGGTGAAGGCAAGGTAGGGCCAGGTACCGCCGGCAGCCAGCTTAGCGCTCACATAGCCCTCGGCGGTCATGCTCAGATTCCAGCCGCAGGTGGAAGCCGTATAGCCGCCCTGCGCCATGAGATCGCCGGAGATGGCCAGGTAGCTGTCAACGGCGGTGTTCCGAATGGAATAAAGTCCATTGTCTTCCCGGGCGACTTCAAAGATATAGGCGTCCGCCACGCCGGTCAGCACGCCATCCTCCGCCATGGTCATGCCGGTGTTGGCAAAGGCCACGGCGCCGGGGCCGTTGCTGACCTCGTAGGAGGTACCAGCGCTCAGGCCGTTCATCACAAACATCGAGGCGGAATTATTCTGGTAACTGATGACGTAATTGCCCGCCCAATCGTCGGGCGTTTCCGTCACCAGATGGAAGCCGGTCTCGCCGCTGCCGTCACTGACTACATACTGGAACAGGGCGTAGAGGGTCACGTCGTGGTCGGTGACGTAGCTGCCGGTGTAGATCTGGGCGGGACGGGTTTCCACATTGTCGCAGACCGCGTCCACCCAGCCCAGGAACTGATAGCCCTCGGGCGCTTCTACCCCGGGCAGAGTGATGCCGACTGCGGAGTTGCAGATCATATCGTCCACAGGCGCGCACACGCCGGGAACCTCAAAGTGAACCGTATGGTTCTCCCCCAGGGGCTGGGTGAAGCTGCCCACGTAGCTGTAGCCGCAGACGGTGCAGGTGTAGGTGGTGTAGCCCTGCTGGGTGGCGGTAGGAGGCGTCACGACCTCGTCATAGCTGCAGGACTCGGTGCTCGTCTGCCCGCAAACGGCGCAGGCGCTGCTGTGGGTGCCGTTGTTGTTGGCGCTCCAGGTTTCATAGCTGTGGGCGCCGGTGGCGGGGATCACAGTGGAGGCCAGGGTGATCTCGTTCTCGCCCGCGGCGTCGGAGAAGCACCGGAGGCAGACGCTGCACTGCCAGTAGGCGGAATTGCCCTCCGCGCCGCAGGTGGGAGCCTCGGCGGGATGCGCCTCCAGCACGTGCTCGTGGCCCTGGGCCTCGGGATTGGTGCAGTAGTAAACCGTGCCGAAGGGGCTTTCCTTCCACAGTTGGATGGGAGATTTCTGGCTTTCGCCGCCGGCGGCAAATTTGGTGCCGTTGAAAATCAGGTAGGGATAGCTGGTGCTGGCGGTGCAGCGCATCAGCACGCCGTTTGCGGCGGCTGACAGGGTCCAGTTGCAGTAGGCGCTTTCATAGTTCTCACGGGTCCGGAGATAGGAGCTGTAAACAGCCAGCCAGGAGTCCGCGCTCACGCTCTGGAAGGAGTACGCGCTGCCGCTCTGTTCCGCAACCTGGAACAGGTAGTCGTCGGCCACGTTCAGGAGCATATCCTCCTCCAGCGTGATGCCCGCGGCAGCCAGCGTGGTGTAGCCGCTGCTTTCCTGCTCAATGTTGACGTTGCCGCTGACGCCGTACATAACACGCATATTCCCGTCGGCAGCGGAGGAGATGACGTATCTGCCCTCCCACTCGTCGGGTGTCTCGGTAACCAGCCGGTAGCAGCAGCTGCCGTCTCCCTCCAGGTAGGAGTAAAGGGCATAGAAGGTCTGGTTGACGGAAGTGACGGTGCAGGCGGCGCCGGGCTTGTAGTAGACGGGCTTGTCGTCGGTCACGGCCAGGGTGTCGGTCATCCAGCCCACAAACGTCCAGCCCTCGATCTCGGCGGCCTGGGCAGGCAGGATCACGTCGTCGCCCAAATAGCTGTTTTCCGTGCCCAGGACGACGCCATTGGCAACATAGCTCACCGCAGCAGGGCTCTTGGGGGCAAAGTTGACCTGCAGGACGCAGTCGGAGCTGGGCTCCAGGATGAAGTTATTGCCGTTCTGGGTCACGGAGGCGGCGCCCTCCAGCAGGGTATAGCCTTCCGTATAGTAGCCCGCGGCGGGCTCTGCGAAGACGTTGTAGCCGACCACGGAGACGCTGCCGTAGCTGGGATCATTGGGAACGGCGCTCACTTCGTAGCTGTCACCCTGGAGAACCCAGGTGGAGTACACGTTCTGCACCGCGTCCACGTTGCCGTGGCCGGGGTAGACGTCCTCAGAGGAAACCACGATGGGGAAGGCGGTGTAATCCGCCACCGCGTCCGCCTCCGTGGGATGGGAGCTGTAGGCATCCCAGGGGCCCACCGTGGCCTTGGCATTGTTCACCGCTGTGGAGAAATTGGCGCCGTTCATCACGTCGGTCAGGATGGCCTGAATGTAGGCCTTCTCGCCCACGAAGGTAACGCTCTGGGAGTAGCCGTAGGCCACCTCGACGCCCTTGGCCCGCAGAGGCGCGTGCATGCCGTCGGTGGCCATGCCCAGGCAGATGCCCATGTAGAGCAGGCTGTGGGGCGCGTTGCCGTTCATGTGGTTGGCAATGCAGGTGCCGTCCACGTAGGCGTAGCCGCTGCCGGTCATGGCATGGTAGTAGGTGCCGTAGGGGCCGGTCTGGGCAGCGGTGTCGGCGGAGGTGACGCCGGAGCTGGTGGTCAGGCAGAGATAGGAGCTGTTGGCCCGGGAGGTGTAGTCATATCCGTTGTCATAGTCCGTGGTGCCGTGGGAGTCAAAGATGACCAGACCGCACTGGGTCAGGGTTGAGGCAATATTGTTCACATTGGCGTTGGTCATGGAGTAGCGCATGCCCGTGCCGCCGGTGGCCGTATAAAGACTCTGCCACAGAGCTTTATAGGTGGGGGAATAGTTGAGGAAGGAGCTGTCGGAATAGGAAGAGCTGGATTCCCAGTAGGGCTGGATCAGGCCGATATTCATGGAGCCGGCGCTGCCGCCCTTGAGCTCCGTGACCCGGTCCAACAGAGCCTGAGCCTCTGCTTCCGCCCGGGCAATCTCCTCGGGGGTGGGGTCGTTTTCGGTGTTGTGCAGCTCCGCCTCCATCCGGGGAGAATAACAGCAGGGCAGGCCCACCGTGGTCTCCCAGCTCAGGAAAGAGCCGTTTTGATGCAGGGTGCCGGGTACGTAGGTCTCAGAGCCTTCGACGGCCTTGATGACCTGGGGTACCAGGGCGGCGTAGTCCGCCTCGGTCAACGCGCCAATTCCGCCGCGGGTTTTCGCCGCAGTGGTTTTGACCTCGTCGATCCTGGCAAATACGTCGTCATTCAGAATTGCTTCGTCTTCCGCCGTGAAAACGCGGACCGCGTCGCTGGGCTCCGCCCCCGCGGGCGTCGCGGCGAAGGCCGCGGCCGGGAACAGTCCAACGACCATAACCAACGCAATCAACAGGGCAAGAAAACTTCTCGGGTAGTCTTTCATGTGCTTTTGTCTCCTCCTTTGAATCACTGAAATTGCAGCAGGCACATAGCCCAATGCCTCTTTTGCTATTTTACCAAGGAATATTTTGGATGTCCAGAATTTTTAATGATTTTTTAAAATATTTTCAAAAAACACTTAAAGAGCGGCCGCGAACGGTTGCTCTTTAAGTGTTTTCACCGGATTCTGTTGGGGAAAGGCTTGGGGTTCCTGTAAATCGTCGGTTCGTGCCTGGTCACTCGAACGAGCAGTACCCAAAAAGGGCACAGATGCTCGCCCCTGTGGGCGTTGAACCGCGGGACGGGAAACCCGTCCCCTACGGGCTCTGAATCATGAACCTGCTGTCGGTTTTGCAGACGGCAAATCCATTTCCGTTTTGCAGATGGCAATCTGCGAAACACCGACAATTCTCAATTCTCAACTCTCAATTCTCAATTCCAACGGGACTGGAAACTCGTCCCCTACGGACTCAGAAACCTGGTCGCTGATGCCGAATCATTCCGCCAGCTCGTTTCCGGTGAAGTAGCGGTAGAGGTAGGTCCCCACGTAGCCGCGGGTGCAGCGCGTCTTGGCTCGGCACTTGCCGTCCTCGCCCTTTTCCCGGCCCTTTTCATAGGCCCAGATGGAGCCCTAACAGTACCAGTGCTTGGGCTTCACGTCGCTGTAGGGGTTGACGATGCTGATTCCCGGCTTGCCCATGGCGGCGTACAGGCACTGCAGCACC
>JAEEKA010000107.1 GCA_016282135.1 Oscillospiraceae bacterium
GGAGATGAACCCCTGGAACCAGTTCACCGCCAAGTACAACGTGGGCGACGTGGCCAAGGTCAAGATCGTGAAGATGATGACCTTCGGCGCCTTCGCCGAGATCGTTCCCGGCGTGGACGGCCTGATCCACATCTCCCAGATTGCGGACCGCCGCATCGGCAAGCCCGAGGACGTGCTGACCGTCGGTCAGGAAGTGGACGCCAAGATCATCGACATCGACGCCGAGAACAAGCGCATCTCCCTCTCCATCCGGGCCCTGCTGGAGCCCACCGTGGAGGAGCAGGCTGAGGCTCTGGCCGAGGAGGCCGAGGCTGCCGAGCCCGAGACCGTCGAGGCTGAGTAAGCGAATCGTTTTCCATCCCCATGCAAGGCCTCCCGCTTTGCATGGGGATTTTTCAATTGAGAATTGACAATTGGAAATTGAGAATGAATTCCGCTTTCCGTTTTTCAAATGGCAATTCTGGCCATCGGTTTAAGTCAGCAAACACTCTGTAAGGGCGGCTCTTACCCGCAGGGGGAGCCACCCGGCGTTCGGAACGAATGCAATTTGCCGGAGGCAAATCCGGCAAGCTTCCGAAACCAGAGCTGTTCTGACAATTCGACGCGTTCCCAGACAATATACCGGGCCGGATCGCCCTCCGAGCGATTGTTTGCTCCGCAAACCGGACGGCTCATCCGCCTTGCGGCAGATAAGAGCCGCCCCTACGAAACAGCGGCTGAGTAAAGCCGATAACCAGAATGGCAATTCGAAAAAACTGTAGATTCTCAATTTCGCAAGAAAGGGGTCCCCACGTGAAAAAGACTGTATGCTTTCTGTTGGTTTTGATTCTCCTGACCGGTATCCTCTCCGCCTGCGGCGAGGATGGGCCGGAGCCCGCGGGACCGGTTTACGGCGAACGGGGCGAGGTCCGGCGAAGCCCGCTGGGCGAGCTGGCCCCGGCGGCCGACGCCCAGGCCGTTTTGACGGCGCTGAGCTCTGCCGGACAGCGGGAGTCCGACCGCTGGCAGACGGAGGACCCGGAGGCTCCCGCGACTGGGGCGCAGCTGGCCCTCTGCACCGACGCCGGGGACACGGTGGTCACAGACGGCTCCCACATCTATATGCTGGACAGCTACGGCCTGGTGGCGGTCTCCGCCGCCGGGGCATCCAGTGCGGTGCGCTCCTACACCAAGGTGGAGCGGGCCGGGGAACGCTGGGGGGATCGGCTCTACCTCTGGCAGAATCGAATTGCCATCCTGTGGAACACGGTGGCCTGGGACGACGAGGACGAAGCCCCCGAGGGCGTCGAGACGAGAATCGTCCTGCTGGATCTGTCGGACCCTGCCGCCCCGAAGCAGTTTTCCGCCCTGGCGGTGGAGGGCAGCCTGGTGGAGGCCTGCCTGATGGATGGGACCCTCTGCGTAGTGACCCAGAAGACCCTGCTGAGCCTGCCCAAGGCGGAGGAGGCGGAGACCATCCTGCCCAAGCTGCGGGAGAACGACAGGACCATGACCCTTCAAGCCGGAGAGCTTTATCTCTGCCCGGATCCCGGCAAGGCGGCGCTGACCGTGGCCGCGGCGGTCCGGATGGAGGACGGACGCTTTGTGGACGCCCTGGGCTTTACCGACGGCACCGAAGCCGTCTGTGGCGAGGGGCAGGATCTTCTGCTGGCCCGGACCCGCTGGAAGGAGGAGGCCTCCGCCCCCCGGCAGGAGCCGCCCTACACGGTGGTGGACTACAAAGCCGCCGCCGAGACGGAGATCAAGCGGCTGCGGCTGGATGAGGGCGGTCTGACCCTGAACGAGGGCTGCGTCCTCTATGGCGCCCTGGCCGACGCCGGCGCCATGGATCTGCGGGAGGGGAAGCTCCGAGTGGCTGCCAAAGTGGATGAGCGCAGCTTCTCCGTCTATACCGATGAAGCCCACGGCTGGACCAACGCCCAGAACAGCAGCCACCTCAGCGAAAGCCAGCTTGCGATTCTGGATCAGAACCTGGACGCCGTGGGAGCCCTGGCCAAGCTGGGGGGCGAAACGGGTATCAGCGCCTGCCGCTTCCTGCGCTCCAACGCCTGGATCACCGCGGGGGACAGCCTCACCCTGGCGGACCTCTCCGATCCCTTGAACCCCAAGCTCTGCGGAAGCTTCCCGGCCCGGGGGGAGACCCTGCTGCTCCGGGATTGGGGGGCGGCCGCCGTCCTTGCGGTCTCTCTTCCCGCCCCGGCGGGCGAAGTAAAGCTCACCATGTACGATTTCAGCTCGCCCGCTGCCCCCAAGGAGCTGGGCAGCCTGGGGCCGGAGGCACTTCCCGCGGGGGACCTGACCGCCCGGGGAGCCCTCTTCGCGGACCCGGGTTCCGGCCTGATCGGCTTGCCCGCCGTGGGGGACGACGGCGCCGAATACCGGCTCTTCCGCTGGAACGGCAGCAAGTTTGAGGATAAGGGCGCCTTTGCCCTGGACTTTACCCCGGACGATACCCGCGGCCTGCTGCTGAACGGGGTTCTGTACCTTTGCAGCCCCGCCCAGGTCTGCGTCACTGACCCGGAGAGCATGAAGCTTCTCGCCACGGTGTCCAACGCGGTGGGATAAACGAAGTAAGAATTAAGAAGTAAGAATTAAGAAGTAAGAATTAAGAAGTAAGAATTAAGAAGTAAGAATTAAGAAGTAATAAGTAAGAAGTAATAAGTAAGAAGTAAGCGCCCGCGGGGCGTCCTCTGACGTCTCCGCCAACGCACGCCGCCGATCTGGCGGACAGGAAATGAAAACGAAGTGAGAAAGCGATATGAAACAAGAACGAATTGACCGCATCAACGAGTTGGCCCGAAAGGCCAAGGCCGAGGGCCTGACCCCGGAGGAGACCGCCGAGCGGGACGAGCTGCGGAAGGAGTACATCGCCGCGGTCAAAGCCAGCCTGACTTCTCACCTGGACAACACCTGGATCGTGGACGAAAAGGGCAACAAGCGCCCGCTGCGGAAAACTGAGAAAGCGTAGGGGGCGGCGCCCTCGACGCCCCGAACGTGGTTGAATTGACAGGGTGAAGGCATAACTGAAAAATCTTTTGGTGAAGGCATAACTGAAAAATCTTTTGGTGAAGGCATAACTGTAAAATCTTTCCCCTTGACAAACGCCCCGCGCTGTGCTATACTGAGCGGGCTGTCAATGGAATGACTTTGACAAGGAGGGCCCCATGAAACCGGACAAGCTGACCATGTCGCTGCTGCTGGACTGCTACGGGGAGCTCCTGACAGAAAAGCAGCAGGAATGCTTTGACCTCTACTGCAATCAGGACCTGACGCTGGCGGAGATCGCCGAGCTCATGGGCACCAGCCGACAGGGCGTCCACGACGCCGTGACCCGGGCCGAGACCCAGCTCCTGCGCTACGAGGAGGTCACGCATTGCCTTGGCCGTCAGCGGCGGATCGACGAGATCGCCGCCGAGCTGGAAGCGTTGACGGGCGAACTCAGCGCAGAGAGCCTGGGCGAGACCGCTGCAAAGCTTCGCACGCTGGCAAAGGACCTGCGCGAGTGCCCGTAGGGACGGCACTCTGCCGTCCGCGTACCCGACGTAGGGGCGGCCATTGGCCGTCCGGTTCGCCATTGGAGAACAATGGGCGATCTGATGGGGTACGTTGTCGGGACCTGGCTGGATTTGCCTGCGGCAAATTGCATTCGTTCCGAATGCCGGACGAGCAATGCTCGCCCCTAAAATTCATTCTGCACTCTGCATTCCACCGAAGGGAGGCCCTTTATGGCTTTTGAAGGCTTAACCGAAAAACTCTCCGCCGCCTTTCAGCGTCTGCGGACCAAGGGCCGCCTGACCCCCAACGACGTGAAGGAAGCCATGCGGGAGATCCGTCTGGCCCTGCTGGAGGCCGACGTCAGCTACAAGGTGGTCAAGGACTTCATCAAAATCGTCACCGATCGCTGCGTAGGCGCCGACGTGCTGGAGGGATTGAACCCCGCCCAGATGGTGGTCAAGGTGGTCAACGAGGAGCTCACCGCCATGATGGGCGGCGAGAACCAAAAGCTCAACATGGCATCCAACGGCCCCACCATTGTCATGCTGGTGGGCCTCCAGGGCGCGGGCAAAACCACCAACGGCGCCAAGCTGGCCGGGTACTTCAAGAAGACCCAGAGCAAGCGGCCCCTGTTGGTGGCCTGCGACGTCTACCGTCCCGCTGCCATCAAGCAGCTGGAGGTGGTGGGCAGTCAACTGGACATCCCCGTCTTCCAGATGGGCCAGGACGATCCCGTGAAGATCGCCAAGGCCGGCCTCCGCTGGGCGGAGCAGCACGGCAACGACATGGTTTTCCTGGACACCGCCGGCCGTCTGCACGTGGATGAAAAGCTCATGGACGAGCTCAAGGCCATCAAGGCCGAGGTCAAGCCCAGCGAAATTCTGCTGGTGGTGGACGCCATGACCGGTCAGGACGCGGTGAATGCTGCCCAGACCTTCAACGAATGGCTGGACATCGACGGCGTGATGCTCTCCAAGCTGGACGGCGACGCCAGGGGCGGCGCGGCTCTGTCGGTCAAGGCCGTCACGGGCAAGCCCATCAAGTTCATCGGCGTGGGCGAGAAGCTGGACCAGATCGAGCCCTTCCACCCCGGCCGTATGGCGGGGCGGATCCTGGGCATGGGCGACGTGCTGAGCCTCATTGAGAAGGCGGAGCAGGCCATCGACCAGAAGAAGGCCGCCGAGCTGGAAGAGCGGCTGCGCCAAAACAAATTCACCCTCACGGACTTCTACGATCAGCTCACCCAGCTCAAGAACATGGGCAGTCTGCAGGACCTCATGGGCATGATCCCCGGTATGGGCGGCATGAAGGACCTGCAGGTGGACGAGAAGGCCCTGACCCGGGTGGAGGCCATCATCCTTTCCATGACCCCCAATGAGCGGGAGAACCCCAACATCCTGGGCTCCAGCCGGAAGCGTCGTATTGCTGCGGGCTCCGGCACCAAGGTGGAGGACGTGAACAAGCTGCTCAAGCAGTTTGGCGATATGCAGCGGATGATGAAGCAGTTCACCGGCAAGGGCGCGGGCAAGCGGCTGAAGAAGCTGCAAAAACGCGGCGGCTTCCCGGGCTTCCCGGGCATGTAATGAAATTGACAATTGAGAATGGAGAATGGAGAATTATCGGAGTTTTGCAGATCGCGATCTGCAAAACACATTCATTCTCAATTCTCAACTCTCACTTCTCAATTCGATGCCGTACAGGTTTACGAATAAAATAAATTTTAATTCATTAAGGAGAATGAAAAAATGGTTAAGATCAGACTCAGAAGAATGGGCGCCAAGAAGAACCCCTACTACCGCATTGTTGTCGCTGACTCCCGCAGCCCCCGCGACGGCCGCTGCATCGAAGAGATCGGCTCCTACGATCCCCTGACCAACCCCGCCACCATCAACGTGGACGTGGAAAAGGCTCAGACCTGGATCAAGAACGGCGCGCAACCCACCGACACCGTCAGAGGACTGCTGAAGAAGGCCGGCGTTCTGTAAGAACCGAGGGCTGAACAATGAAAGAACTGTTGCTCTATATCGCCCGCAACCTGGTGGAGCATCCGGAGCAGGTCACGGTGGAGTCCTTTGAGGGCGACCCCCTGGTCCTGGAGCTTCGTGTGGCCCCCGAGGATATGGGCAAGGTCATCGGCCGCGGCGGCCGGATCGCCAAGGAGATCCGCGCCATCATGAAATCCGTGGCGCAGCGCCAGGGCGTCCGCGTCAGCGTGGAGATTGTAGACTAAGCCAAAAGGGTTGCTGCTGAAAGGCAGCGGCCCTTTTCAGTTTTGACAGTTGACAACTGATAATAGAAAATTGTATTATTTATGTAGGGACGCAGACTGCGCGCCCGCCCGAGGCGGAGGCCGAGGGAACACAAAACCTGTCATGAGCGCAGGGACAGGCATTGCCTGTCTGCTGTATTGGAATTGCTATGAATCAGAAATTTTTGGAAACCGGCATAATTGTCTCCACCCACGGGGTCCGGGGTGAGGTCAAGGTCCTGCCCTGGGCGGACAGCCCGGATTTTTTGACGAAATTCAAAACCTTCTACCTTGTGAAGACTTCCCCCCAGGGGGAAGGTGGCGCGGCCGTCAAGGCCGTGACGGATGAGGGGGGTGCCGACGCGCTGACCGTGGAGCATTCCCGCGTCCAGAACACCGTGGTCCTGGTGAAATTCCGGGGCATCGACACGGTGGAGGAAGCCCAGAAGCTGCGGAACCGGGTGATTTCCATTGCCCGGGACGATCCTCACATCCCAGCAGGCACTGTTTTCCAGGCGGACCTGATCGGCCTGCCGGTCCATGCCGACGGCGTGGAAATCGGCAAGATCACAGAGGTTCTCACCATGCCGTCCTCCGACGTGCTGGTGGTAAAAGGGGAGAAGACCTATATGATCCCCAACGTCAAGGCCTTCGTGCCGACCCTGGACCCCGCCCTGGGCCGGGTGGAGGTGAATCTGATCGAAGGAATGGAAACAGACGAAAGCTAAAAAAGTAAGAAGTAAGAAGTAAGAAGTAAAAAGCGGCGGCAGAGCATGTTCAACGATAAATTCTCAATTCCTACCCTTTCATTCTTACTTCTTACCTCTTACCTTTTCCTCTTCCTGGTTCCACGAAAGGAATGACCGTCTATGCGCATCGACATTTTGACCCTCTTTCCCGACACGGTGGGGGACGTGCTCTCCGAGTCTATCCTGGGCCGGGCCCAGGAGCGGGGCTTCATCACCGTCCGCACCCACCAGATCCGGGACTACACCACCAACAAGCAGAACCAGGTGGACGATTACCCCTACGGCGGAGGCCGGGGGGCGGTCATGCAGGCGGATCCCCTCTTCCGCTGCTGGGCCCACGTGTGTGAGGAAACCGGAACCCGTCCGCATACAATATATATGTCCCCCTGCGGCGAGGTCTTCAACCAGAACCATGCCCGCCGCCTGGCTGCCGATTATGAGAATCTGATTCTGGTCTGCGGTCACTACGAGGGCGTCGACCAGCGCTTCATTGACGAGTGCGTGGACGAGGAAATCTCCCTGGGAGACTTCGTCCTCACCGGCGGGGAGATTGCCGCCATGGCCGTCACCGACGCGGTCTGCCGGCTGCTGCCCGGGGTTCTCTCCGATCCGGAATGCTTTGAGGAGGAAAGCCACTGGAACGGCCTGCTGGAATACCCCCAGTACAGCCGTCCCGCCCTCTGGCACGACCGGCCCGTGCCGGAGATTCTCACCTCCGGCGACCACGCCAAGGTGGCCCGCTGGCGCAGGAAGCAGTCCATCCTGCGGACCATGCGCCGCCGCCCGGACCTCTTCGCCAAGCTCCGCCTGCCCGACAAAACGAAAGCAGAAAAGAAATTCATTCAGGAACTGGAGGAGGAAGACCATGAATTCAAAGATAGATACGCTGAAAACCTGGGTCGATGAGGCCCAACGCATCGTCTTCTTCGGCGGCGCCGGAGTCTCCACCGAGAGCGGCATCCCCGACTTCCGCTCCGTGGACGGCCTCTACAATCAGAAATTCAAGTACCCGCCGGAGACTATCATCTCCCATTCCTTTTTTGAACGGAAGCCCGAGGAGTTCTTCGACTTCTACAAGGAGAAGATGCTGCCCCTGGGTTTCGAGCCCAACGTGACCCACAAGGTCCTGGCCCGCTGGGAGCGGGAAGGGAAGCTGTCCGCGGTGGTCACCCAGAACATCGACGGCCTGCACCAGAAGGCCGGCAGTCAAAACGTCCTGGAGCTCCACGGCTCCGTGCTGCGAAACTACTGCATCCGCTGCCATAAGAGCTACTCCGCCGAGTTCGTCAAGAACAGCAAAGGCGTGCCCCGCTGCGACTGCGGCGGCGTGATCAAGCCCGACGTGGTGCTCTACGAGGAGAGCCTGGATCAGGACGTGATGGGCCGGGCCGCCATGGCCATCGCCGGCGCCGATCTGCTGATCGTGGGCGGCACCTCTCTTACCGTTTGGCCTGCCGCCGGGATGATCCGCTACTACCGGGGCAATCGGCTGGTCCTCATCAACCGGGACGAGACTCCCTACGACAGCGAAGCGGATCTGGTGCTCCACGAAAGGCTGGGCGAGGTGTTCCGGGTGCTGTGACGCGAGCGTATCATCCAATGGAAATTTTTTCGTGTCCCTTTTTCCATACGGATTATGAGAACTTCTTATTCTGAATATCCGAATACAATTGGCAATTTTTCATCATATTCAACAAATCTGCTCCAAAACAGATAAAGTGTATTGACAGGGGGATGGCAACAATATACAGCTTTTTGCAAGGTTTTTTGGAGAATGCGATTCGAAACCCCCACACGCGGAACGAGTTAAATTCGGTATTTTGCCAAATCTGAGAAATTATGAAAAAACTTTTAATTTTGCGTTGAAAAAAGCGGATTTCTGTGTTACAATAGATTAGAAAGAGGGAGAAGCGGTTTTTGCGGAAAACGGTGTCTCCGCAGATTGGAGGCAGAAAAATGTCCGAAAAGCCCCTGCAAAGCGAAAAAAAATCCAATGGATATGTGGTTCGCCGCTACCGCTACACCAACGATTATCAAGTTATCCCGAGTCTGAACCCCAAGGGCGGCCGCGAAAACCGGATGTTCTACATCGGCTCCTGGATCCACCCCACCAACGACGAGGTGGAATTCAAGCGCCTGATCTTCGGGATGCGGCTGCTGACGGCTGTGGCTGTTGCGGCTGTGCTGGCGGCGCTGGCCGTGCTCCCCGGCCCCCTGACCCACAAGTGGTTTTTGCCGATTCTGGTGATTTCGTCCTTCCCTTTGGCCTATCAGATCATGGGGGCGGTGATGCTTCCGGCCAAGACCACCCCCATGGAGCGGCGGCAGTATGACAAGGGCATCCTGCGCACCGGCCACAGCGCCATGTTCGCCTTCGTGGTGATCTGCATGTCAGCCCTGGCCTGCCTGATCTACTGGATTATTGCCGTTGCCGCCACCATAAAAGGCGAGGCACCCTATTCCCTGATGGACGGCGTCTTTGCCGCCATGCTGGTTCTGGGCGGGGTGGCGGAGCTTCGGGTTTACCGCCTCTCCAAGCAGATCAAGACGGAGCTTCTGGACAACGACGCCTATCGGCCCTGAATTCGTATCAGACACACACGGCGCGTCCGGTGTGTGATCAGATAACAAAAAACATTTTTATAGGAGGAATAGCATGAAAAACCTGAAAAGAACGCTTGCGCTTTTGCTGGCTCTCATGATGCTCTTTGCCCTGGTGGCCTGCTCCGATAAGCCTGAAGAGACCGGCAGCAGCAAGACGCCCACTGGCGGGAACAACCCGCAGCCCACCAACGGAAGCAACGCTCCTGTTGAACCCGGCAAGCCCGCTTACCATCAGCAAGAAAGACATGAGTACAACAATGATACCCCGCTGGTCGTGGCCTACAGCCCCTTCTCCCGCAAGTTCAGCCCCTTCTTCTCTGAAACCGCTTACGACTCTGACGTCGCCGGCTTCACCCAGCTGGATATGATGACCTATGACCGCATGGGCGACATCATCTTCAACGCCATCGAGGGCGAGACTCGCACCTACAACGGCACCGAATACACCTACTGGGGCCCCGCCAATCTCTCCGTTGAGTATGACGAGAGCACCAACCGTACCGTCTACACCGCCAAGATCCGTGAGGACCTGAAGTTCTGGGACGGCAAGCCTGTCACCGCCAAGGACATTCTGTTCACCTACTACACCTACCTGGATCCCACCTATGTTGGCTCCACCACCCTGTCCTCCTACGACATCGTGGGCCTGAAGTACTGGCAGACCCAGTCCTCCGACGCGGTTCAGGAAAAGTACGGCGCCATCGCCGATAAGCTTCTGGAAGACGGCCGCGGCGAAGGCTACGTTGCCAACGACACCTACACCCAGGAAATGTACGACGCGTTCTGGGGCTGGATCGACGAGCAGTGGGCCGCTGAGGTCAACACCATCGTCGACTACGTCAACGCCACTTATGCTTCCAACGGCTACGCCCAGTACGTCGGCGCCGAGACCTATGCTGAGGTTTCCGCCAACGAGGGTCTGAAGGTTGCCTACGCCATGTGGTTCTGGAGCTACGGCGGCCTGAACGACGACGGCGTCTTCGTGGATCCCATCGGCTACGGCTCCTGGGACCTGAAGAACACCTTCCCCACTGTGGAAGACTTCATTGCCATTACCAAGGCTACCTACGAAAACGACCCTGTTGAGTTCTTCGACACTGAAAACACCAGCAGCGAGGCCACCGATGTGGTGACCCCCGCCCGGAACAAGCTGATCTTCACCTTCGGCCCCAAGGATCCCGAGATGGCCGGCCAGAAGATCACCTCCATCGAAGGCATCAAGATGCTGGACGACTACACCGTTCAGGTGACCACCGAGGGCTTCTCCGCCCCCGCTGTCTACAGCATCCTGGGCATCTACATCACCCCCATGCACTACTATGGCGATGAGAGCAAGTGGGATCCCGACAACGGACGCTACGGCTTCGACGAAGGCGATCTGAGCATCGCCAAGGAGAAGATGGAGCACCCCGCCGGCGCCGGCCCCTACGTTTTCGAGTCCTACAAGGATAAGGTCGTTACCTTCAAGGCCAACGAGAACTACTACAGAGGCCAGCCCTACATCCCCACCGTCCTCTTCAAAGAGACCCTGTCCTCCGAAGTTGCCACCGCTCTGTACACTGCCGACGCTGACGCCGGCGAAATGACCGGCTCCCGTACCCGTTTCGAGGAAGTCAAGAACTACAACTCCAACCAGGAGATCACCGGCGATATCATCACCACCTCCAAGGTTGACAATCTGGGCTATGGCTACATCGGCATCAACGCCGACAACGTCAACGTGGACGACAACCCCGCTTCCAAGGAGTCCAAGGCTCTGCGTAAGGCCCTGGCTACCGTCCTTGCGGTCTACCGTGACGTTGCTTACGACTCCTACTACGGAGACGCTGCTTCCGTCATCCAGTACCCCATCTCCAACACCTCCTGGGCCGCGCCCCAGTCCTCTGACCCCGACTACAAGGTCGCTTTCTCCACCGACGCCCAGGGCAACGACATCTACACCGCTTCCATGTCCGCCGACGAGAAATACGCTGCCGCCAAGGCCGCCGCGCTGACCTGGTTTGAGGCTGCCGGCTACAATGTGGTGGACGGCAAGGTTGCGGAGGATCCCGCTTCCGGCAAGAAGACCACCTTCGAGGTCATCATCCCCGCTGACGGCCAGGGCGAACACCCCTCCTACACGGTTCTGACCATGGCCAAGCAGGCCTTTGAGGAAATCGGCATCACCCTGGAGATCAACGACCCCGCCGACTCCAACGTCCTTTGGAACGCCCTGGACGCAGGCACCCAGGAGCTGTGGTGCGCTGCCTGGAGCTCCACCATCGATCCCGATATGTACCAGGTCTATCACAGCGACAACATCATCGGCAAGGGCGGCTCCAACTCCAACCACTACCACATCAACGACCCCGAGCTGAACCAGCTCATCATGGACGCCCGTACCTCTGACGACCAGAGCTTCCGGAAGGCGACCTACAAGCAGTGCCTGGATATCATCGTTGACTGGGCCGTGGAAATCCCCGCCTATCAGCGTCAGAACTGCGTTGTCTTCTCCACCAAGCGCATCAACATGAGCACCATGACGCCCGACATCACCACGTTCTGGGGCTGGATGAGAGACATCGAGAACCTTGAGATGAACTAATTCCCCCGCAACCCAAGCCGTAGCAAAATTCTATAAGGTGCGCCCACCCTTCCGGTGGGCGCACCGATGTAAAGCAAAATTCGTCGCGGCCTTGAGCTGCAAGAGGTGGTACACATGACGAAATTCCTTATTAGGAGAATTTTATTAGGTCTACTGATCGTGATACTTGGCGCCTTCGTCACCTACGCGGTCATCCGGTGCCTTCCGACTTCCTATTTGGAAAAGAGAGCCATCGAGCTCTCCCAGTCTCCGCAGGTCACAGAGACCGCGGAGGAGCTGCTGGCGAAGCTGAAAGAGGAGTACGGTATGGACGGCGGCATTTTCAGCGGCTTCGTGAAGTGGCTGGGACAGGCCATCACATTGGATTTCGGCAATTCCTGGAAGTACGGCGAGAGCGTCACCAAGATTTTCGGTGAAGTCATCTGGTGGTCCGTCCTGATGAACATCATTTCTCTGATTGTTGAGGTCTTTGTCGCCATTCCGCTTGGTATTCTTGCCGCCCGCAAGCAGTACCGGGCAACGGACTACGCTGTCACTGTTTTCGCTTTGGCGTGTATTTCACTGCCATCCTTCTATATCGGCACTGTCTTCAAATACATCTTCGCGGTGAAGCTGAAATGGCTTCCCCTATACGGTCTGAAGGGCAATATGTATGAATCCCTTGGCACCTGGGGCAAGATCGGAGACATCGCTTCTCACCTGGTCATGCCCGTGGCTACCCTGGCGATTCTGTCCATCGGCTTCCTGATGCGTTACACCCGTACCAATATGCTGGAAGTTCTGAACTCGGACTACATCCGCACGGCCCGCGCCAAGGGCCTGCCCGAGAAGGCCGTCATCAACAAGCACGCGTTCCGCAACACCCTGATCCCGCTGGTTACCGCCTTCAGCGGTCTGCTTCCCAGCTTCTTCGGCGGCGCGTTCATTACGGAGACAGTCTTCCAGATCCCCGGCATCGGCCTGTATTCCTACAACGCCATGGTGCAGGGTGACATTCCATTCGCAATGTTCTACACCACGTTTATTTTCTTCCTGACGCAGATATCTCTGATTCTGTCAGACATTATGTACGCAGTCGTGGATCCCCGCGTCCGCGTCAATTAAGGAGGTGCTTTTATGAAGAAAAATAAAGCTGAAGAGCTTGATCTGCAGGAAGCACCCCAGCAGGAGGCCCCCCGGCAGGAAGCCCCCCAGCAGGAGCAAATGGCCCTGGATGACGCCCGACGCGTGAAGGTCCTTTCTCCCGGCATGCTTGTCTTCAAGCGGTTTATCCGCAACAAGCTGGCCGTGGTCGGCATCATTATCTTGGCAGTAATGTTCCTCTTCTCTTTCCTGGGGCCGGTCTTCTCTCCCTACGAGATCGACCAGATCTTCACCAAGGAATCGGAAGAGCTTGGCAAGTACGCCACCGGTAAATTTAACGCTGATCCGCGTTTTGTGGGCGACGCCTCCTCCGCCATGCAGACCGGCGTCATGAAAGCCCTGAGCGAGACCAAGAAGGGCGGCGTCTACTCTCTGAAGACTGGCCAGGAGATTTCCTTCTCCGCCAAGAACGACCAGTACAATATGGTGGTTCTGAACCCGGATAAGCACGCTCCCTCCGTTGCCATCTACGGCACCAAGCATATCGCCACCATCGTGAAGGGCGAGCTGCAGTTCTATGATAACACGGTTGTGGACTCCGGCCTTCTGGAGCTGCTTCGTGAGCACAGCGACTCCAACAGCAAGGAAAAGGAACTGACCTACAACGGCATGACGATTTCCGCGGAGATCACCAAGGTTGAGCGGAAGTATTTCATCCCCTCCGACGAGCCCGTAGCCCTCGCTTCCTACAACATCTTCACTTCGGTGAACGGTGACGTGGTGGATCTGCAGGCCGACGCGGAGTTCCTGCAGACGGTCAGCGCTGCCGTGATGAACGGCGAGAGCTCTGTGACGTACAATGGGGGTACCTACACCATTAGCCAAAACGGTACAGACCGCGTACTTAACGGTCCCGACGGCAGCACCCTGTTCAACATCGTCCGGGATAATCGCTTCGGCACCGTGAAGGTGGAGACCACCGACAAGGACGGCAAGCGTGTCGAGACAGCCGTGGACTTCGTCACGACCATTGACAGTAAGGATGAGTTCCTGTCCTTGCTTGACACGGCGATCCAAAATGGCGAGCAGTCCTTCGACTATGGCGACAAGGCCTACAGCATCGCGAAAACCGAGACCGACTTTCGCGTGACCAATGCCGACAATGAGCTGATTCTTACCGTTGTCAACAGCTTTGTTCCTGTCGAAACCAAGTATGACTCCATTACCTCCGACCTGAACTTCTGCTTTGAGCTGGAGACCGCAATGGCCAAGAATGCTTCCAGCTTCCAGTACAACGGCGAGCGCTTCCTGCTGGTGAGCGACGGCGAAGACTACATCGTGCAGAACGGTCAGGGCAAGGACATCCTCCTGGTTTCCGACATTGCCTACGGTGCCGACTATGTGGGCATCGAGCTGACCTTCGACTTCGTCCGGAAGCTGTCTGACGCCATCCGGACCAAGAAAACCGGCTTCACATTTGTTGACCAGTACGGCCATGTGACTGAGGCCAGCGTTAACGTTTCCAACAACAACTACTACGTCTCCACCTTGCAGAAGACCTCTCTGCTGGACCAGCGCTCCGGCCTGTCCTCC
Organism: Oscillospiraceae bacterium; assembly: GCA_016282135.1. Taxonomy (GTDB): domain Bacteria; phylum Bacillota; class Clostridia; order Oscillospirales; family Oscillospiraceae; genus JAFRPC01. The sequence goes on from JAEEKA010000107.1 coordinate 14,357, forward strand.
GAGCACAAGCTTGGCACCGACATCAACGGCATGGACGTGCTGACCCGTCTGATGCACGGCGGCCGGATCTCCCTGATCGTCGGCTTCGTGGTCGTCTTCTTTGAGATCATCCTGGGCGTCATCATCGGCGGTATCTCCGGCTACTTCGGCAAAGTGGTGGATACCATCCTGATGCGTTTCGTGGAACTCTTCAACGCGATTCCCTTCTACCCCATGCTCATCATCGTAGGCTCCGTCATGGACCAGCAGAAGGTGGACGCCACACCGCGACTGATTCTGACCATGGCTATGATGGGTATCCTGGGCTGGACCGGCATCGCCCGTGTGGTCCGCGGTCAGATCCTCTCCCTGCGTGAGCAGGACTTCATGATCGCCGCCGAAGCCACCGGCATTCGCACCAGCCGCCGGATCTTCCGTCACCTGGTTCCCAACGTCATGCCTCTGCTGATCGTCAACGCGACCTCCAGCCTCGGCAGCGTCATCCTGACGGAGGCGACCCTGGGCTTCCTGGGTCTGGGCGTCAAGTACCCCATGGCCTCCTGGGGTTCCATCATCAACCAGGTGAACGACATGCAGGTCATGCGGACCGCGTGGTGGATTTGGATTCCCGCGGGTCTGTTCATCATGATTACGGTTCTCGGCTTCAACTTCGTCGGTGACGGCCTGCGTGACGCCTTCGACCCGAAGATGAAGCGTTAAATGAGGTGACAGAATATGGCAAAGAATAAGAGTACAAATTATATCTCCCGGAAAGAATCTGCCCGGATTTCCAGAGAGAACCGTAAGATCACCGATGCCATCGAGAAACAGCGTGACCGGAAACACGTAAGCCCCAACGAGTACCTGACCTCGATGCACGATCCCGCCAACGTTGTGGAGTTTGACAACGTCCACACCTACTTCTTCACCGACATCGGCACGGTCCGTGCGGTGGACGGCGTGTCCTTCAACATCCCCAAGGGCAAGACCGTCGGCGTCGTGGGCGAGTCCGGCTGCGGCAAGTCCGTCACCTCTTTGTCTCTGATGCAGCTGGTGCAGCGGCCCCAGGGCCAGACGGTGGAAGGTGAGATCCGCTTCGACTCCGGCGACGGACTGGTCTACGACATCGTCAAGACTCCCACGGAAGTCATGCAGACCCTCCGCGGCGACAAGATCTCCATGATCTTCCAGGAGCCCATGACCTCTCTGAACCCGGTCTTCCGGATCGGCGCCCAGGTGGACGAGGTTCTGGAGCTCCACTATCCTACCTGGTCTGAGGAGCGCTGCAAGGACCGCACCATTGAGATGCTCAAGCTGGTTGGCATCGCCAACGCCGAGGGCGTCTACATGATGTACCCCCACGAGCTCTCCGGCGGTATGCGTCAGCGTGTTATGATCGCCATGGCTCTGGCCTGCGACCCCAAGCTGATCATTGCCGACGAGCCCACCACCGCGCTGGACGTTACCATCCAGGCGCAGATTCTGGACCTGCTCCGCAACCTGAAGAACCGCATTAATTCCAGCATCATGCTGATTACCCACGACCTGGGCGTCATCGCCGAGATGGCAGACTATGTTGTGGTCATGTACTCCGGCAGAGTGGTAGAGCGCGGCACCGCGTCCGAGGTCTTCCATAATCCCTGCCACCCCTACACCGTTGGCCTGATGGCTTCCAAACCCGTCGTCAGTCGCCGCGTGGAACGGCTCTACAGCATTCCGGGCTCTGTTCCGAACCCGATCAACATGCCGAACTACTGCTATTTCCGCGACCGCTGCGAAAAGTGCATTGGAAGATGCAACGGCGAGTATCCCCATGAGATTCACGTCAGCCCGACGCACGTAGTTTCCTGCTACCTGTATGACGATATGAAGGAGGGCTGACATGGACTCTGTTGATACTGTCAAGAATGAAGTACTCGAGGAACGGGTACCGAGCAGAACGGAAATCTTCCTTCAGCTGGAACAGCGGATCAAGGACGTCAAGGCGGAGCCGCCCATCAAGCACGACCCCGACAACGTCCTGGAGGTCCACAACCTCATCAAGTACTTCCCCATTAAGACCGGCCTGTTCTCCCGCGTGACCGGTTACGTCCGGGCCGTGGACGGCGTCTCCTTCAACATCAAGAAGGGCACCACCATGGGTCTCGTGGGCGAGTCCGGCTGCGGCAAGACCACCGTTGGCAAGACGATCCTTCGTCTGACGGAAAAGACCGCCGGCCAGGTTTACTTCAACGGCATTGAAATTCACGACATTCCCAAGGGTGAGATGCGCAAGCTTCGTCCGAAGATTCAGATGATCTTCCAGGATCCCTACTCCAGTCTGTCGCCCCGTCTCCCCGTCGCCGAGATTATCGGCGAGGCGGTTCGGGAACATGACATTGTTCCTGCCCACGAGATGGACGCCTATCTGGATAAGATCATGAAGCAGTGCGGCCTGCAGCCCTACCACAAGGACCGCTACCCCCACGAGTTCTCCGGCGGCCAGCGTCAGCGTATCTGCATTGCCCGTTCCATCGCCCTGAAGCCGGACTTCATCATCTGCGATGAGCCCGTCTCCGCGCTGGACGTGTCCATCCAGGCGCAGATCATTAACCTGATGATGGACCTGCAGAAGCGTTTGGGTCTGACCTACCTCTTCATCTCCCACGACCTTTCCGTTGTGGAGCACATCTCCGATACCATCGGCGTCATGTACCTGGGCACCATGGTGGAGTTTGGCAGCAAGGAGCAGCTGTTCTCCAACCCCATGCACCCCTACACCGCCGCTCTGTTCTCGGCCATCCCCGTTCCGGATCCCGATGTGAAGATGGACCGCATCATCCTCGAAGGCAGCATTCCTTCTCCGGCTAATCCGCCCAGCGGCTGCAAGTTCCATACCCGTTGCCCCAAGTGCATGGGTATTTGCAGACAGGTTGTTCCTGTCCCCAAGGAAATTGAGCCCGGCCACACGGTCGCCTGCCACCTCTACGACTAAAATGGCTCGGAAACCGAGAAAGCAGTACGAGGACGACGACGGTCGCACCATTGCCAACATGAATGTGGAGGGCATGCGCTGGTACGACGCGGCGCAGCGAAGAGAGGAACGAGCCAGAGAGCGCGCCGAGCTGCAGGAGCGAATTGCCCGCGGCGAGGCCCTGACCAGAAAAGAGACCCTGCGCTACACTTTCTATGCCACCCTGGCCGGCTTGGCTGTGGTGGGCTTCATCGGAGGCGGCACGGTGCTGGTGATCTTTGTGCTCTGGCTCCTTGCCAGATAGCGCGCTGCCGTCCCAGGCGGACGCCAAACCATTCCAAAAACATACCGCCGGAGAAATCTCCGGCGGTATTTATATGTGGATTATGTGGGTAATTGTGCAATTTGTACAAGCAACAATCAAGTTTTTAGGTGAGTTTGCGGGGGAAAAATCGAAAAAAAAACAAAAATAGGAATTGCGTTCTTTGAAGAAATGTGCTAAAATGTAAAACGGTCATAGACCGGTATTTACGACGAACGACTTGACGGACGATCGTAAATATACATTTTATTAGGAGGATGATTCCATGCAAAACGTCAAGAAGATCCTTGCGCTGGTTTTGGTCGTGGTTATGATTGCTGCCATGTTCGCAGCTTGCAAGCCCGAAGAAAAACCCACCACTACCGGCAACAGCGTTGAGACTCAGCCCAAGACCGAGCCCAAGACTGAGCCCAGCGAGACCAAGCCCGTCGACAACACTGATGAGCCTGTTACGACGACTGAGCCCGTCGTTGTGCCCACCGAGCCTGTTGACACTCACAACACTGTTGACACCTACAGCACCACCGCTTCCTTCAACATCACCTCTCTGGACTACCTGTACGACAACAAGTCCAGCAACGGTGACTTTACCGCCAACTTCACCGAGGGCCTGCTGACTCAGGATTCCCACGGCAAGCTGGTTCCCGGCATGGCCACCGAGTGGAGCCACAACGAGGACGCCTCCGAGTGGTACTTCACCGTTCGTGACGACGCTGTTTGGACTACCGCCTCCGGCGAAGAGTACGACGTTGTCAAGGCGGAAGACTTTGTCACCGGCCTGAAGCGCGCCGCTGATTCCAAGAGCCTGGTTCTCGGCCTGGTGAAGCCCCTGATCAAGGGCCTGGCCGAGTACGCGGACGGCACCGGCAGCTGGGAAGACGTTGGCATCACTGTCGACGGCAACAAGCTGACCTACACCCTCACCGGCCCCTGCGGCTACTTTGACGGTCTGACCACCTACAACATCCTGAGACCCGTGAACGAGGAGTTCCTGGAGTCCAAGGGCGACGAGTTCGGCGCTGTTGAGCCCGACGGCATCCTCTACAACGGCTGCTACCTCCTGTCCTCCCTGGTTCCCAATCAGGAAGTCAGACTTGAGGCCAACCCCAACTACTACGACAAGGACAACGTCCATGTCAAGCACGTGGTCATTGCCTACAACGACGGCAAGGACCCCATGCTGAACTTCAACATGTACGTGAACGGCGAAGTCTCCACCACCGGCATCAGCATGGGTAACCCCGAGATGGTGTCCAAGGCCAACGAGCTCTTCGCTGACAACATGTACAAGTCTATGACCACTTCCACCTCTTACTGGGGCGCCTTCAACTGGGACCGTCAGTCCTACGCTCTGTGGTCCAACCCCGACAGAAGCACCACTGCCAAGACCTCCGATCAGCAGAAGGCTGACACCCACACCGCCATCCTGAACGCCAACTTCCGTCTGGGCGTTTACTCCGCGTTCTCCGAGAAGGCCTACTATGAAGTGGCCCTGGGCGACATCGCGGAAGACAGAGCCAGAAACACCCTGGTTCCCTACACCTTCTCCGTCCTCAGCACCGGCGAGACCTACGGCGCTCTGGTCACCAAGTACCTGGAGCAGGAGAACCCCGCCTTCCAGGGCATTGACCTGAACGACGGCCAGGATGCCTGGTACAACCCCCAGAGAGCTGCCTCCTTCATGGAGAAGGCCAAGGCAGAGCTGGGCGACTCCGTCAAGGAGTGGCCTGTCCACCTGGACGTTATCGAGGACGGCACTGACGAGCAGGGCAAGAACATGGCCCTGGCTATGAAGGCTGCCATCGAAGGCGCCATCGGTGATTACGTTGTGATCGACCTGGTCTTCCTGCAGAACTACGATGAGGTTCTTGACAGCTACTACAACGTCGAGAACGGCGAAGACAACTCCATGGACCTTGCCTTCGGCGCCGGTTGGGGCCCCGACTACGGCGATCCCTACACCTACATCCACTGCTTCGATCCCGACAACGGCGACATGCTGCTGTACTCCGGCATCACCCCCAAGATCACTGAGGACACCGAGCGTCCCGAGTCCCAGACTGCTGCCATTGAGGCCATGGGGCTGAACGAAATCAAGGAACTCATGGACAAGGGCAACGCTGCCTTCGGCGACGAGAGAATCGACCTCTTTGCCCAGGTTGAGGCTAAGCTGCTGGCCTACGGCATCCTGAGACCCTTCGCCACCAGAGGCGCTGGCATCGTTGTCTCCAACGTGAAGCCCTTCTCCGCTGCCTACGGTCTGTACGGCCAGGCATCTACCAACGCCATTCCTTACTTCAAGTACATGGTCGTTTACGATGAGCCCGTCACCGCTGACGAGTACTATGCCGCGAAGGAAGCTTGGCTTGCCGGTAACTAATCCTAAAAGCAACTGAATCCGAAAAACTGACATAGAAATCGGGGTTGAGGGTTAGAAGAAGCTCATTCCTCTTCTAACTCTCAATCCCTCTTATTGGGAGTTGTTCCTATGAATAAGGGTTATATCCTGAAAAGACTGCTCAGATCCGTGATTTCGGTTCTGCTGATCATGGTGATCGTCTTTACCCTGGTCTACACGTTGGTGCCCCGCACCAGCATCTTCGCCAAGGACGACGCCTTCCGAAAGCTGGCTACCAAGCCGGACGACAAGGTGGAGTACCAGTACTACATCTGGGAGAAGCTGGGTTATTTGGATTTCGTCCGCTCCGCCGACTATCTCCAGGAGCTCTACGAAGAGAATTCTCCGGAGCTGAAGGAGGCCCAGAAGCCCGGCTCCAAGGAGATGGAGGACTTCAAGGCCAAGTATGAGGCCGAGGGCTATACCGTTGAAACCTACCCCAAGTCCGGCCGTTACTACGCTTATAAGGATACGCCTGTCATTAAGCACGTGGCCATCTGGCTTTCCGGGTTGATCGAGATCGATACCCCTTGGGCTGTGGACGACGAAGAGAATCCGGATCTGGAACGGGGGCTTTCCTTTGGAAAGACTGAATCCGGCGGCCTGGCGCTGATTGGCAGTGGATCGAAGCATAAGTATCTGCTATATACCGACAGCAATTTCCCCTGGATCCATCAGAATATCATTAATCTCACCTTTGGCGAATCCTACCCCACCTATCAGGGTCTGGACGTGCTGGACGTGCTGTTCAGCAGCCAGGGCAAGGAAGCCAAGCGCCCCGTCACCTATTCCACCGGCAAGGAAGGCGAGTCCGGCATCATTTTCGGCACGCTGACCTATAAAAACAAGCTTGACCGTATGGACAAGCAGAAATTCCAGGACAATTACGCCACCTACCGCACCGATAAGGAAAACCCCTCCATGGTGGCCATTTCCTTTATCATGGGCATTATTGCCATGATTATTTCCTACGGCCTGGGCATTCCCATCGGTCTGCTGATGGCCAGACGGAAGGATAAGCTGGCGGATAAGATCGGCATGGCGTATATCATCTTTACCATCGCGGTGCCCTCTCTGGCCTATATCTTCCTGTTCCGCTATCTGGCCACCTCGATCACCAATCTGCCCAGCGTCTTCACCACCTACGGCGCTTCCGACATCCGCTCCTGGGTGCTGCCCGCCATTTCTCTGGCCCTGCCCTCCATCGCGGGTCTGATGCTCTGGACCAGAAGATACGTGGTGGACCAGACCAACCAGGACTACGTGAAGTTTGCCAAGGCCAAGGGCCTGAATCAGAAGGAAATCTTCCGCAGACATATTCTGAAGAACGCCAGTATCCCCATCATGCACGGCATTCCGGCCTCCCTTGCAGGCTGTATCGGCGGCGCGTTCATTACCGAGAACATCTACGCCGTCGGCGGTATGGGCAAGATGCTGCCCAGCGCCATCCAGGAGTACAACAACACGATGATCGTGGCGCTTGCCTTCCTGTTCTCCATGATATCGGTTCTGTCTGTGCTGGCAGGCGATATTCTCATTACCAAGATTGACCCCCGTATCTCGCTTACAGAAAAGGCAGGTAGATCATGATGGAAGAAAAGATTCAAGAAAAAGAGCTCTTTGCTTTTGCTTCCTTTGACAAGTATGAGTCGGAGCACATTGCCGCGCCCAAGTACTCCTACTGGAAGTCGGTTTGGCGCACCTTCTTTAAGAGCAAGTTTACGGTGGGAGTGGGCATCCTGATGCTGGTGCTGGTGGGCTTCTCCATCATCCAGCCCATCTTCTCCGGCTATGATCCCCTGATTGCCCCCAACGTCAACAACCCGGAAATGCGCTTCCTGCAGCCCAGTTCCGATCATCTGTTCGGCACGGACAACGTTGGAAACGAGGTGTTTGACGTTGTTTGGGCCGGCGCCAAGAACTCCATCATCATCGGCTTTGTGGCCACTATCATCAATATGATCATCGGTATTGCGGTGGGCGCCGTCTGGGGCTTCTCCAAGAAGATGGACAAGTGGATGATCGAGGTCTACAACGTCATCTCCAACGTCCCCTTCCTGCTGCTGGCCATGGTGCTTTCCTACGCGATGGGCGCCGGCATGGGGACCCTGATCTTCGTCATGTGCGTGACGGACTGGATCTTTGTGGCTTACTTTATCCGTACCCAGGTTATGATCATCCGCGACCGGGAGTACAACCTGGCTTCCAGATGTCTGGGCACCAGCACCTGGACCATGATCAAGAATAATATCCTGCCTTATCTGGTCTCTGTTATCATGACTTATGTCTCCAGAATGATCCCATCCACGATCAGCTATGAGGTCTTCCTGTCCTACTTAGGCCTGGGCCTCAGCGTCAAGGAGGCCTCTCTGGGCCGTATGGTATCTGTCTATACGCCCTACATGAACGGTTATCCCCACCTGTTCTGGATTCCGGTCACCGTGCTGGCACTGCTGTCCATCTCTCTTTACATCGTCGGACAGAAGCTCGCGGACGCCACCGATCCGCGCACGCACATGTAAGGGGGAAAGACCATGGAAAGAAACGTAATTATTTCCGCAAAGGACATTGAAGTCAAGTTCCGTGTCCGCGACAAGTATCTCACCGCCATCCGCAATGTGTCCCTCGACCTCTATGAGGGCGAGACCTTTGCCATCGTGGGCGAGTCCGGCTCCGGCAAATCCGTCTTCACGAAGACCTTTACCGGCATGCTGGAGTCCAACGGCATGATCTCCAACGGCTCCGTGATGTTCCATGACACCGACCTGACCAAGCTGAAGAAGGACAAGGAATGGGAAGGCATCCGCGGCGCCAAGATCGCCACCATTTTCCAGGACCCCATGACTTCTTTGGACCCCATCCGTACCATCGGCTCCCAGATCACCGAGGTCATTGAGAAGCACCAGAAGATTTCCAAGGACGAAGCCAAGAAGCAGGCCATCGATATCATGGAGCGCGTGGGCATCCCCGGCGCGGCGGATCGCTTTGACGAGTATCCCTTCCAGTATTCCGGCGGCATGCGTCAGCGTATCGTTATTGCCATCGCCCTTTCCTGCCACCCCGAGATCCTGATCTGCGACGAGCCCACCACGGCTCTGGACGTTACCATCCAGGCGCAGATTATTGATCTGATTCGGAGTCTGCAGAAGGAGCTGGGCTTCACCACTCTCTACATCACCCATGACCTGGGTGTTGTGGCCAACGTGGCGGACCGTGTCGGCGTTATGTACGGCGGTCAGATCGTGGAATACGGCACCGTAGAAGAAATCTTCTTTGAACCGCAGCACCCCTACACCTGGGCTCTGCTGTCCGCTCTGCCCCAGTTGGGCGTGAAGGGCCAGGACCTGTATTACATTACCGGCACCCCGCCCTCTCTGTACAACAAGATCAAGGGCGACGCCTTCGCCCCCCGCAATGAGCGCGCGCTGAATATCGACTTCGTGGAGGAGCCCCCCTTCTTCCAGGTGAGCGATACCCACTTTGCCAAGACCTGGCTGCTGGATCCACGGGCTCCCAAGGTGGAAAAGCCCGAGGCAATCCACGACCTGCATGAGAAGATCAAGAAAATGACTGATAAGGGAGGTGCTTTCCATGTCGAATAAAGGCAGAGAAGTTATCCTCTCCATCAAGCATGTGGACGTTACCTTTGAGCAGGGTCACAAGAAGAAGCTTGTGGCGGTCAAGGACGCCAACTTTGACATCTACAAGGGCGAGACCTTCGCGCTGGTGGGCGAGTCCGGCTCCGGCAAGACCACCCTGGGCCGCGCCATCATGCGTATCAACCCCTGCAGCGCTGGTGAGATTCTGTTCGAGGGCAAGCGTATTTCCGGCAAGATCCCCAAGTCCGAGGACCGCGACGTCATCCGGAACATTCAGATGATCTTCCAGGATCCTGCCGCCTCTCTGAACGAGCGCGCTACCATCGACTACTGCGTTTCCGAGGGCCTCTACAATTTCCATCTGTATGAGAATGAAGAGGACCGCACCGCCAAGGTCGATAAGGCTCTGAATGACGTGGGACTGCTGCCTGAGCACAAGTCCCGTTATCCCCACGAGTTCTCCGGCGGTCAGCGTCAGCGTGTGGGCATTGCCCGCGCCATGATTATGAACCCCAAGTTCATCGTGGCCGACGAGCCTATTTCCGCGCTGGATGTTTCCATCCGCGCCCAGGTCCTGAACCTGATGAACAAGCTGAAGGCAGAGCGCAATCTGACCTACCTGTTTATCGCCCATGACCTGTCCGTGGTTCGTTTCATCGCGGACCGCATCGCGGTCATTCACCACGGAGAGATCGTGGAGATCGCGGAGTCCGAGACTCTGTTTGAGTACCCGGTGCATCCCTACACGATTTCTCTGCTATCCGCAGTTCCCATGCCGGACCCCGTGGTGGAGAAATCCAGAAAGCATATCGTCTACGATCCTTCCAAGCTGGACCAGTCCGGTGAGGAGCGGGTCATGCGCGAGCTGCGTCCCGGTCACTTCATCCACTGCACGAACAAAGAGTTTGAGGAGTACCAGGAAAAGATCGCTCAAATGGAGAAGGAACGGGGCCTGTAAGCCTTGTCTGTGCGGTGCATGAAGCAAGTGGAGGAGCCATGCTGAAAAAGCTGAAAAAAATTAAGCCGACAACCCTGATCACACAAATGATCATCACGCTGGCTTATCCTGTGGCGAGAGCCTTCACTGCGTCGCACAACCGACTGCTGTTCTTCACCGACTTGCTGACCATTGTGGGGATGCTCCTGCTGATTGTCGGGATTCTCTACGACATGGCCCTGCACGGCTATTTTGACATCAGCGGCTACTATCTCCGCCGGGGCTTCCGGTCCTTCACCAAGCATGGCTTGGAGGAGAATAACAAGCAGACCATCGGCGAGTATCTGCAGGACGCCAAGGATAGAAGAGCGGATGCTTTCAATTATCCGCTGTTCCTTGGGATTATCTACGTTTTGGTGTCAGTATTTATCGCCTACGTCATTTTGTGAGCGGGTTCCGGCAGCAGCCGATTCGCAGACGCGAACCCATCAAATGAAAGGCGTTGTCTCAATGCAGCGGCATGCTGCGCTGGGGCAGCGCCTTTTCTTTTGTTCTCCGAACAGGCGTTGTGCGGAAACAAAAATATTTGCTTGCATTTTTGTGCAAAATATCCTATAATATTGGTCAATCTTGTACGCAAGGAGGAAATCACTATGTCCGAACCCAGCAAAGAAAAATTCTTTATCACGACCCCCATCTATTATCCCTCCAGCCGTCTTCACATCGGCCATGCCTACTGCACCGTGGCCACGGACGTCATGGCCCGGTATAAGCGAATGCGGGGGGCGGATGTGATCTTCCTCACCGGCACCGACGAGCACGGCCAGAAGATCGAGAGTAAGGCAAAGGAGGCCGGTGTCAGCCCCAAGGAATTTGTGGACTCCATCGTGGAGGCCCCCAAGGGAGTCAAGGACCTGTGGAAGCTGATGAACGTGTCTTACGACCGTTTCGTCCGCACCACTGATGAGTCCCACGTCAAGACCATTCAGCGGGTGTTCCGCACCATGTACGAAAACGGCGACATCTACAAGGGCAGCTACGAGGGCCTTTACTGCACCCCCTGCGAGTCCTTCTGGACCGAGAGCCAGCTCGTCAACGGCAAGTGCCCCGACTGCGGCCGGGACGTCCAGCCCGCTCAGGAGGAGGCCTACTTCTTCCGGGCAAGCAAGTACGCCGACCGGGTGCGGAAGCTCCTCACCGAGACTGACTTCCTGGAGCCCAGGAGCCGGGTCAACGAGATGGTCAACAACTTCATCGACTGCGAAGGCGGCCTCCAGGATCTCTGCGTCTCCCGCACCAGCTTTACCTGGGGCGTGCCCGTGGATTTCGACAAGGGCCACGTGGTCTACGTGTGGCTGGACGCCCTGTTCAGCTACCTGTCCCCCCTGGGCTACCTGAACGACAACGGCGAGGACTACAAGCGCTTCTGGCCCGCCGACGTGCATTTCATCGGCAAGGAGATCGTCCGCTTCCACGCCATCTACTGGCCCGCCTTCCTGATGAGCATGGGCCTGCCCCTGCCCAAGAAGATATTCGGCCACGGCTGGCTGAACTTCAACGGCGATAAGATGTCCAAGTCCAAGGGCAACGTGGTGGACCCCTACCTGCTGGCGGAGCGCTACGGCGTGGACGCCCTGCGCTTCTTCCTGCTGCGGACCTTCCCCTTCGGCTCCGACGGCAATTTCACCAATGAGCTGCTGATCAACACCATCAACGTGGACCTGGCCAACGACCTGGGCAACCTGGTCAGCCGCACCGTCGCCATGGTGGGCAAGTACTTCAGCGGCCGGCTCCCCCTGGAGCAGCAGGAGGAAGAGGAGAAGGACGACGAGCTCATCACCCTGGCCTGCGATCTGGTCCATGTCTACGAGGAGCAGATGGAGAAGTACGCTTTCCAGAACGCCCTGGGCGAAATCTTCAAGGTGATTGCCCGGGCCAACAAGTATATCGACGAGAACGAGCCCTGGAAGCTGGCCAAGGACGAGGCCCAGAGGCCCCGCCTGGCCCGGGTGCTCTATAACCTGCTGGAGACTGTCCGCATCTGCGGCGGCCTGCTGCAGCCCTTCATGCCCGCCACCTCTGAGGAGATCATGAAGCGCATCGGCGCCACGGAGTACGATTGGGAATCCCTGGCCTTCTTCGGCACCCTCTACCGGGATGCCAAGGTGGAGAACGGCCCCGCCCTCTTCCCCCGTATCGACGCGGCCAAAGAGCTGGAGGAGCTGGAAAAGCTCCAGGCTGCTTCCACGCCTGTATGTGTGGACGAGCATTGCCCGTCTGCCGACAAGCAGGAGCAGGCGGGAGCGGACAAGCAATGCTTGTCCCTACAGAATGAGCCCGCCTCCTGCAGCGGCGCACAGTGTGCGCCACAGGATGAAGTCCCCCTGCCGGAACCCAAGGCCGAGATCGTCTTCGATGATTTCGAGAAGGTGGAAATGACCGTGGTGAAGGTGCTGGCCTGCGAGAACGTAAAGAAGTCTGAAAAGCTGCTGAAATTCCAGCTGGACGACGGCACCGGCACCCCCCGCCAGATTCTCTCCGGCATTGCCAAGTACTACAAGCCGGAGGAGCTGATCGGCAAGACCCTGGTGGCGGTTACCAACCTGGCCCCCCGGAAGATGATGGGCCAGGAGAGCTGCGGGATGCTGCTCTCCGCCGAGCGGGGCGACAAGCTCCACCTGCTCATGCTGGATGACAAGATTCCCGCGGGCAGCAGACTTTGCTGAAACGAAACAAGGACCGGGAGCCCGCGGGCTCCCGGTCCTTGTTTCCAATTGACAGTCGACAATTGAGAATTGACAATGAAAGGTGCGTTTCAAATTGGCATTTGAAAAATGGTTTCTTTGTACGGATGGGCCGTCCCTGCGTAGGGCGGCCAGACCTCTGGCCGCCGGACGCGCGCAAACCGGAAAGCGTCGCGGCATGAGGAAACGGATACACAAAACGAGGAAATGCCCGAGCGCATTTTCTCGTTTCGTTTAATTGTCAATTGTCACCCGTCACCTGTCAATTGTTAAAGCTGCGCTGTGCCGCTCTCATAATAGGGCAGCAGCGCGATCTCCAGGTTTCCGTTCCGGGTTCGCAGCTCGTCCAGAAAGGCCTTTTCCTGGCTCCGATCCTTCATCCGCACCCGGTAGGACAGGCGGAACATGGAGCCCATGCCGGTGGTTTTGACGCCCACGGACTCCGCGTCCTGAAGATAGCGGGCAAAAATCGCGTCGAAGACGCCGTTGTATTCCAGGGCCTCTGGAATGGTGATCCGCAGGAGCTGATCCTCCGCCACGGATTTGTGCCGGAACAGGCGGCCCGGGGCCAGCAGGAACCAGAGCGCCGAGAGGCCCAGCAGAATTGCCGCGCCGTAGCCCAGGTAGCCCATGCCGAAGGCCACGCCGGAGGCCATGGCAATCAGTACGGCAATCAGCTCGTCAGCGGTCCCCGGGGCGGAGCGGAAACGAATCAGCCCGAAGCAGCCGCCCCCCAGGGCCACCCCCGCGCCGATGTTGCCCTTGACGAAGGTGATCACGAAGGCCACCACAAAGGGGATCAGCGCGACGACCAGGAAGAAGCGGCTCTGGGCCCGGACCCGGAAGGAGAGGATCCAGGCGTAGATCAGCCCGGTCCCCAGGGCCGCGGCGGCCATCAGAAAGAATTCGGAGGCGGACACAGAGCTGGAATATATGGAATCAAACACGGTATTTCAGTCCTTTCAATTTTGCAGTGTTAACTTGCGGTATGCTTCCCCATACTTGGAAAAGCTGGTCTTGTAGATTTTCCCGTCGCTCAGGGCCCGGGTGAGCCAGAGAGGGATGGCGTCCTGAACCTTCAGCTCCAGGATGGAGCAGCCCGAAGGCAGCAGGGGAGTCCCCTCCGGCGCACAGGTCAGGTCCAGACGGTCCGCCCGCCAGCGGGGCTTCGCGTCGATGGTCAGCCGCAGATCTCCCTCCGATTCCACATAGGCGGTGCGGTCATAAAGAATCACGCAGGTGGGAATCAGCGGGCCGTAGTAGTCCAGAAAGGCGCTGATTTCCCGGCTGATCTGACCGAGGACGCAGTGACGGTCTGCCCGGTGGAGGAAGCGGGCTGCTTCCTCCACCGTGGTCCCGATCCGGCGCTTGTAGACGATGTCGCAGGCCTTTCGCTTCAGCTCCAGAAAGACCGGGGAGTTTTCTGTGGCCTGCCCGTAGGACCGGAGCCGGAGCTTCTCCTTGAACAGGGGCTTTTCCAGGCTGGCCCGGACCAGGCGATAATCCGGCGTGTCATAGTAGAGGGAAGCAATGGTGGTCAGCCCGAACCGGTCCGGCTCCATGCGGCCTTCCATGGCCTGCTTCAGCAGAGCCTCCTGGGTCGGGTTCAGAATGTATTTCAGCTCGCAGCGCTGCATCACCGCAATGGGGGTTTCCGGGCTCACGGTGGTTGGCGCGGTGGCAGTCATCAGCATAATGCCGCCTCCGTTTCCTTTGTTCTGGCGTCATGATACAGCGGCAACCTTAACCCAGACTTAAAACCCGAAATAGACCTTGTCAGGGGCGGGAAACTCTGTTATAATGGGGAAAAACCAAAGTGATCGGAGGATACGGATATGCTGCAGGACGGAAAGCTGCTGATCGGCGCGGGGGATACTCCCGCGTATTTGCTTCCCAATATGGCAAACCGCCACGGCCTGATTTGCGGCGCCACCGGCACCGGCAAGACCGTCACGCTGAAGGTCATGGCCGAGTCCTTCTCAGACCTGGGGGTTCCGGTCTTCCTGGCGGACGTCAAGGGGGACCTGGCGGGCTGCGCCCGGACCGGGGAGCGGACCGAGGCCATCGATCATCGACTGACCAAGCTGGGCCTGGACCCGGAGACCTTTGTTTATCACCCCTTTCCGGTGCGGTTCTGGGACGTTTTCGGTAAAATGGGCCATCCGGTCCGCACCACCGTCAGCGAGATGGGGGCCGCCCTTCTGGCCCGGCTCCTGGACCTGACGGACGTTCAGGCGGGGGTGTTGACCATCGTTTTCCGGGTGGCGGACGACAAGGGCTGGCTCCTCATCGACCTGAAGGACCTCCGGGCCATGGTGGCCTACACGGCGGACCACGCGCCGGAGCTGATGAACGAATACGGCAACGTCTCCAAGCAGTCCGCGGGGGCCATTCAGCGGGCCCTGCTCCAGTTGGAGGACGCGGGGGGCGACGTCTTTTTCGGGGAGCCGGAGATTCAGTTGGAGGACTGGTTCCAATGCGACGAGAAGGGAAGAGGCTATATCAATATCCTCCACTGTGAGAAGCTCTACCGGTCTCCGCTGCTCTATTCCACCTTCCTGCTCTGGCTGCTGGCGGAGCTCTTTGAGCAGCTCCCCGAGGCAGGGGACCCGGAGATGCCAAAGCTGGTGTTTTTCTTCGACGAGGCCCATTTGCTCTTCAAAGGAGCCCCCAAGGCCCTGGTGGATAAGGTGGAGCAGGTGGTGAAGCTGATCCGCTCCAAGGGCGTGGGAGTGTATTTCATCACCCAGCAGCCATCCGATATTCCCGACGCGGTTTTGGCCCAGCTGGGCAACAAGGTCCAGCACGCCCTGCGGGCCTATACCCCCAACGAGCAGAAGGCCGTCCGGGCCGCTGCCCAGGGCTTCCGGCCCAACCCCGCCTTCGATACCCGGGAGGCCATTCTGGAGCTGGGTACCGGCGAGGCACTGGTGAGCTTCCTGGATGAAAAGGGCCGCCCCAATATGGTGGAGCGGGCCACCGTTCTGCCGCCCCAGTCCATGATGGGCCCCATTGACGACAAGCGCCGGGCCGCCGAGATTCAGTTTGACGCGCTCTTCGGCAAGTACGAGACCGCCGTGGACAACGAATCCGCCTACGAGATCATCCACGCCGACCGGCAGAAGGAAGCGGAGGCCGCCGAGGCTGCCCGGGCGGAGGAGCAGGCCCGGAAGGAGAAGGAAAAGGCGGAGAAGGAACAGGCCAAGGCCGAGAAGGCCAAGCAGAGCCGGAAAAAGAGCTCCGCCTCCTCCAAGGTGGCCAACTCCGCCCTGAACGCCGTCGGCCGGGAGATCGGCCGCTCCGTCAGCCGGGGCATTCTGGGGACGATTAAGAAGTGGTTATAGGAATCGGAGAACCCCGTCTGCAGGGACGGCACGCTGCCGTCCGCTGCCTCGGACGGACGAAATGAGAATGGAAAAAGGATAGTTGAAAAACTTCGGTGTCGTTCAAATTGCCGTTTGAACGAGGAAAACGAGTCATCGCTCAGGGCTTCCCGCCGGCAAGAATCGAATCGTCTTTTTGCAGATAGCAATCTGCAAAATTCCGTCATTTTCAGCTTTCAATTCTCAATTTGTCGGAGCCGCGGTGCGCCGGTGTACGCCGCCGCAGTTCTTTGAACTACACAAAAAAGGAGATCGAAGAAAATGTCCGCCCCAAAAGGCGATTTTTCCCAGGGCAAGGTTTCCGGGCTGATTCTTCGCCTTGGCCTGCCCATTATGCTGGCCGAGCTGGTCCATGTGCTGTATAACATCGTAGACCGGATGTACATCGGCCATATGGAGAACGGCGGCACCGAGGCCTTGACAGGCCTGGGGGTCTGCTTCCCGTTGATTACCCTGATCGGGGCCTTTGCCAATCTGTGCAGCACCGGCGGCTCCACCCTCTCCACCATTGCCCGGGGCCAGGGGGACAACGACCGGGCCGAGCGCATTATGTGCTCAGCCTTCACCTTCCTGCTGATCGTTGGCGGGATTCTGTCCGTGCTGCTCTTTGCCGCCGCACCCGCCCTTTTGCGGCTTCTGGGAGGAAACGAAACCAGCCTGCCCTACGCCCTGCCCTATTTTCAAATCTATGTGCTGGGGACGATTCCCGTTCTGATCTCCCTGGGGATGAATCCCTTTATCAACGCCCAGGGCTTTCCCCGGGTGGGCATGGTGACGGTGATCCTGGGCGCGGCGCTGAATATCGGCCTGGACCCGCTGTTTATCTATGCCTTGGATATGGGCGTCCGTGGCGCGGCCCTGGCTACCGTTCTGTCTCAGCTGGCCAGCGCCCTCTGGGTGCTGCGCTTCCTCACCGGGAGGCGGCCCATCGTCCGGCTGCGCCGCCTGGGGATCGACGGGACCCAGTTGAAAAACGTGGTGAAGCTGGGCCTCACCGGCTTTACCTTCAAGGTTACCAACAGCGTGACCCAGGCCATTGTGAACGTGATGCTGAAGGCCTGGGGCGGCCCCCTGGATCAGCTGTACATCGGGGGTATGAGCCTCATCAACTCCATGCGGGAGATCATGAGCCTGCCGCTGAGCGGCGTGACTACTGCGGGCCAGAGCGTCATGAGCTTCAACTACGGGGCCAAGCGCTATTCCCGGGTCTCGGAGAGCATCCGCTTTATTCTGCTGGGCGGCCTGAGCATCAACACCTTCATGTGGCTCCTGGTGATGCTTATTCCCGCCCCCCTGGTCCGGATTTTCACTGAGGATGAGGCGCTGATCTCCCTGACGGTCCGCTGTGCCCGGATCTTCTTCGGAGCCTTCCCCTTCATGGCCCTCCAGGTGACGGGTCAGAACACCTTTGTGGCCCTGAATTATCCCAAGCACGCCCTGTTCTTCTCCCTGCTGCGGAAGATCTTCCTGGTGGCCCCCCTGACCCTCCTTCTGCCCGGCATCGGTCTGGGAGTGGAAGGCGTCTTCTGGGCGGAGTTTGTCAGCCAGCTGGTGGGCTCCACCGCCTGCTTCACCACCATGTATTTCGTCATCTGGCGGAAGATGCGGGAAGAGGCAATAGGCATCAGGCAATAGGCAATAGGAGACGCGACGTAGGGACGGCACTTTTGTCAAGAGAAACATGGGTAACACATGGGGAATAGACATGGGTTACAGATTTCGAATGGTGCGGTTGCAAGTAGAACCCGTCTCGGCGTCAATGGCAGCAATCTGGAAATTGCGATAAATAACAGCAAAGCTTGTTTCATCCAACTGCCGGACAGCAACCCTGGTATCGGCCATCGTCTCGCTCAGAAAGACCTGCACCGGGCCGAAGCGGA
>JAEEKA010000108.1 GCA_016282135.1 Oscillospiraceae bacterium
CAAGTACACCATCAAGAACAAGTCCACCGGCACCTACCTGGGCAGCTACAACTCCTACCTGTACAGCCGGAGCACCAACTCCTCCAGCTACTGCAGATGGACCTTCGCCATGAGCAACGGCAACGTGACGGCCTCCAACACCGCCAGCAGCCGTTATCCCTACCTGGCCTTCTCCAGCAGCAACTACTTCATGATGGGCTCCAGCGCTCCCACCGGTCTGTACTTCTGGAAGCTGACCACCACCGGCGGCTCCACCACCACTTACTACACCACCTGATCAACCAAACGTCCATAGAAAAAAGGCCGCAGGGTAAAACCTGCGGCCTTTTCGCGTGCAAAAGTGAAAACCGGATCAGAGAGAGAAATCTTCCTCTGTAAACTGTGAGAAGTCCTTGACGGCGCTGCGGGAAGGGTTCCGCTTCAGGGGATCGTACCGAAAGCGGCGGCAGCTGTCGTCCGGGGATACGAAGCCCTTCTTGGAGCAGATCAATCCACCGTTGCCCGACTGGCCGGAACGGGCGCAGCAGGCGCAGCACTTATCGACTTTTTTTCGAAACAGCATGGCGTGCCTCCTGATTTTTTTCTCATTATATCACAGAATTCGCAGATTTCCAGTGAAATTTTTCAAACAGACCAGAAGCGCTGCCAAGAGCAGAGAGATTCCGGCCTGAACCGCCTTGTGCAACAGATACGGCCCCATGGGCAGCCCTGCTCGGTTCAGGGCCTCCGCTGCCTGGAGGTGGACGCAGAGGCCGCCCCAGCCGATCAACGCGGCAGCCGTGGGCAGGGCGGCCCAGCCTTGCTGGCTCCGCAGCAGGGACAGCCCGCCGGTAAGCTCCAGTGCGCCGGAGACGGCTGCCTGCCAGAGAGAAGGCAGAGAGGAAATGGGAAGGATCGTTTCCAGACAGCTCAGGACCGCCTGAAAGAAGCAAACGGCGCCGGTGAGCCGGAGCATGGCCCCGGCGCTTTCCCCGATGCAGCGGGGCAGAATGGCTCCGAGGGAGGGAGGCCTGCCGGCGGCTTTTTGCGTGGCGGCGGCGCGGCGTACTGATGGTCTCCGGAACAGGAGGCCGGTTATCAGGCTTGCGAGCATCTGAATGCCAAACAGGGTGCAGCCCAGGACAGGGGAGCCCAGCATCGTGCCAACGGAACCCAGCAAAAACGCTGGGCCGGCGTTGTTGCACAGGCCGCTCAGCCGGGCGGCCTCTTCTTTTGTCAGCTGTCCCGTTTCGCAAGCGGCGGCTGCCAGCTGCGCGCCCAGCGGGAAGCCCCCCAGCATCCCCAGCAGGAGAGGCAGAGCGCCGGTCCCGGGCAGGCCGAACAGAGCTTGCATCCGTCGCTCCGTCCACTGCCCCGCGTGGGCGTCAACGCTCATGCGAATCAAGCAGCCTGCCAATACGCTGACAGGGAACAGGGTGGGTACCAGGACGCCGGCGCAGAGGCTCAGACCAGCCCGGACGCCGGTTCCGGTTCGGTCCGGAAAACACAGAAACAGTCCGATCCCCGCCAGGGGGATCAGAAACCGAAGCAGCGTACGCCCTTTCACAGGGACCACCTCCCGGAAAAGTCTATGCAAGTACGGGGCGGCCCTTGCATACACTGAACTACGATTTTTGCGAGGTGATTCCCTGAATGCAGTTAAGAACCGCTGCCCAGCGCATTTTGACCTGTGCCGATTTTCCGGGAGAAATTTTGACGGGAGTTCCGGTGGTGGAGCTCAAAGGCGGCTCCGAAGCCGTGGTCCTGAACCACAGGGGCGTCATTGCCTACGATGAAAAGGAGGTCCGGATCGCATCCGCCCTGGGGCCTGTATCCGTTGTGGGCGCTGAGCTGCGGATCCGGCGGATGAACCGGGAGCGGATCGTCCTGAACGGGAAGATCCGGCGGGTGGAGCTGGGGCTATGCTGAGCTTCCTGCGGGAAACTGCCGAAATTGAAGTCACCGGGGCCTCCACCGCGCTCTGCCTGAACCGCTGGACGGCGGCGGACCTGCCATTTTGGGCTCTGAGTATCCAATCGGAGCTGGTCTTCCGCTGCCGGATCCAGGCGGCTCGACTGGGGGAGATTCGCCGGGAGGCGGCCCGGGCTTGGTGCGACGTTCGGGTGATCCGGCGCTTTGGCCTGCCCGTGGTCCTGAGCAGGCTCCGATCCAGACCCGTGCTGACAGTTGGCCTGCTGCTGGCCGTCGTGCTGGCATTTTTCCTGCAAAGCTTTGTTTGGTTTCTGCGGGTGGAGGGCAATGAGCGGGTTCCGGAGGAGGAAATCCTCCGGGCGCTATGGGAGGAGGGGGTTCGCTTCGGGACCTGGGGCCCATCCATCGACTCCGAGGATTTGAAAAACCGAATACTCAATCGGATTCCCGCGCTTTGCTGGCTGGCGGTGAACCGGGAGGGCGGGGTGGTAACGGTGCTGGCTGCGGAGCGGGAACGGGAGGAAACGCCTCTGGAGACGGAGGGCGTGGCCCATATTGTGGCGGCCAGGCCGGGAATCATTCGGAAAATATCCGTCGTCAACGGTTTTGCGGACAAAAAACCGGGAGACTTGGTGCTGGAAGGGGATATTCTGATTTCCGGCATCGCGGAATGGACCCTTCGCATCCAAGCCACCCGGGCCATGGGAGAGGTATACGCCGATACCCTCCGGGTTTCGGAGCTGGTTTGCCCGGTTTCCGCCCGGAAAAAAGTCTACACGGGCCGCAGGGAAACCTGTGTTACGCTGGTGTATGAAAGAAAAAGAAGAAAAATATCAGGAAACAGTAGCATTTTTGGTACCAGTTGTGATAGAATGATAAAAGTGAGCAATTGGACCCTGCCGGGAGGCTACGAGCTTCCGGTGACGGTAGAGACCGAAACCCTGCTGGAGTACACACTGGAGCCCCTGGAGCTTCCGGCCCGGCAGGCGGAAACCCTGCTGCGGGAAGAGTCTCTGCGGCTGACCCAGGCGCAGATGACAGCGGGGCAGATAGAGACCGGGTCCGCCGCAATTCAAAAGACCCAGGACAGCTATCGCTGCCGGGGCGTCTGGAACTGCCTGGAGCTGATTTCCAAGACGATACCGGCGGAGCTGTTCGGAGAGGATGAAGTAAATGGAAAAACTGATCAACGCGGAACGGATTGAACAGATCATCAGCGTATTCGGCAATTTTGACGAGAACGTCAAGCGGATCGAGCAGACCTTTGACGTCCATGTGACCAACCGGGGGACGGAGCTCAAGGTATCCGGCGAGGCGGAGGCCGCCGAGAAGGCGGGCAAGGCCATCGAGGGCCTTTTGACCCTGGCAGCCAAGGGGGAGACCATCGACGAGCAGAAGGTCCGTTATCTCATCGACCTGGTGAACTCCGGCAACGAGGACCAGATCGGAGAAATGGCTAAGGATGTGGTCTGCATCACCGCCAAGGGAAAGCCCATCAAGGCCAAGACTCTGGGCCAGCAGCGCTACATGAAGGCCATTCAAAACAACACCATCACCATCGGCGTCGGCCCTGCCGGTACCGGCAAGACCTATCTGGCGGTGGCGGCTGCGGTGGCGGCCTTCCGGGAGAAGAGCGTCAACCGGATCATCCTGACCCGGCCCGCCGTGGAGGCGGGGGAGCGGCTGGGCTTCCTGCCGGGAGACCTGCAAAACAAGGTGGACCCCTACCTGCGGCCTCTCTACGACGCCCTGTTCGATATGCTGGGGCCGGAGACCTATCAGAAATATTTGGAGAAGGGCAACATCGAGGTTGCCCCCCTGGCCTATATGCGCGGCCGGACCCTGGACGACAGCTTTATTATTCTCGATGAGGCCCAGAACACCACCCGGGAGCAGATGAAGATGTTCCTGACCCGTCTGGGCTTCGGCTCCAAGATCGTCATTACCGGCGACGTGACCCAGATCGACCTGCCATCCGACAAGACCAGCGGTTTGAAGGAAGCGTTGAAGGTATTGGAAAACATCCCGGACATCGCCATCTGCAAGCTCTCCGCCTCCGACGTGGTGCGCCACGCCCTGGTGCAGAGCATTGTGGCGGCCTACGATAAGTACGAGACCGCGAAAAACGTCCCGGAGAAGAAGCCTCCCGTGAAAAACTACCGAAAGAGATGAAGGGCATGAAACACAACATCGTAATCACCTTCCGGACTGGGAAGGGCATCCGCCGTCTGCCCCTGTGGATGCACCTGAAAAAGTGCATTGAGGCTACCCTGGAGGCGGAGAGGGTTCCCGTACCCTGCGAGATCAACGTCCTGGTGGCGGACAATCAGACCATCAAGGCCATCAACAAGGCCTACCGGAATATCGACAGGGAGACCGACGTGCTGTCCTTCCCCATGTTCCAGTTTGAGCCGGGGAAGCTGCCCAAAGATTTTTCCGAGTACCTGGACCCGGAGACTGGCCTGCTGCCCCTGGGGGATATGGCGATCTCATACGAGAAGGCGGAGGCCCAGGCCAAGGAGTTCGGCCACAGCACCAAGCGGGAGCTGGGCTACCTGACCATCCACTCCATCCTGCACCTGCTGGGCTACGACCATGTGGATGAGGGCCCCATGAAGAAGCAGATGCGGGAGCGGGAAGAAGAAATTTGCCGCTTGATCGACTTGGAGCGATAGGTGACAAGTGACAGTTGATACAATGGTTGAATTTCGAATCGCGCGGGTTTCCGACGCTTCGACTCTCGCCGCTGCCCGGCAAAAGGTCTGGGACGCCACCTATCGGGGCATCTATCCCGACGAGATGATCGACCGTTACGATTTGGCCCTCTTTACAGCCAGGGACGAAAAACGGATTGCAAACCCGGAAAATAAGGTTTGGCTTGTCATGGACGGAGCCGACTGTGTCGGCTACCTTGTGGCGGGACCCTGCGGCTTCGGCAAGTATAAGGACTTTGATTTCTGCCTTAACAGTCTGTATTTGCTTCCGCCCTATCAGAAACTGGGCTTGGGCAGAAGAGCCTTTGAGCTGACTGTTGCGGAGTGCCGCCGCCGCGGCTTTAACAAATTCTTTTGCAGCTGCAGCCCCCATAACGAAAATGCCATGGGCTTCTACGAGCACATGGGCGGCGTAATCGGCGCACAGTCCCTCGGCCATGCAAACAAGGCCGAGGACGTGGTTTATTTTGAATTCTTGCTGAACTCTGAACCAACGGGCCGGAAAACCAGACACCTATGACCTGTAGGAACGGCACTCTTGCCGTCCGCCCTGCTCGAACAACACAAAAGGAGTATGAAATGAACACCAAATCTGCTATGATTGCCATTTGCGGGCGGCCCAACGTGGGCAAGTCCACCCTGACCAACACCATCGTCGGGGAGAAGGTGGCCATTGTTTCCAATAAGCCCCAGACCACCCGGAACCGCATCTGCGGCATTTTGGACCGGGGTGATACCCAGTTCGTCTTTATGGACACGCCGGGCTTCCACAAGCCCAGAACCAAGCTGGGAGACTATATGGTCAACGTGGTGGAGGAGTCCGTCTCCGACGTGGACGTGGCCCTGCTGCTGGTGGAGCCGATTGCCAACATCGGACCCCAGGAGGAGGCCCTGATTGCCCGTTTCGAGCAGCTTGGCGTCCCCGCGATTCTGGTCATCAACAAGATTGACGAGGTAGAGGACAAGGACCAGCTTCTGGCGGTGATCGGCGCCTACAAGGACGCCTACGACTTCGACCACATCATCCCCATCTCAGCCAAAACCAAGGAGGGCGTGGAAGAGCTTTTGAAGCTCTGCGAGGGCTATGCGGCCGAGTCTCCCTGGTTCTTCCCGGAGGGCATGACCTCCGACCAGCCGGAGCGCCAGGTGATTGCGGAGATTATCCGGGAGAAGATGCTCTGGAATCTGGACAAGGAGATTCCCCACGGCACCGCCGTGGAGATCACCAAGTTTTCCGAGCGGGACAACGGCGTCATCGACGTGGACGCCACCATCTACTGCGAGAAGGCCAGCCACAAGGGCATCATCATCGGCAAGGGCGGCCAGATGCTGAAAAAGATCAGCTCCCAGGCTCGGGCCGACTGCGAGCGATTCATGGGGGCCAAGGTCTATCTCCAAACCTGGATCAAGGTCAAGGAGAACTGGCGGGACAGCGATTTCATGATCCGCAATTTTGGTTATTCTGACCAATAGCCCAGCCGCATAACCGGCCCTCCGCCGGGAAAGCTATCCCCAATCAAATATGATGGGAGGCTTTTGCATGGAGGACCCCATTCTGCTTTGGAAAGCATTTGAACGCTCCGGCGCGCCGGAGATTTATCTGCAATACCGGCTGGCCGCAGAGCTGCCGCCCGCACCGGTACGGAGGGACCATGTTTATCAAAACCGAAGCCATCGTGCTCCGGGAGCTGGAGATCAACGAGGCGGACAAGCTGCTGGACCTGCTCTCTAAGGACCGGGGCCTGCTGACCGTGAAGGCCAGGGGCGTCCGGCGGGGCAGCTCCCCGCTGAAAAGTGCCTGCCAGCTGCTGACCCTCTCGGAGTTTACCCTCCAGGATTATCGCGGCAAGCTGACCGTGCAGGAGGCCCAGCCCCTGGAGCAGTTCCGCTCTCTGCGGGAGAACATCGAACTGCTGGCGCTGGGCTCCTACTTTGCCCAGGCGGCGGGAGCGGTAGCCCAGGAGGACGCACCCAATCCGGAGCTTTTACAGCTGCTCTGCAACGCCCTCTATGCCTTGGGCAGGCAGGGAAGACCCCAGCTTTTGGTGAAGGCGGGCTTTGAGCTGCGGCTGGCCTGCCTGGCGGGCTTCACGCCGGATCTCTCCGCCTGCGCGGTCTGCGGGGCGGGGGAGCCGGACCGCTTTGACCTGTCCCGGGGCGCTCTCTCCTGCGCCGCCTGCCGGGAGGGGGAGACCGGCATCCGCCTGCCCCTGAGCCCGGGGATGCTCCTGGCCATGCGCTATATCGTCTGGTGCGAGCCAAAGCGCCTGTTTTCCTTCCGACTGGAGGAGGAGAGTCTCCAGGCGCTCAGCGCCCTCACCGAGGGCTATCTGATGACCCAGCTGGAACACAGCTTTTATACCCTGGACTTTTATAAGTCCCTGATGCAATACGGAGACATAGTATGACAGAAGAAACCATGGAAATGACTGAATTATACGAAAAATCCTTACAGAAATTGGAGCTGGATCGGGTGCTGGCCCAGCTGGCGGAATGTGCCGTCAGCGGCGAGGCCAAGGAGCGATGCCGCAAGCTGGTGCCCATTGCCGACAAGGAGGACGTGATCGGCCTGCAAATCCAGACCAGCGACGCCTGCCGCTTGATCGACCTGCGTTCCAGCCCCGCCTTCCAGGACGTGCAGGACGTGCGGATGAGTCTGGATCGGGCGGACCGGGGCGGCTGCCTCAGCCCCAAGGAGCTGCTGCAAATCGCCGGGGTCCTGCGCTGCGCCAGGGCTGCCAAAGAGTACTATGACGGGGCCTGCGCCAATACCTCCCTGGACTGGATGTTTGCCGCCCTGACCCCCAACCGCTACTTAGAGGACCGGATCACCGGCTCCATCCTCTCGGAGGAAGAGATCGCCGACGCCGCCAGCCCGGAGCTGGCCGACATCCGGCGGCACATGCGCATCCAGAGCGCCAAGATCAAAGAGAGCCTCCAAAAGCTCATTACATCCCCGTCTTACGCCAAGTTCCTGCGGGACCCCATCATCACCCTGCGGCAGGATCGCTACGTGGTGCCGGTGAAGGCGGAGTTCAAAAACGAAATTCCCGGTCTGATCCACGACGTCAGTTCCTCCGGCTCCACCTTCTTTGTGGAGCCCATGTCCTCGGTGAACGCCAACAACGCCCTGCGGGAGCTGCTGCTGCGGGAGAAGAAGGAGATCGAGCGGATTCTTGCGGAGCTCTCCGCCGAGGCCGCCAACCATCGGGAAAACATCGCCCAGGACTACACCATTCTGGTGGACCTGGACGCCATCTTCGCCCGAGCCAAGCTGTCCTTCCGGATGAAGGCTGTGGAGCCCCAGGTCCGGGACGACGGGGTTTTGGATCTGATCCGGGCCAGACACCCCCTGATTGATCCCAAGGCCGTGGTGCCCATTTCCGTCCACCTGGGTAAGGACTTCGACACCCTGATTATCACCGGCCCCAATACCGGAGGCAAGACCGTCACTCTGAAAACCGTGGGTCTGCTGACCCTGATGGCCGAGTGCGGCCTGCACATTCCCGCCGCCGACGGCAGCTGCGTTTCCGTCTTTGAAAACGTCCTGGCGGACATCGGCGACGAGCAGAGCATCGAGCAGAGCCTGTCCACTTTCTCCGCCCATATGCGAAACATCGTACAGGTGGTAGACCAGTGCAATGACCGGTCTCTGGTGCTGTTCGACGAGCTGGGCGCGGGCACCGATCCCGCCGAGGGCGCGGCGCTGGCCATTTCTCTGATCGAGTTCTGCCGGAGCCGGGGCAGCCGGGTGGCGGCCACCACCCACTACGCGGAGCTGAAGGTCTACGCCATGCGCACCCCCGGCGTCACCAACGCTGCCTGCGAGTTCGACGTGGAGACCCTGAAGCCCACCTACAAGCTGCTCATCGGCGTCCCCGGCAAGTCCAACGCCTTCGCCATTTCCCGCCGCCTGGGCCTTCCGGAGGAGATTATCAATTCCGCCCGAAACACCGTCAGCCAGAACGATCTGGACTTTGAAGAGGTTTTGGATCAGCTGGAGCAGCAGCGCCAGCAGATGGAGGCTGCCCGGATCGAGGCCGAGCGGCTCCAGCAGGAGACCCTTCGGACCCGTCAGAAGTCTGAGGAATACTACGCCCAGATCAAGAAGGAGAAGGAGAAGGCCGAGGCCCAGGCCCGGAAAGAGGCCCAGATGATCATCGACGAGGCCCGCCGCACTGCCAACTCCGTCTACGAGGAGCTGAAACAGCTCCGCAAGCAGATGAAGGACACCGCCGACGCCCAGGGCGTCAACGCCCGGCAGGCGGAGCTCCGCCGCCAGCTCAACGAGGCGGAGAGCAAAATCGCCCCCAAGCAGAACGCCCCGGAGCGGCCCAAGCCCAGTCGGGAGATTCGGGCAGGGGATACGGTGGAGCTGCTGAAGCTGGGCACCAAGGCCACGGTGCTGGAGGTGAACAAGGACGGCACTTATCAGCTCCAGGCGGGTATCATGAAGGTCACTGTCAAGCCCGAAGAGGTCTATCTGCTGGAAAACGAGGCCGCCGAGGTGAAGAAATTCATCGACAAGACCCGGAAGGAGTTCAACAACAAGGCCCAGTCCATGGAGCTGGACCTGCGGGGCATGGACGCGCTGGAAGCCTCCGCCGTGCTGACCATCTTCCTGGATAACGCCTATATGGCCAATCTGACCCCGGTTCGCATCATCCACGGCAAGGGCACCGGCGTGCTGCGGAAGATGGTCCACGAGGAGCTGCGGAAGAACAAGCACGTGAAGAAGTTCCGCCTGGGCATCTACGGCGAGGGCGAGGATGGCGTCACCATTGCCGAATTGGCGTAATTCCCTGCGAATATTTTTACCAAAAACGCCGAATTCTACGCATTTTTTCAAGATAACGCTTGACATTTCTGCCGTAACTGTGTATAGTTACCTTACCTATTTGGGTGTGTGAACACCCCTCATTCGCGAGGTGACGACATGTTCAAAGTAACGAAGGTTGTAAAGTGCGCCTCCGGGCTGCACAACAAGCAGGCGACCTACTTCATTCAGAAGGCCAATGATTTCCGGTCCAGCATCTGGATCGAGGCGGATGACCGCAAGATCAATGCCAAGAGCCTCCTCGGCGTCCTGTCCATGGCCATTGTGACCGGCACGGAAGTGACGATCTCTGCCGAGGGTTCCGACGAAGAGGAAGCCGTCAATACGCTTGCCGCAATGTTGGACGAAGATCTGTTCTGACGCAAAATGCCCCAAAGGCCGGATCCGGTCTTTGGGGCAAGCTCTATCCGGGAGGTGAGATCCGTGACGAAGGCCGAATTGAAGGAAAAAGCCCTCTCTTTGCCCCTTTCGCCGGGGGTCTACCTGATGCAGAACAAGGCGGGCGAGGTCATCTACGTGGGCAAGGCCAAGAAGCTGAAAAACCGGGTGAGTCAGTATTTCATCGACTCCGCCGCCCATACCCCCAAGACCCGGCTCATGGTGTCCAAGGTGGATCACTTCGACGTGATTATCGCCGCCTCGGAGTTTGAGGCCCTGGTGTTGGAATGCAGCCTCATCAAGCGGCACATGCCCAAGTTCAACATCCTGCTGAAGGACGACAAGGGCTACCCCTGGCTGCGGCTGGACACGGAGCGTCCCTACCCTGTCATGAGCCTGGCCTCCAGGGTTCTGGAGGACGGCGCCCGCTATTTCGGTCCCTTCGGCGGCCGCTATCTGACCCAAAAGGTCATCGATACCCTGCGGCTGACCTTCAAGCTGCCCGGCTGCGGCAAGCAGTTTCCCCGGGAGATCGGCAAGGAGCGGCCCTGCCTGAACTATCAGATGGGTAACTGCGAGGGCTGGTGCCGGGGGGTTCCGGACCAGGCGGAATACCGGGAGCGGATTGCCCAGGTGGAGAGCCTGCTCTCCGGCAGCTATAAGCCTGTGGCCAACCAGCTTCGGCAAAAAATGCTGGAAGCCTCCGAGGCTCTGGAATTTGAAAAGGCCGCCCAGCTCCGGGACCGGATGAACGCCATCGAGGCCCTGGGCCAAAAGCAGCTGGTCACCGCTGGCCGCATGGCGGACACTGACGCCATTGGTTTCGCCCAGACGGAGGCCAAGGGCTGCTTTGCCGTGCTCCACTATGTGGACGGCAATCTGGTGGACAAGGACTACGAGATCCAGCCGCTCGCCGACGACTCGGCGGAGGCGGTGGCCGCCCTGACCAAGCAGTATTATCTCAGCCGGGGAGCTGCGCCGAAGCAGATTCTGCTGCCCGTGGAAATGGAGGACGCGGAACTGCTGGAGGAGCTGCTGAGCCAGACTCTGAATAAGCGGGTCCGCATCCGGGTACCCCAGCGGGGGGACGGCAGCCGCCTGGTGGAGGCTGCCCAACGGAATGCCCTGGAGGAGGCCCAGCGGATCACGACCCGGGAGGAAAAGCTCCGGGGCACCCTGGAGCTGCTGCGGCAGATGCTCAACCTGGAGGCCCAGCCCCGGCGGATGGAATCCTACGACATTTCCAACATTTCCGGAACGGATATCGTGGCCTCCATGGTGGTCTTTGAGGACGGCAAGCCTTTTCGCTCCGGCTACCGGCACTTCAAGCTGGAGGGCCTGGAGGTTCAGGACGACTACGCCTCCATGCGCCAGGTGCTGCGCCGCCGCTTCGTCCATTACCTGGCCGGAGACAAGGGCTTTGAGACGGCTCCCGATCTGCTGCTCATCGACGGGGGCGTGAACCACGCAAAGGCCGTGCTGGATGAGCTGACCCCCATGGGAATCTCCATTCCCATCTACGGCATGGTAAAGGACGACCGCCACCGGACCCGGGCCCTGGTGACCCCGGAGGGGGAGGAGATTGGCATTTCCAACCGGCAGAGCGTGTTCGCCCTGATTGGGTCCATCCAGGAGGAGACCCACCGCTTTGCCATTACCTACCATCGCAAGCTTCGCAGCAAGCGGGTGAAGGGCAGTACCCTGGAGCAAATACCCGGTATCGGTGCCAAGCGGCGAGAGGAGCTGCTCAAGCGCTTCCACACCCTGTCCGCCATTCGCGCGGCCTCGGTGGCCGAACTGGGTACCGTTCTGCCCCGGGACGCCGCAATGGCGGTATATCAGTTTTTCCACGAGGAGGAATCCACATGAGAGTCATCGCCGGAACTGCCCGATCCGTTCCGCTGCTGAGCCGGGACGGGCTGGATACCCGCCCCACCGCGGACCGGGTCAAGGAAGCCGTTTTCAATATCATTCAATTTGAGATCGAGGGCCGCCGGGTCCTGGACCTCTTCGGCGGCAGCGGCCAAATGGCCATCGAAGCACTGAGCCGGGGCGCTGCGGAGGCCGTCATCGTGGACCAGAGCAAGGACTCGGTTTCGATCATCCGGCAGAATCTGGACCGGACCCGGCTGGCGGATCGGGCAGAGGTGGTCTGCGCGGACTATATGGAGTACCTCAACCGGGCAAAGGGCCGGTTTGACCTGATTTTTCTGGACCCGCCCTACCGGGAGAAATTCCTGGAAAACGCCTTAAAACGGATTTCGGAAATTGACATCTTGAAATCCGGTGGTATAATAATATGCGAAAGACCAGCGGATAAGGCCCTGCCTGGCGAATTCGCCGGGTTTTCCCGGACAAAGGAATATCGCTACGGCAAAACGGGAATCACTGTCTATCGGGCGGAAGTCTTGTCTGAAACAGAAACAGGAGGAATCAACCATGAATGAACACGGGATCGAAGAGATCATCAGCGCGCTGTACGAAATGATACAGGACGCCCGGAGCGTACCCCTGAGCTCCGACAAGTGCATCGTGGAGCGGGACCGCGTTCTCGACCGGCTGGACGAGATCAGCAACATGCTCCCCGGTGAGCTCAAGCAGGCCAAGACCATCGTGGAATCCCGCAGCGAGGTCATCAACAACGCCAAGCGCGAGGCCGAGAACATCCTCAAGCAGGCCCAGGGCCAGGCCCGCCAGCTGGTTGCCGAGAATGAAATCTACAAGCAGGCCCAGGAGGAAGCCAACGCCATGATGAAGGCCGCCAAGGAGCAGGCGGAGGCTACGGTGAAGGCCGCCAAGGACGAGGCCGACGCTACGGTCCTGGCCGCTCAGAATCGGATCCGCGAGCTCAAGGGCGTAACCAACAAGTACGTGGACGACGCCCTGCGGCAGACCGAGCAGGCCATTTCCGAGGCCCTGAACGAAGTCCGGGAATCCCGGGCAAAGTTCAACGCCCTGGTTGGTTCCCAGAATAAGAACAACAAGCCCGGCCCCATGATGGACAGAAGATAAACCGTCCCCTGCATCCGAAAACCCCAATTAAATCAGGAACGAAACGGGAGGACACTATGGACTATCAGACACAGTACCGTTACTGGCTGGAGAACGCCCCTGTCTCCTATCGTGATATGCTTCAGGCCATGGAGGGCAGCGATCTGGCCTTGAAGGGCTGCTTCGGCGCGGAGCTGGCCTTCGGCACCGCGGGCATCCGGGGCATTATGGGCCTCGGCTGCAACCGCCTGAATGAGTTTACCGTGCGTCGTACCGCCCAGGGCATCGCCAAGTGGCTGAACGGCACCGATCTGCCCAAGGTCTGCGCCATCGGCTATGACAGCCGCCACAATTCCCGGCTTTATGCGGAAATCTGTGCCGCTGCCCTGGCGGAAACCGGCATCCTGGTCCACATCTACCACGAGCTGGCCCCCACCCCCATGCTCTCCTACGCGGTGCGGGAGCTTCACTGCGGCGTGGGCATTATGGTTACCGCATCCCACAACGCCGGAGTCTACAACGGCATTAAGTGCTACGGCGCCGACGGCTGCCAGATGACTGACGAGCCCGCGGCCATTGTCTATCGGGAGATTCAAAACACGCCCTATTTCGTCCTGCCGGAAAAGAGCTTCGACGCGCTTAAGACCGAAGGACGCATTCGGGACATTCCCCAATCCCTTTGGACTGCCTACTGCGACCGTGTCATGGCGGAGGGGCTGGATCTGGAGCGGGTAAAGCGTTCCGGCCTCCACGTGGTCTACACCCCCCTCTGCGGCACCGGCAATAAGCCGGTCCGGGAGCTTTTCCGTCGCATCGGCGTCAAGGCTGACATTGTCAGCATTCAGGAAAAGCCCGACGGCGATTTCAAAACCTGCACCTATCCCAACCCCGAGACGGACGCCGCTCTGGACGAGAGCTATAAGCTGGCCCGGACGGTCCATCCTGACCTGATTATCGGCACGGATCCCGACGCGGACCGGGTAGCGGTGGCTGTTCCCGTGGGCGGGGAGTTCCGCAAGCTCAGCGGCAACGAGCTGGGCTGCGTTCTGCTGGACTACATTCTCCGCACCCGCAGGGAGCGGGCGGATCTGCCCCCGGAGGCTGAGGCCATCAAGTCCATCGTCTCCACACCCCTGGCGGACCGGATCGCCCAGCACTACAACGTGAAGATGTTTAACGTCCTGACCGGCTTCAAGTACATCGGCGGAGAGATCCTCCGCTTGGAGGAGCTGGGCCGGGAGGACCGCTTTGTCTTTGGCTTTGAGGAGAGCTGCGGCTATCTCAAGGGCAGCTACGCCCGGGATAAGGACGCCGTGGTGGCGACGATGCTGGTCTGCGAGGCCGCGGCTTGGGCCAAGGGGAACGGCATGAACCTGGCTGACTATATGGACAGGCTTTACGAGCAGTTCGGCTGCTACGCCGCGTACGTGCAGAGCGTGGAGCTCCAGGGCATCACGGCCAATGAGGTCTCCAAGGCCTTCATGACCAACATCCGGGAGAACAGCCCGGCAGAGGTTGCAGGCTGCAAGGTGACCGCCACGGTGGACTACCTGAGCGGCCTGCGCAAGTGCCTCGAATGCGGCAGGGAAGAGGAAACCGGCCTGCCCCGGTCCAACGTCTTCATCCTGGAGCTGGGGGAGAAGGGGAAAATCATCTTCCGGCCCTCCGGCACCGAGCCCAAGATCAAGCTGTACTATACCGCCGTGGGCAGGACCTGGGACGAGGCCAACGCCCTGATGGCGCAGTTCAAGGAGGCCATGACTGGCTTCCTGCCGGCCTGAGTTATGCGCAGTCCGGGTTATCAGCGCTTTGTCGCTGTGTTTGTGGGCGTCCTGCTGGTGCTGGCCGCCGTGATGGCTGCGGTGACCGGCGACGAGAGCATGATCGGCACCACTGTGGCGGTGGGCGGCTTCTATGCTGTGTATATGGTTCTCTTCCTCCGCAAGGAGAAGGAGCGCCGGAAACAGAAAAGCAAGAAGGCGGATTCTCCGCTTCTCCGCCGCTGAATCAGATACGAAAAAACGCTGTGCATCGCGCACAGCGTTTTTTCGTTCAGTTTCCCGTTTCACTTGTGAGCAGCTTGTATAGCAGCTTGTAGAGGGTGGCTGCTTCCGCATCGGTGAGGCGGAGGCAGGCCCGCATTCCCGCAGGAACGCTCAGCGCCCGCTCCCGGAGGGCCAGTCCTGTGTCGGTCAGGCGCACCAGCACCACCCGTTCGTCGGCTTCGCTGCGGGTTCGGGTCACATAGCCCTTGGCTTCCAGGCTTTTCAGCAGAGGAGTCAGGGTGCCGCTGTCCAGGTACAGCCGCCCGCCTAATTGCTTCACGCTGATTTCCCGTTCCTCCCAGATGACCATCATAGTGATATACTGGGTGTAGGTCAGATCCAAAGCCTCCAGGTAGGGTCGGTAGAGTCGGATAATCTCCCGGCTGGCGGCGTAGAGCGGGAAGCAGAGCTGGTTTTCCAGCAGCAATCCGGCGTAGTGGTCCTGCTCCATAGGCTCACGCATGGGCTTGGTTATAGGCTTGGCGGACCGCAATGGCCAGCTGATCGGCGCAGGAGGTGGGCTTGTAGCCGCAGGTGTTGCCCTTGAGATAGCCTTCAATCTGATCCACGGTCATGCCGTTGACCAGCTTGCTGATAGCCTTCAGGTTGCCGTTGCAGCCGCCTATGAATTCTACGTCGGTGACCACATCGTCGTTCAGGTTAAAGTTGATCTGCACGGAGCAGACGCCGTTTGTTCTGTAGGAGTAATCCATATCTGTGATCCTTTCTGCAATTAGATTGTACACAAGATAATATACAGGCAATTGTTTTTCTTGTCAAGTGCGTATTTTTTTACAGAAGTACTTGCATAGAACGGCCGCGTGCGGTATAATCATTCTGACAGGAGCGATCGCTTCTGATCTGAAAGAGGAGGCATATCTATGAGAGATCTGAGAAAGTACGTTGCGGAATTCATTGGCACCTTCGTTCTGGTCCTGGTGGCCTGCGGCACCGCCGTTGCCATCGGCTGCGACGTGCCCGGCGGCTATCTCGCGGTGGCTGCCGCCTTCGGCCTGGTGATCGTGGCCATGGCTTACTCCATCGGCAATATCTCCGGCTGCCACATCAACCCCGCGGTGTCTATCGCCATGCTGGTCAGCAAGAAAATGAACGTCAAGGATTTCCTTGGCTACGTCATCGCCCAGGTGCTCGGCGCTATCGCCGGTGCTGCTATGCTGGGTGTGATCTTCGGCTTTGACTGCGGCTTTGGGGCAAATGCGGTTGCCGACGGCAAAGTTGGTGCCGGCTTCCTGGTGGAAGTGGTTCTGACCTGCATCTTTGTCCTGACCATTCTGGGCGTTACCTCCCGGGAGTCCTTCAGCAAGGTTGCCGGTCTCGTCATCGGCGGCGCGCTGACCCTGGTGCATCTGCTGGGCATTGCCCTTACCGGTACCAGCGTGAACCCTGCACGTTCCCTGGGGCCCGCTCTCTTTGCCGGCGGCAAAGCTTTTGAGCAGATCTGGGTCTTCATCCTGGCTCCCCTGGTGGGCGGCGTGCTGGCTGCTCTGATCTGGAAGTTCCTGGACAAAGAGGAAAACTGATCTTCTCTGCAACGCATTTGTTCTGACAGAAAAAACACCCGCGGTCAGAAGGCCGCGGGTGATTTTTTGTGCGGTAAATTACAGTTCGCAGTTGTTGACGGTGCGGGGGAAGGGGAGCACGTCCCGGATGTTGCCCATGCCGGTGAGGTACATGACGCAGCGCTCAAAGCCCAGGCCGAAGCCCGCGTGCCGGGCGGAACCGTACTTCCGAAGATCCAGGTAGAAGTCGTAGAGCTCCTTCTTCATGCCCAGTTCCTCAATGCGGGAGAGCAGCTTGCCGTAGTCGTCTTCACGCTGACTTCCGCCGATGATCTCGCCGATGCCGGGGACCAGGCAGTCCATAGCGGCCACGGTCTTTCCGTCGGGGTTCAGCTTCATATAGAAGCTCTTAATCTCCTTGGGATAATCGGTGACGAAGACGGGACGCTTGAAAATCTCCTCGGTCAGATAGCGCTCGTGCTCGGTCTGCAGGTCGCTGCCCCAGTGGACGGGGTAGTCGAACTGCTCGTTGTGGGGTTCCAGCAGCTTGATGGCCTCGGTGTAGGTCACCCGGCCAAAGTCGCTGTTGAGAACGTGATGCAGCCGCTCCAGAAGGTCCTTGTCCACAAAGGAGTTGAAGAACTCCATTTCCTCGGGGGCGTTTTCCAGCACATAGGAAATGATGTATTTCAGCATATCTTCTGCCAGCTGCATGTCATCCTGCAAATCAGCAAAAGCAATTTCCGGCTCAATCATCCAGAACTCGGCGGCGTGCCGGGTGGTGTTGGAGTTCTCGGCCCGGAAGGTGGGGCCAAAGGTGTAGATGTTGCGGAAAGCCATGGCGAAGGTTTCGCCGTTGAGCTGGCCGGAGACAGTCAGGTTGGTGGGCTTGTTGAAGAAGTCCTTGGAGTAGTCCACGGAGCCGTCCTCCAGCCGGGGCGGGTTGTTGATATCCAGGGTGGTGACCTGGAACATTTCGCCCGCGCCCTCGCAGTCGGAGCCAGTAATCAGGGGCGTGTGGACATAAACAAAGTCCCGCTCCTGGAAGAACTTGTGGATGGCGTAGGCAATCAGGCTCCGCACGCGGAACACGGCCTGGAAGGTGTTGGTTCTGGGGCGCAGGTGGGTCACGGTGCGCAGATACTCCAGGGTGTGCCGCTTGGGCTGAATGGGGAAGTCTGGGGTAGAGGGCCCCTCCACCGTCACCTTGGAGGCTTGAATCTCAAAGGGCTGTTTGGCGTCGGGGGTCAACTCCAAGGTGCCCTCCACGATCAGCGCGGCGCCGATATTGATCTTGGAGATCTCGGCGAAACCCTCCATCTGATCGGTGATGACCACCTGAACAGGCTGGAAATAGGTCCCGTCGGAGAGCATGAGGAAGCCGAAGGCCTTGGAGGCTCTGCGGTTTCGTACCCAGCCGCCCAGATTCACGGTTTTGCCCGCATAGGCGTCGGTGTTGCGATAGAGCTCCCGAAGAGTGAGTAAGGATTCCATTTTCATTCCAGCTTTCTGTAATATATTTTGCGGGGAATATGCGCTGTATTATAGCACGTTCCCCGCAAGATTGCAACAGGTTAAAATGCAGTTTTTGTTTGTCTGTTTACGCTTTGACTCGGCGAATGACGCCCATGGGGGTCTGCTGATCGTCCTGGCCCAGGGGATTGTCCTTGAGAATCCGTGCGTAAAGCTTCTTATCCAAGCGTTTATTGGAGGCACCCAAAATCTCGCCTTCAAGATCGTTGATGTCCACAATGCAGACGTCATAGCCGATCCGCTCGGCAATCTCTTTTGCCACCTTGTCCGGTTTCAGGGGGCCAAGAACAACATAGTGGTTGTAAGGAGGGATGGTATTGTGACAGGGGCCATCAATGGATTTGGCACGATATCCGACCACGGAATAGAACCAGCCTTTTTTGTGGAATATTTTTTTGCCAATGACGGAAACCGCCGCGGCAAAGAGAATACGGGGGGTACCCGATTCCCGCAGTGCCATTTCCATGGTCTCCGGCATTCCAAGGCCGATGCCGTGGGGGGTTTTGGTGACGTGCTTGCTGAGCTTGACTGCCAACTTCCGGGGATGGATGTCCTCCAGAGGAATGGCCCGCTTCTGGGTGCAGGCCACGCACTTTTCGGAAATAAACAGAACGTCGTCGGGCTCGGAGAGCACGGGCTTGCCGTACTGCTCTGCCACATCGCAGATATTGTCCTTGTCGGTAATCAGGTGGGTGACGATAGGCAGTCTGCGATACTGGACCCCATCGACTTCTATGATCTCGTTTTTGCCCTGATTGGGCTTCAGTTCTTCGCTCATGTTTTTTCTTCTATTTCAGGTTCAATATGGATTTGTAGAAGGGCCAAAGGCCGTGCTTTTCCGGGTAGTGGGGGGCCAACTGTCCCATATCGGAGCCGGGATAATCGTTGCCTTCGATCAGCGCGGGCCCGTCCGGGGTAACGGCAACGTCCCAGCCCACATGCCCGATCTCCGGGACTACCATGGCGGCCTCCTTCGCCAGGGCGACTGCCTCATGGACCATGGGAACCTGATAGCCTTTGAATATGATGCCTGTGTCCGGGTGCTTATCAAAGATGTTGTAATAGTCGTCCGTGGCGTCAGAAACGATTTTGCCGGATTTGGGATCCACCCGAACCATAACGCCGTTCTGACCGGAATTGTCGCAAAAGCTGTCGCCGCGTCCGAACTTTAACGTGATATATGCCAGGTGGACCGTGTCGCCTACCCGATCCGTGACAATTCGCATGGTGTTTACCGACTGGGGATGAGGCCGGGCCATATCCGAGTGCTGGATCAGTTCCTGCTCCAGCACCAGCAGGTTTTTGGACTTTACGTAGTCCAGAAAGGCCGCCGGGGTAGGCAAGTCTGCCACCGCCAGCTTTTCGATGCCGTGTCCGCCGATGCCGCGGTTGGGCTTGGCAAAGATATAGGTCTGATCCTTCAAAAAGTCTTCTAAATCGGCCTCCGTGGCCTTGGAAGCGTCCAGCACTCTCCGATGCAGGAATTTTTCAAACTTGACGTTAAACTGCAGCTTGTCGTCAAACAGGTCTCCAAAGCCGGGTTTGTTCATAATCTCGCAGATCTTCTTGTTGCGGACCCGGGTGACATAGGTGTCACGCTGCTTGCCGTTCATATCGTAAAAGCCGAAAGCGGTGTAGTCATAGTAACCCGCACCGTATTTGAATCCGCAAATCACCATGTCGCAGGCGGTGCGAAGCTTGCTGTGGCCGCTTTTCTGCTTCACAACGTTCAGCAGATTGTTCATTTTCCCAAAGCTCATACCCCGGACAACACGGGTGAGATATTTGATTCCAGGCAAAAGAATCACCTCTGTTTCACGTGTTTCCGCTATTATAGCCACTTTTGTCCGATTTATCAATAGGAAATCCGAATTTTTGACAGGGAATTCGTCGAAAAAAGGAGTCGGACCGGAGAGTCCGACTCCTGACGCCATGTCTGTTATCCGCCCGCCCGGTGGAGAATCATTTCCGCCGCGATAGATATTGCGATTTCCTCCGGGGTTTTGGCCTTGATTTGCAGGCCGATAGGGGCGTGGATCCGGGCGATATCCGCCGGGGAGAAGCCCTCCTCCTGTAAGATTTGGTTTACATAAGCTGTTTTTCGCCTGCTGCCGATGCAGCCAATGTAGGTGGCGGGGGAACGCAGCACCTGCCGCAGGACGGTCAGATCCATAACATGCTCCGGGGTCATGACCACGGCGTAATCCCGGCTTGTGAGGGTGATTCGGCCGGAGATGTTTTCAAAGTCGCCCAGGACCGCCTTTGCCCCGGGGCAGCGATCGTCCCGGGCAAACTCCGGCCTGGGATCGTAGACCGTCACGGGGAAGCCAAGCCCTGTCAGAATCGGCGTCAGCGCCCGTGCAACGTGGCCGCCGCCGAAGAGATAGACCATGTAATTCCGGCTGATGGGTTCCAACAGCCGCAGGCAGCCGTCCTTCTCCAGCAGGGTGGGAGTCCGGGGCAGCCGGGGAGTCTCGCTGTGCAGGTTCGTGTCAGCCAGAAGATTCAGCGCGAACGACCCGTCGGACCGGATGACGGACTCCAGCCAGCGGTCCTGAGACTGTTCCAACGCCTCCGCCAACTGATTCAGGGTTTCCATCAGCCCGGGATTTCCGGGGCAGAGCGGGAAGAAGCCGATGCGGACGACGCCGCCGCAGATCATGCCCGTGGCGTCGGACCCGCCGCTGAAAAGATCATATTCCCGGACCAGAGCCTTTTCGCATTCGGACAGGGTTCTGGCAAATTGGATGGCCTGGAGCTCCACCGCGCCGCCGCCCACGGTGCCGAGAGCTTCGCCGTTTTCAAAGACCGCCATCCGCGCGCCGACGCCCCGGGGGGTGGAGCCCTGGGCGAAGAGGACAACGCACCAGATTACCCGCTGCCCGGCGGAGAGCCGGTTGATTGTTTGTTCCAATAATTGACGCATTTGTGATACCTCAACGTTTCTTTGATTTTTTCAGCAGAGCGCCCAGCACGTCCGTTTTGCTTGTTTTCCCGGAAAAGATCCCGAGGATGGATGGGCTGTGGCAGTACAGGGCCAGCAGAGAAAACACAATCGACAAAATTCCGGCTTCCACATCGCCCTGGATGAACATAAACAGGGTGAAGAAGAGGGGAATCACCGGCCCGGCGATGCAGAGGAACTGGGTGGTGAAGGTTACCAGCATCCCGGCGACGTTTGCCAGCAGGCCCCAGAGAAAGTCGTTAATCACGATAACCGTGGAGGAGGTGGCCACGCCCTTGCCGCCCCGGAAGCCCCGCCAGAAGGGGAAATCGTGGCCCAGGGTGCAGCCCAGGCCGGCGTACATGGTGATGATCCAGCCGCTCTTGTGAAACAGAACGTAGGAAAGCGTCATAGCGGCCAGACACTTGACCAGATCGCCCAGCAGGGTGATGATCCCGGGCCAGAAGCCCAGGGAGGCCATAATGTTTGCCATTCCGGGGTTCCCGGTCTCACCCAGCTCCGAAGCGGGCTTTCCGGCAAATTTCCGTGCCACCACTTCCGCCGTCAAAAAACAGCCGAAGAGATAGCCGATCAACAGACTCAAAATACGACTCAGCATAGGGACCTCCTCTCCAAAGGGCGAATAGTATACGTATACTCTTATCATACCATGGTCCCTGCCGCATTTCAAGATGTGTTTCCGCCCGGGCGATGAAAACGGAATCTCGTCTTGCAATTGGGGGCGCCGACCTGTATAATACGACTGTCAACAATTTACAGAAAGGGAGAATCAAGCTATGAGAAAACTGCTTTCCATCCTTCTGGCGCTGGTCATGCTCCTGGGCCTTCTGCCGGGCGCGGCTTTTGCGGAGTCTTCGGATTCCGTGGACTTCGTGGTGCTCTCCACCACGGACATGCACGGCAAGTGCTGGGATCAAAACGTGCTGACCGACGGCACGGAGTTCAACAATATGCTCCGGGTTTCCACCGGGGTGAGCCAGTACCGGGAGAGCTTCGGCGGGAACCTGCTGCTCATCGACAACGGCGACCTCTACCAGGGCACCCCGGTCTCCGTGGTGCAGTTGGGCAAGATTACCTCCGGCGAGAGCGACCTGCCTCCCGCCATGGCCCTCTGTCTGGGGGATATCGGCTACGACGTTTCTGTCCTGGGCAACCATGAGTTCAACTACCCCTGGACCACCATGAGCAAGGCCTATGACTATCTGGCCTCCCGAGGCGTCCCCATCATCACCGCCAACCTCTACTACGACGGCATAGACGGCGTTCATGAGAGCGGGGAAAACGTCTTCACCCCCTACCTGATCAAGACCTTTGAGCTGAACGGTGTTACCCACAAGATCGGCGTTCTGGGCTTTGAGAACACCGACTGCACCCGCTGGGACGTGCCCGCCAACTATCCCGGCATCGTCTTTGCCCATCCGGATAATCCCCAGCGCTCTATGGCCTGGGAGGCCCAGCGCTATATTCCCATGATGCGGGCCGAGGGCTGCGAGTTCATCATCGTCTCCTACCACTCCGGCACCGGCTCCGCTTCCGGTGAACTGGTCTTTGGCCAGAATACCGAGGGCCAGGTCACTCGCCTGATTGCCGAGTGCGAGGGCATCGATATGGTGATCGCCGGTCACGACCACTCCAACAGCTACTCCAACTCCTTCCTGCCGGACAAGAACGGCGATCCGGTGCTGGTGGTGAACGGCGGCGGAACCCAACTGACCCAGAGTATCTTCACCTTTACCGAAGGCAGCGACGGCAAGCTGCAGTATACCCTGAAGGAAAGCAAAAATCTCAACCTGTCCCAGTTTGGCGTGGACGAGACCCTGAAGGCCAAGATCCAGCCCTACGCGGATATGGCCGTCGAATATGTGAACCAGCCTGCCGGTACCGCCGTAGGCGAGTGGGATACCTCCCACAACTATTTCCTGCAGCAGACCGACACCATGGACCTCATCAACTGCGCCCAGATCGACTACGGCTCCAAGTACATGGCGGACAAGTATGACACGGAAGAGAAAAAAGCCGCCCTCTATGAGGCCACCGGTCTGGATCATATCGAAGTGGATCTGTCCGCCACCTCCGCCGTCACCACCAACAATTACTTCGTCAAACCCGGCGAGATCACCATGAAGACCATCGTGCAGATGTACAAGTACGACAACAACGTGCTCTATCTTCTGCCCCTGACCGGTCAGCAGATCAAGGACGTGCTGGAGCAGAACGCTGCCACCCGCCTCAAGGCTACGGTCCGGGGCG
This sequence comes from Oscillospiraceae bacterium, assembly GCA_016282135.1. Classification (GTDB taxonomy): domain Bacteria; phylum Bacillota; class Clostridia; order Oscillospirales; family Oscillospiraceae; genus JAFRPC01. The sequence goes on from JAEEKA010000108.1 coordinate 23,145, forward strand.
GCGAGGTGGTCTATTCCACCATCGGCGAGGACTTCACAAACCCCGTCTTCGGCGGCCTGAATTTCAGCTATGACATGTACCAGCCCGAGGGCAGCCGGGCCGTCATCGAGGGCTTCTCCAACGGCCGGGAGTTCGCCCTGGATAAGACCTATGTGGTGGCCTGCAACTCCTATCACCTGGGCAATCCCGGCTGCGGCTTCGGCGCCTTCACCACCGAGGATTCCGTCTGGAACCAGAACGACGACCTGGCCGGCGGCAACGTCCAGGAGGTCCTTTTGGAGTACATCCGGGACATGGGCGAAATCAGCACCGAGCCCTTCACCTGGACCTGGAAGCTGGACTACAGCGGCGACCCCACCGCCCCCACGGAGCTGATGGGTGACCTTGCGGCGGAAAAAACCACCGCTGAGGCGCTGAACGCGGGGGACCGGATTGTGCTTTACTACAATGCCGAGGGCACCGTGGTGGGACTGGATCCCGCCGAGGACGATCGCCGTCTCAGCGCGGTGGAAACCACTTCCTTCCGGGACTATATCGCCTTCGACATGAGTGCCGCCGTCTTCACGGTGGCAATCGCGGACGGCGGATCCGGCTATTTCTCTCTGCAAAGCGAGAAGGGTTATCTGACGGCGGGGGAGACCGGCAACAGCCTGGGCTTCTCACAGGACGGCGCTTCGGAGCTGGCCCTGTGGAGTCTCGTCCCCGCAGAGGGCGGCTACCATATCATGAACGTGGGCGCGGCCTACAACGGCAATCACAATCAGGCCCTGGAGTGGTACTCCGGCTTCACCACCTATGGAGTCCAGGACAATGAGAAGTACCTGTTCAGCCTCTACAAGGTTGTGGAGACCGCCAAATGGGTGGGCGAGCTGGGGGATGAAGGCCCCTATGTGATTTACTTCAACGATGAAAATCTCTGTGTGGGCGACACCGAGAACAGCGGCGGCCTGGGCGGCGTCACGAATACCGTTTCCGGCGATTTCCTGATTCTGCCAGCCGCGGAGCATACCCTGATCGTCACTGCCATAGTTGACAGCCAGGGCCGGATCGACTTCGTCACCGAGGACGGCAAGCACCTGACTTCCCAGCCCACGGGCAACGGCCTTCTGCTCACCGACGAGCCTGCCGACAACAATTGTAGCCTTTGGACCCTGGGCCCCGTTCCCGGCGGCTTCCATGTGATGAACGTGGGCGCGGCCTACAACGGCAGCCACAATCAGGCTCTGGAATACTATGGCGGCAAATTCACCACCTATGGCGTCAAGGACACTGGCGCCTACCTGTTCAATTTCTACCGGCTGGACGGGGCGGAGAAGCCGGCCAATCCCTTTACAGATGTGAAGGAGGGGCAGTGGTACTACGACGCGGTGCTCTGGGCCTACTACCATGCGCCTCAGATTACCTCCGGCACCGGCGAGGGAAAGTTCTCGCCCAAGACCACCTGCACCCGGGCCCAGATCGTGACCTATCTGTGGCACGCCCTGGGGGACCCGGAGCCTGCGGAAGGGGAGAACCCCTTCACCGACGTGAAGCCGAAGGATTATTACTACAAGGCTGTCCTCTGGGCGGTGCAGAACGGCATCACAGCCGGTACCGGCCCGGATCAGTTCTCCCCGAAGGATCCCTGCACCCGCTGCCAGATTATGACCTACCTCTGGCACGCTCTGGGGGATCCCGAACCGGAGTCCACGGACAATCCCTTCCTGGACGTGAAGGAAAAGCACTACTATTACAAGGCGGTCCTCTGGGCCGTGGAGAACGGCATCACCGGCGGTACGGGCGACGGGAAATTCTCTCCCAACAAGACCTGCTCCCGGGCGGAAACAGTGACCTTCCTCTGGAAAGCGCTGCAAAGCTGATTGCCCAAATACGATTCGGACCGGCCTCCGCTTTTTGCGGAGGCCGGTCTTTGCACCGATCCAATGCGCATTCCGCAAAAAATGCGTATACCGGTGGTCCTGTCCGGTTTCGGAACCTGATACTAGACTTCGTTAAAATGCTTTAAAAGCATTTTATAGCGCCAACGGCGCGTCGAAGTCTGTATGAGACGGCTTTTCAGCGCTTTACGCTGAAAAGGCTGTGTGCAGCGCAGCAAAATTCAATGAAAGAATTTAATTGTATTTTAGTGTGAAAAGGGAGGAAACCAAGAAAACAATTGCAAAGTGTTCCGTTAAGCTGTATAATATTACTGTAAAGTGGTTTCTTTCCGCACCATCAGATAAGCTGTGAAAATACGGAAAGGTGGGAGTGAAATGCGCCCAATCGGGAAGAATGTTTCTGCGCTGTTGAATGAGAAATCCCGCGCGCCGCTTTCCTATCGGCATCTGCGAATCCTTGGCTGGTTGTTTATCGCGGTTTCACAGGTCAGCGTCGTGCTGGAATTGGCCTCTTTTTTGGGCCTGCCTGTTGGAAACTACGAAAAATGGTCTACGCTGTGCTATGAGCTTGGTGTGATAGCAGTTCCGCTGTTTTTACTGGCTAATTTTGCGGTGATTCTGAACGGCAGCAAAAAATATACAAGTCTGCTTGCAATGTACGCCGGATTCTGCGCCGCTTTCTTCTTCGCATATTTCTTCGTGGTGGAGCACTACCTTTCCGGGCTTATGAACGCTGCCGCGTCGGCGGGGACCTTCCCCCGAGAGAATCTGGAATCACTCTTGCGCAGCTTTTCACCTTCCGGATTCATCGCATTTAACGTGTTTCTGGATCTGTCCCTCTGCACCGCCTTCAGCTACTTCGTTCTGGGGCAGCCTGGACTGTTCCGGGGGAAAAAGCTTCGATACTTCCGGGCCCTTGCTGTGCTGCCAGTTCTTTACGAGGCTGCGGGCATCCTTTTGAAGGCGCTTTCCAGCATGGGGCGCATCATCATGCCGGTTTACCTGTTCCCGCTGCTGCCCACCAAGCCACCCATGATGTTTGTGCTGTTTGTGGGTTTGGTTTTGATGATTAAGTTTCGGGAATGCCAATATGAACAAAAGGGAGAGACCACAGAGCAGAGCGAGGAATCGCTCCGCAAATATGTGAATACGCAGCGGTTTTCTCTTGCATTGATGGGCTTGATGATTGTTGCGGCGCTTCTTGACATCCTGCTGGAGCGTGTTCTTCCCCACGCAATCGTCGGCACGTTCCCGGCCGGCGGGGAAGTGGAGCCCCTTACAGCGGCGGTAAACACGGTTAAGGCCTGCGGCTTCGGGGACGCGACCATGCTTCTGTTCCTTGCCCCGTTTTCCCTGCTGATCTCTTTCTCCAAGCGTTATGAGAAGACCATGGTGGACATGTTTGTTCCCCTGTTCGGCATGGCACTGATCGTCTACGTCTATTTCGAAGGCGTGTTTCAGATTCTTCGCGGAATAATGATGAGCAGCTGGTAACGCGGTTTTCTCCAGGCAGGCAAAGGACGTTATAGGTTTGGTGAACAAGATGAAACAATTTACATCGGTAAAACGGAGACATTTTTTTCAGTATGCCGACACGGCATGTACGGTAGTCGGTCTTATGCTCAGCCTGCAGATTTCTCTGGATGCGTCCAAAACGGTTTTGATGTGGAACGGTATCCTGATGCTTGCTGCCCTTGCCGCGTCAAGAGTTTTTGAGGCATTGTTCAAAAAAGGGCAGATCAGTAAGGCTGCATTTGCGAAGGAACTGTGTTTTGCAGGGGCATATCTGCTTTGCGCGCTGCTCTTCGCTGTGCTTCGGGACACGCAGCTGCGGCTTCAGATCTCGATTGCCGTATTCTTTGGCGTTGTGATTGTAAACCGTGTGTTCGCCCTGAATGCCCAGCCGAAAACCCTCCGAAAGATGATCGTAAACGGGGCCCTGATTCTGCTGGTCGTGGTTTTTCTTGGCTTCCTGTTTCTCGACGATGAAGCAGGCATGTTCCTCTTTCTGTTCTTCTCCTTCCCGATTACGGTAAAAGCATTGTTTCACATCATCGGTATTTCCTTTTCCCGGATCAATCCGGAAGCGTTGCGGAAAATCATTCGAAAAACCTATGTCACGCAGATTTTATTTGGGCAGCTGCTTTTGATTGTGTCCTGCGCTGCCTATTTCAAGGCGATGGAGCCGGGTTTTGAAACCTATCTCGACGCGCTGTGGTACTGCTTTGCAGTTGTTACGACCATCGGCTTTGGCGATTATACGGTTGCCATGCCCTTTTCCCGGTTTTTGACTGTCGTGCTGGGAATTTACGGCATCATTGTTGTTGCCCTGATTACCTCGGTGATCGTGAACTTCTATGGAGAGGTCAAGGACGAGAAGGAAGACGACGAAGAATCGGACCATTAGGGTATGGCATTATGACGCTATGACGCATAATATGTTGCGGTTTATAGATACTTAGCATCTTGTGGAGTACAAGAACTGCCTGCGTAACTGTGTTTGCATTCTATCATCGGATGGCTTGCCCTATAGTGTGGGGCAAAGCTGGAAAGTCCCATATTGTATGGCAAAGCTCGAAATGCGCTGTAAGCACAAAAACGCCATCTTGGATTTCCTCCAAGATGGCGTTTTTGTAATGGTATCAGAGCATTCCCTTCCCGGCAAAACCGCCGTTGGAAAAGAAGTTGTTCGTCTGCATACCCTTTGGTGGACCTTAGGGGGATCGAACCCCTGACCTCAAGATTGCGAACCTTGCGCTCTCCCAGCTGAGCTAAAGGCCCATGCAGGGAGTATTGTAGCACAGCCGGGGCAAAAATGCAACTGTTTTTTTTGGCGGGGTAAAAAATCTCTTCAGCGCGGTGAAAAGCGGATTACCTCCCAGAATAAAACTCCGTTTTCGTCCGATTGGCTTGAATGAGGACAGAACTCTGATTGAACGCCCGAATGAGGTCATCCGAGGCCGCGTGAACCTTTTCTGCAGTGGTGTCGCTGAGCAGAATCACCACGGTGTATTCGTGATCGACCGTTCCGTTTTCATTCGTCCAGCCTCCGTTGGCGTCCTGAATGGTAAAGCCTTCGAAATGCTTTGTCAGAACCTCGTCCACCTTTGCTTTAACGGCTTCCGGGGTGCCATAGGGCTCATAGCTGTCCTTGTCGTTTGTACCGAGATAGATAACGTACTGCACGTCGTAGGCTTCCTGCTCCGCCTGCTTTGGCACACGCATCAGATTAAACACAGACAGGCCCAGGGCAATCAGAGCCAGAATCAAGGCAATTATACCCAACTTCTTTGACATGGCGTTCTCCTCCTTTTGAGTGATACTGCAATTATACAGCGAAAGGAGAAACATTTCAAGATCTTACGCATAAACGACAAAAAGACTTCGCCCCGGCCAATGAAGAAAGAACCCGTTGACTTTGCCCGCGATTTCCGGTAAAATGAAACGGATACCAGCGGGGGCGGAAGAACAACATTTCGTGATTTTTCTCCCGCAGTTCAACGAGGTGATTGGAATGCGTACCTGTATTCTCTCTTTCAGCTCCAGACCAAATGGGAACTGCGCCCAAATCGGGAAACTGATTCACCGTCTGTCAGAGGATGCGGTCCTGTTCGACTTTTCCTGCTTTCAGCTCCAGGGCTGCGGCGCATGCGGGTACGAGTGCTTTTCGTCCGGCGACAAATGCCCCTGCCGTTCCGACAGGGAGGCAGAACTTTTGGAAGCTGTGACCAGCAGCGATCTGACGTACTTTGTGATTCCCAATTACTGTGATTATCCCTGCTCCAACTTCTTCATCTTCAACGAAAGAAGCCAGTGCTGGTTCCAGGGCCGTCCTGATCTGTTGGAGCGCTATGAAAAGGTTCCAAAGCGGGCGGTCGTGATCAGCAACACTGACGAGGAAAACTTCCGAAAGGCGCTGTCCTATCAATCCGACGAAGCAGTGGAAATCCTGTTTTTATCCGCGAAGCAGTACGGGAAAAGCAGCATCAAAGGAGATCTGCTGAGCGATGAACGAGTCGTGAAGGTTATTACCGAGTTCGTTCATAAACAGTAAGGCGTTTCCGATTCCGGCAAAAACAGCCCGAGGGCTGTTTTTTGCTGTAATCAGAGAGAAAACAGAAAAGACAGGAACAATTCCGCGGTGATTGGCGCCAGTTTGTCGGGATAGGTATAAGTCTCCGTATGCAAAGGCGGCGTATCGAGCCCGGCGCCCACACCGAAGAAGCAGGCCGGAATATGCTGCCCGTAGTGCCCAAAATCCTCGGACCAGCGGAAGGGGACGTCCAGATATTTGTACGGTAGTCCGTTTACACGGCAGGCGGCTTCCAGAGCGTCTTGCAGATCGTCGTCATTTTCCGTGGCCGGGAAGAGGTCCTCCCGATCTGCTGTGAAGCGGAGTCCGTCCGCGACCGCCGCGCTTCGCACCGCTTCGTCTGCCCGGGTGTTCAGCTCCTTGAAAGCGGCCGCTGTCTCCGCTCGAAGCGTTACCCATAAGCGGCCCTCCGAGGCGGCTACGCCGAAGGCCCGCTCGCCGGTTTTCATGCCCACGACGGTGGCCAGGGTCATGCATCCGTACTTTTCCGCGGTCTGGGCGGCGATGGCGGGAAGCTCCAGGGCTAGGCGGGCCACAGCGGCGGAGGGATTGACGCCGTTTTCGGGGTAGGCCGCGTGAGTCGGGCTTCCGGTCAGATGCACGTCCAGGCCGCAGGAGGCGCAGGCGAAGGTTCCCCGTCGAAAGAGAACGGTGCCCAGGGGCTCCCCGGGGATGTTGTGACAACCGATGATCCGGGCGTTTTCTCCGGTTAGCCCCTCCAAGGCGAACAATTCACAGCAATCCGCCCCGCCCGCCCCGGTCTCCTCGGCGTGCTGAAACAGAAGAATCACGTTCTTTCTGACGGTTACGCCCTCCAGCAGCAGAGCCAGACCCAGCAGGGCCGCCGTGTGGCCGTCGTGGCCGCAGAGGTGCCGGGGACCATGGGGGGTGGGCACCGCGTCGTGATCCGCCCGGACCACGATGGTTTTCTCCGCTCCTTCGTCGTGTTTTGCGTAAAGCCAGGAGCCCCGGTCGATAACTTGCAGGGAGCAGTGCTCCCGCAAAAAGTCCTTGATATACGCCCGGGTCCGCAGCTCTTGTCCGGAGAGCTCCGCGCAGGCGGACAGACTGCGCCGTGCCTCGATCATACGTTCTTTGATTTCCTGCTCCATGGAAGACTGCCTCCTTGCGGTGGAATGAATCATCTCCGCAGTATTATAACGCTGTGAAAAGGACAAATCAAGCGGAACCGACACAATCAAATTGAACTCGCAAAAAACTATGAATTTTTCCGTAAAATCCCGGATTCCAAGCTTGCAATATAACTACGGTTCTGCTATAATATAGTGAATTTCTATGAGTAGGAGTCTATCTGTGTATCTCAAATCACTTGATCTTCAGGGGTTCAAGAGCTTCCCGGACAAAATCCGGCTCCAGTTCGACGGCGCCATCACAGCCATTGTGGGCCCCAACGGCTCCGGCAAATCCAATATCTCCGACGCCATTCGCTGGGTCATGGGCGAGCAGAGCTCCAAGTCTCTCCGGGGCGTCAAGATGGAGGACGTGATCTTTGGCGGCACGCTCAAAAGGCCCCAGCTGGGCTTTGCGGAAGCGAGCCTGGTCTTTGACAACGCGGACCGGTATTTCGCCATCGACAGCGACGAGGTCATGGTCACCCGCCGATTCTATCGGTCCGGCGAAAATGAATTCTATATCAACAAGCAATCCGTCCGCCTCCGGGACGTGAACGAGCTGTTCATGGACACCGGCCTTGGCAAGGAGGGCTATTCCAACATTTCCCAGGGACGGATCGACGAGATCCTCTCCGTCAAGAGTACGGACCGCCGGGAGATATTCGAGGAAGCGGCGGGCATCTCCAAATATCGCCACCGCAAGGAGGAGACAGAGCGCCGTCTGGAGCGTACGGAGGATAATCTGCTTCGTATTAACGACAAGATCTCCGAGCTTGAGCTCCAGGTGGGTCCTCTGCGGGAGCAGTCCGAGAAGGCCAAGAAATATCTGGCCCTGCGGGACGAGCTCAAGGGGCAGGAGGTCGCCCTCTGGCTCCACAGCCTGGAAAGCCTTGCCGCCGCCGCAAAAAAAGCGGAGGAGGACTATAACGCCGCAGCCTTTATTCTGAACCAGGAGCATGAAAACCTGGAGGCGCTGTACCGGCGATCCGAGACCCTGAACGCGGAGCTCCGGGATCGGGACGCGGAGACTGAAACCCGGCGGGAGCGCATTTCCGAGGCGGAAGCCGAGCTCCAGCGTATCGCCGGACGGACCGACGTGCTGGAAGGGGAGAAGCGCAACGCCGCGGAAAACCTGACCAGACTGCGCCAGGAACTCTCCGATGAGGACGGCCGCCGCGGCGACCTGCGGAGCCAGATTCAGGAGCGTCGGGAGCGCCTGGGCGCCATCGATCTTGAGACACGGGATCTGGAGCTGCGCCTGGCGGAGATTCGCAAAGAGCTGGATGAGTTGACTGCTTCCTCCGAGGGCATGAATCGCAGCTATCTGGAGCTGCGCAACCGCCACGCCGCCTGCGTGGCCGATCTGGCCGCCAAGCGAGCGGATATTGCCGCTCTGGTAGAGTCGCTGGACCGAAGCCGGGAGCGGGAACGGGAGCTCTGCGCCGACCGGGATGCCTCCTTGCGCAGAAAAGCGGAAACTGAGGAAAAGCTTTCCGCCTGCCGCAAGGCTTTAGCCCAGGCCAGAGAAGAGGCGGAGGGCTGCAAAAATTCTCTGGCCGGATACGCCCTTCGGCAGAAGGCCCGGGAGGAAAAGGCCGAGCAGCTTCGGCAGGAGCTGCAGGACTGCGGGGTCCGGTTGGACACCGCCAATTCCCGGCTGCATCTCTTCCGGGAGATGGAACGGGAATATGAGGGCTTTTCCAAGGCCGTCAAATTTGTAATGCAGCAGGCGGAGGCCGGCAGTCTGCGGAATATCCACGGACCTGTCTCCCGCCTGATTCAAACGGATGATCGCTTCTCCGTGGCAATGGAGATTGCTCTTGGCAGCGCCATGCAGCACGTGGTGGTCTCCGCCGAGGAGGATGCCAAGCAGGCCATTCAGCAGCTCAAGCTGCGGGACGTGGGCCGGGCTACCTTCCTGCCCATTTCCGCCATGGAGAGCCGTGCCCTCCAGGAAAAGGGCGTGGAGGACTGCCGGGGCTTTGTAGGGATTGCTTCCGCCCTGGTCCGCTGCGAGGATCGCTACCGCCCGGTGGTGGAAAACCTCCTGGGGCGTACCGTCATCACGGAAACCCTGGACGACGCCATCGCCATGGCCCGCCGCTTCAAGAACCGCTTCAAAATCGTCACCCTGGACGGCCAGGTCATGAACGCCGGCGGCTCCATGACCGGCGGCAGCGTCAGCAAGTCCGCGGGCGTGCTTTCCCGGGCCAATGAGATCAGCCGTCTGGAAGCTCAAATCACCAAGCTGTCCGCCCAGAAAGAGGATTTGGCCCGGCAGAGCGCCGAGGCCAACCGGCAGCGGGACCTGGTGGGCTTTGAGCAGACCACGATCCAGGGGAAGCTGCGTGAATTTGAGGATCAGATTCTGCGCCTGGAGGGCGAGGAAAAGCAATACAGCGTACTCTATGACGCCATTTGCCAGGCGGGCGCCGGCAATCAGCGGGAAATCGACGGCCTTGCCGCCCGGATTGGCACCGACGAACGCCGTCGGGACGCCTTGAAGCGGGACTGTGAGACCCTGGAGGCCAGGGAGACCGAACTGAACGCTTCCATCGACGCCCTTTCCGTGGACCAGAACGCCCTGAGCCAGGAGGGAAGCGGTCTGACCGACGAGCTTACCGAAAAGAAAATGGCTGTAGCCGGGCTGAACGCCGAAAAGCTTACCGCCATGGAGAATCTGCGCCGTCTGGAAGAGCTGGCAGCGGCGATGGAGGGAGACCGGAGCCAGAAGCAGGAGCTGATTGATGATCTGGAGGTCCAGATGCGGACCCTGGAGGAGCGGATTGCGGAAAATAGAAATGCGCTCAGCGATCAGACAGCCAAAACCGAGGTTCTGCGCACGGCCCATCGGGAGGCCCTGGACCACCGGAACGAGCTGGAAGCCCAGCGCACCGCTGCCGACCGGGACGCCCAGCAGAAGAATAAGGACATCATCGATCTGGAACGGGAATGCGCCCGTCTCGAGGCGAAGAAAAATACTTCTCATCTGGAAGAGAAGCAGATTGTGGACAAGCTCTGGGATACCTACGAGCTGACGCCCTCCACCGCGCCGGCCCAGGCAGCCGTTCTGGAATCCGTGGCCGCGGCCAATCGCAAGGCGGCGGAGCTGCGCCGGAAGCTTCACGGCCTCGGCACCCCGAACCTGGGAGCCATTGAGGAATTCGAGCGGGTCAATGAACGCTACACCTACCTCTCCGGCCAGCGGGACGACGTGCTGCAGTCCAAGCGGGATCTGGAGGGCATCATCCGGGACATCACCAAGCAGATGACCGAGATTTTCGTGGGCGAGTTTACGCGGATTAACCGCTATTTCGGCGAGACCTTTGTGGAGATGTTCGGCGGCGGACGGGCTTCCCTGGAGCTGGAGGATCCCAACGATCCCCTGGCCTGCGGCATTGAAATCAAGGTCCAGCCTCCCGGCAAGCAGCTGAAAACCATCACCCTGCTGTCCGGCGGAGAGAAGGCCTTCGTGGCCATCGCCCTGTACTTTGCCATTCTGAAGGTCCGTCCTACGCCCTTCTGTATGCTGGACGAGATCGACGCAGCCCTGGACGACCGGAACGTGGAGCGTTTCTCCAACTATCTGCGTCAGCTCTGCGCCAAGACCCAGTTCATCGTCATCACCCACCGCCGGGGCACCATGGAGGAAGCGGACGCCCTCTTCGGCGTCACCATGCAGGAGCAGGGCGTGTCCAAGATCCTGCACCTGAACCTGGACGAGCTGGAAAAAGAGCTTGGCCTGAATCAACAATAATCACCTGTGAGGTTTGAAATATGGGATTTTTTGAAAAGATCAAAAAGGGACTTACCAAAACAAGAACTGCCCTCAGCGGACTCTTTGCCGGCGAATACGAGGTAGACGACGAGTTCTATGACGAGCTGGAAGAACGACTGATCCTGGCCGATTTGGGCGTGGACATCGCCTCCCGGGCTGTGGAGCAGCTGCGAACCGCCGCCTATGAGAAAATGCTGACCACCCCCGCCAAGGTGCGGGACGCCCTGGCGGACATTTTGACAGACATTCTGAACGTGGGCGACCCTGCGCTGAACATCGGCACAAAGCCCTCCGTGATTCTGGTGATCGGCGTCAACGGCGTGGGCAAGACCACCACCATCGGCAAGCTGGCCAATCAGCTGGCGGAGGCGGGCAAGCGGGTCCTGCTCTGCGCCGGCGATACCTTCCGGGCCGCCGCCGCGGACCAGCTGGAAATCTGGGCCAACCGGGCAAGCGTAGAGCTGGTCCGGCAGCATGAGGGGGCGGATCCTGCCTCTGTGGTCTTTGACGGTATTTCCGCCGCCAAGGCCAGGAACGTGGACGTCATCATCATTGATACAGCCGGACGCCTCCACAACAAGGCAAACCTGATGAACGAACTGGGCAAGATCAACCGGGTCATTGACCGGGAGCTGCCGAACGCCTGCAAGGAGGTTCTGCTGGTTCTGGACGGCACTACCGGACAGAACGGCCTGACGCAGGCCCGCCAGTTCCAGCAGATCGCCGGGGTCACCGGCATCGTCCTGACCAAGCTGGACGGCACTGCCAAGGGCGGCATCGTCATCGCCGTGGCGGACAGCCTGCAGATCCCTGTCAAGTACATCGGCGTGGGCGAGGGCATCGACGATCTCATGCCCTTCCAAAGCCGCGAATTTGTGGAAGCGTTGATTTGAGGGAATGGATATGATTCGGATCGACGGACGAAAGCTCGACCAGCTTCGGCCAGTGAAGCTTACTCCAAACTTTACAAAATTTGCCGAGGGCTCCTGCCTGATTGAAATGGGCAACACGGTGGTCCTATGCAACGCCTCTGTGGAGGACAAGGTTCCGCCCCACGTGAAGCAGGGCGGCTGGATCACTGCGGAGTATTCCATGCTGCCCCGGGCCAACCGGGAGCGGTCCAAACGGGACATTTCCAAGCTGAAGCTCTCCTCCCGGAGCGCGGAGATTCAGCGGCTGATCGGCCGCAGTCTCCGCAGCGCGGCGAATCTCGCTGCCCTGGGGGAGCGGACCATCACCATTGACTGCGACGTGCTCCAGGGCGACGGCGGCACCAGGACGGCTTCCGTCACCGGCGGCTTCCTGGCCCTTGCCCTGGCCCTACAGCGGCTGGTGGAACGGGGAGAGCTGGATCATATTCCGCTGTTGGACTATGTGAGCGGCGTCTCCGCCGGAATCGTGGACAACACGCCCATGCTGGACCTCTGCTACGAGGAGGACAGCAGCGCCATGGTGGATATGAACTGCGTTATGACCGCTGACGGCCGGATCATCGAGCTCCAGGGCACCGGCGAAGCCAGACCCTTTACCCGGGAGGAACAGAGCGTCCTGCTGGATCTGTGCCGGAAGGGAAACGAGGAGCTCTGTGAAATGCTCAGGAGGTATGTGCGTCTATGAAGGTCGTCCTTGCTTCCCAGAACCGTCACAAGCTGGCGGAGATACAGGCAATCCTGGCCCAATATGATATGGAGCTGGTGCTCCAGTCCGACCTGGGCGTCCATGTGGATGTGGACGAAACCGGCGCCACCTTTGAGGAAAACTCCCTGCTCAAAGCCAAAGCTGTCATGGAGGCCGCCAGAATGCCCGCCATCGCGGATGATTCCGGCCTCTGCGTAGACGTGCTGGGGGGTGCCCCGGGCATCTATTCCGCCCGCTACGGGGCTCCGGACTGCGTCACCGACCGGGATCGGCTGAACTATCTGCTGAAAAATATGCGGGGCATCCGCTCCGAGGAGCGTACCGCCCGCTTTGTGTGTGTCATTACCCTGCTGTATCCCGACGGCCGCAAGCTGGTGGCCCGGGGGAGCTGCGAGGGCATGATCGCTTTTGAGCCCAGCGGGGAGGACGGCTTCGGCTACGATCCCGTCTTCTACATTCCCAGCCAGGGCTGCACCTTTGCCCAAATGGGGGCGGAACGAAAGAACAAGATTTCCCACCGCGCGAACGCATTGCTTCGACTGGAGCAGATGTTGGAGGAAAACAAATGATTACGAGTAAACAGCGGGCGGAGCTCCGCGCCAAGGCCAACGAGCTGGAAACCACCCTGATGGTGGGCAAGGAGGGCGTTACGGACGCTCTGGTGGAGGAACTGGATCGGCAGCTGGAAGCCAGGGAACTGGTGAAGGGCAAGGTCCTGGAAACCGCTTTGATGTCCGCCCGGGAGGTCAGCGATCAGCTCTGCGAGGCCCTGCATGCCGAGGGAATCCAATGCGTGGGCAACAAGTTTGTTGTCTGGCGGCATTCCGAGACCCTTGCGAAGAAGACCGGAACCGCCAAGGCCAAGATCAAGGTCAATCCCGTCCGGGCCGGCGCCCAGAGACACAGAGCTGCCGCCAAGGCTGAGCGGGAGCGCAAAAACGAATATTTCAAGCAGACGGCCATTGAGCTTGCCAAGCAGCGCCGCCGCGCGGAACAGGACGGCGAGAAATGAGGATCGGCGTCTACGGAGGCAGCTTCAATCCGCCCCACACCGGCCATGCGCTGGCCGCGTCGGAGCTGATTAAGAACCTGAACCTGGACCGTCTTCTGATTGTACCCGCCGCCGACCCGCCCCACAAGACTCTGCCAGCCGGCTCTCCCACGCCGGAGCAGCGGCTGGCACTCTGCCGGGCCGCCTTCGGCGGGATTGCCGGGGCCCAGATCTGCGATCTGGAGATCCGCCGGGAAGGGAAGAGCTACACCGTGGATACGCTTGCGGCTCTGCGGGAGCAGTACCCGGATGATGAACTGATTCTGGTCATGGGGACGGATATGTTCCTGTCCTTTTCCACCTGGCGGGAGCCGGAACGGATCCTTTCCCTGGCTGCCCTGGCGGTGATGCGCCGGGACGACAGGACTGAGACATGGGAAAGCGTTGTCCGGGAGGCGGAGCGCCTGCGGCGGGAGCTTGGAGCGAAAGTGATTGCCGTGGAGAACCGCTGCGAGCAGATTTCCTCTACCGCGGTCCGCCGCCTGCTGGCCTTCCATGCGCCGGATTGCCTGAATCCGGGCGCCTTGGATATGATTCTGGAGCATGGCTGGTATCTCACGGGTTCAGAGCTGAAAGGCCTGCCTTATTCGAGACTGGAAGAGGTATCCCTCTCTTTGCACGACGAGGGCAGAAGGCCCCACGTGCTGGGAACTGCCGATACGGCGGCCACTCTGGCGGAGCGCTGGGGCGCGGACCCGGATACGGCCCGCCGCGCCGGAATCCTGCACGACATTACCAAAGCGCTTTCCGGAAAGGAACAGTTGCATCTGTGCCGCAGATATGATATGATGCTTACCACCCTCCAGCGGGAAAATCCCAAGCTTCTTCACGCCAAGACCGGCGCGGTTGTGGCCCGGGAGGTATTCGGAGAGCCGGAGGAAATTGTCAACGCGATCTGGTGGCACACCACCGGGCGGGCAGAAATGACTCTGCTGGAGAAAATCATCTATATTGCCGACTATATGGAGCCCAATCGTCGATTTGACGGGGTGGAGATTTTGCGGGAGCTGGTCTGGAAGGATCTGGACGCCGCCGTGTTTCACGGCCTGGATCAGGCAGTCGCTCATGTTCGCAAGCAGGGTATGCCCCTGGATTCCGACTCCCTTTCCGCCTGGAATTACTACCGAAACCAAACCGAGAGGAGACTAAGCTTGTGAATCTCTTTGAAAATGATACAGAAAACGTGGCTGATGAGCTGGATTCGGAAAACATGAAGCAGGCTGAAATGCCCGAAATTGAAACGGACGCCCTCCTGAAAAAATTGGAAGAAGTACTCGAAATCACAGACAGCGAGAAGCCTGACACCGCCGCCTCCACGGAGGAAAGCGCGGAGAAGGCTCCTGCGGAGCAGAAGAACGAGAAGCCCGCTTTACAGGAAAAACCTTCGTCCTTCCAGGATGAAACGATTCCCGCGGCATCTTTCGTCCCGAAGGCAAGGCCCGCGGCAAACGCCGGGCAGGAGCCTACCGCCCGATTCTCTATGGACACTGTGGACGATGAGAATCTGATCGCGGAGCTCCACGCGCTGATCGGAGATCCGGTCAAGCCAAAGCCCGCCGCGGGCCGGTCCAACTCTCCCGCTTCGGTCACGCCCGCGCCTCGCACAGCCCCCGCACCCCGGCCTGTTGCCCGCATCACCCCGGACGCGCTGAAGGACGTACCGGAGGACTATGAGGACGTGGCGGAGGCGGATACGCTGGGTGTCCCCGGCTGGCTCAAAGGCCTGTTTATACTGCTGATCTCTCTGCTGTTGGGTGCGATGACCTTCTACGCGGTGGCGTCCGACGTCATCGGCGAGATTTTCTGATCCCAAAACGAACTTCAATGGAAGGAATGATATTATGAATACAAAGGAAATCGCCCTCGCCGCCGCCAAGGCGATGGAGGAAAAGAAAGGCGTCGGCATTAAGCTTCTGGAGGTCACCGAGGTTACCACGCTGGCGGAGTACTTTCTGATCTGCACCGGCACGTCCAATACCCATGTCAATACCCTGTGCGACGCTGTGGAAGAGGCCGTAGAGGCCTGCGGCGAAGCCCTGCTGCACCGGGAAGGCCATCGGAGCGGGACCTGGGTTTTGCTGGATTTCGGCTCCCTGGTCTGCCACGTCTTCACTGACGAGACTCGCCAGTTCTATGATCTGGAGCGGATGTGGAACGACGCAAAACCGGTACCTCTGGAGGATTGATTCATGAAATACGACTATACCGCTATTGAATCCAAGTGGCAGAAATACTGGATTGAAAACAAAACCTACCGCACCGAGGACCTGAGCGACAAGCCCAAGTTCTACGGCCTGATCGAGTTCCCCTTCCCCTCGGGGCAGGGCCTCCACGTGGGCCACGCCCGGCCCTACACCGCTATGGACGTGATCGCCCGCAAGAAGCGGATGGAGGGTTACCACGTGCTTTTCCCCATGGGCTATGACGCCTTCGGCCTGCCCACGGAGAACTATGCCATCAAGAATCACGTCCATCCGCGCGCGGTCACCGAGCGCAACGTGCGCGTCTTCCGCAGCCAGCTCCAGCAGCTCGGCTACAGCTTCGACTGGGATCGCGAGGTCAACACCACCGACCCCAAGTATTACAAGTGGACGCAGTGGATCTTCCTGCAGTTGTTCAAAAAGGGCCTGGCCTATAAGACTCAGATGCCCGTCAACTGGTGCACCTCCTGCAAGTGCGTGCTGGCGAACGAAGAGGTCGTCGAAGGCGTCTGCGAGCGCTGCGGCGCTCCGGTCATCCGCAAAGAGCAGAGCCAGTGGATGATGCGCATTACCGCCTACGCCGATCGGCTCATTGACGATCTGGTGGACGTGGACTTTCCAGAGCGAGTCAAGGCACAGCAGATCAACTGGATCGGCCGTTCCTACGGCGCGCAGGTGAAGTTTGCCACCACTCTGGGCGACGACATCACTGTCTACACCACCCGGCCGGACACCCTCTTCGGCGCCACCTACATGGTCCTCTCTCCGGAGCACGCTCTGGTGAAGAAGTGGATGGACAAGCTGACTAATCCCGAGGAGGTCAAGGCCTATCAGGCTGTGGCCGCCTCCAAGTCTGACATGGAGCGCACCGAGCTGAACAAAGACAAGACCGGCGTTTGCCTGGGCGGCGTAAAGGGCATTAACCCCGTCAACGGCCAGGAGATCCCCATCTTTATTTCCGACTACGTCCTGGCCACCTACGGCACCGGCGCCATTATGGCTGTTCCGGCCCATGACACCCGTGACTGGGAGTTTGCCAAGAAATTCGGCCTGCCCATCGTGGAGGTCATCGCCGGAGGCAACGTAGAGGAGGCCGCCTTCACCGACGTAGCCACCGGTACTCTGGTCAACTCCGACTTCCTGAACGGCCTGTCCGTGGCCGACGCCAAGAAGGCCATCATTGATTGGATGACGGAGCGGGGAATCGGCGAAGCCAAGAAGAATTTTAAGCTGCGTGACTGGGTTTTTGCCCGGCAGCGCTACTGGGGCGAGCCCATCCCCATCATCCACTGCCCCAAGTGCGGCATGGTTCCCATGGACGAGAAGGAGCTGCCGCTGCTGCTGCCGGAGGTGGAGAGCTATGAGCTCACCGATGACGGCGAGAGCCCCCTGGCTTCCATCCCCGAGTGGGTCAACGTGTCCTGCCCCCAGTGCGGCGGTCCCGCCCGCCGGGAGACCGATACCATGCCCCAGTGGGCCGGCTCCAACTGGTACTACCTGCGCTATACCGATCCCCACAACGACAACGCCCTGGCCTCCAGGGAGGCGCTGGAGCGCTGGACCCCTGTGGACTGGTACAACGGCGGCATGGAGCATACCACCCTGCACCTGCTCTACTCCCGCTTCTGGCACAAGTTCCTCTATGACATCGGTGTGGTTCCCACCCGGGAGCCCTACGCCAAGCGGACCAGCCACGGCATGATCCTGGGCGAAGGCGGCATCAAAATGTCCAAATCCCGGGGCAACGTCATCAATCCCACCGACGTAATCAACGAGTTCGGCGCGGACACCATGCGTACCTATATCATGTTCATCGGTGACTTTGAGAAGCCTGCCGCCTGGGCCTCCAATTCCGTCAAGGGCTGCAAACGCTTCCTGGATAAGATCTGGGCCCTGGCTGAGACCGTGGTGGATCGGGAGACGGAATATGCCCAGGTCAACGAGAACCTGATGCACAAGACCATCCGCAAGGTCAGCTCCGATATTGAACAGCTCAAGGCCAACACTGCCCTGGCGCAGCTCATGACCCTGGTGAACCAGCTGGGCGACAAGGGCTGCAACCGGGCGGAGCTGAAGACCCTGCTGCAGCTGGTCAGCCCCTTTGCTCCCCATATTGCGGAGGAGCTCTGGGAGATGAAGGGCTTCAAGGGGCTCTGCTCCCTCTCCGCCTGGCCGAAGTACGACGAGGCCAAGTGCAAGGACCAGGAGCTCACCATCGCCGTTCAGATCAACGGCAAGACCAAGGGCACCGTCCAGGCCCCCGCGGATCTGGATCGGGACGCCCTGGGCGAGCTGGTGAAGGCCGACGAGTGGGTGCAGAAGGCGATTGCCCGGGCGGGCACCACCGTTGTCAAGACGATTACCGTTCCCAATAAGCTGGTCAACCTGATCGTGAAATAATCCTTTTGTATGCGAATCCTGCGCGGAGCAGCCCCGTTCCCGGAAGGGGAGACGGGCCTGCGAAACCCGCTGCCAAACAAAAACAAGAGGAAGCCGCCAAATTCGGAGGCTTCCTCTTGCGGTTTATGTCGGGCAGTTACCAGTTAATCATGGGAGACTGATAGAACTTCCGGGTAGAAAGGTCCAGGGTGAGCTTTGCGCCGCCGTTTTTTGCGCCGGTTACGTCGTAGGCGCCCCAGACGTCAAATCTGGCGTAGCTCTCGCAGTGCGCGGTGATGATATGGATGCCGTAACCGCCGTTTTCACGGTTCAGGCCGAGAATTGCCCAAAGGGTGTTGTTGAACAGGCTGCCGGAGAGGTAGGGCACGGGATCCACCACGTCGCCCAGACGGCGGGTGGTGCCCTCCCGGGAGCCGGCGGCCAGCAGGGGAGAGCCAAAGCAGACGGTATTGAGGTTGTTGTATTTGGCCTTGATGGTTTGATCGGCAGCCACCTGCTGGGCGATCATGCCGCCAAGGCTGTGTCCTGCGATGATGAGGTTGGAATTTTGGGGAATGTTGGCCAGAATAGTGCTGACCACGTTGGTGTAGTAGGGATTCTGAAGATTGAAGCCGGAGAGTAGATCGGTGATGACTTCAGTGGACTGGTTGAAGACCATCTCCGTGCCAGACAGAGTCACGAGGTAGACTTGCTTGCTGCTGGAGCCGTTTTTGAGCACGCCCTGGGTGATGCTGATGGGGCCGCGGGTGCCCTGGTTATAGCCGTCGCATACGAGATTGAAGATTTCCGGTGCTTTGGTGTAGGTCTGATTGCTGGATGCGAAGACGAAACAGGAGAGTGCGGAGAGGAGCATCAGGACTGCGAGCAGGGAAGAGAGTATGCGGATGGGTTTTTTCATGGGTCGCGCCTCCTAATTCAATGTTTCAAAATCACTATCCTGTTCGGCAGAGAATCTCAACTGCCGCGGAAGTGAAATTGTACGAATCCATCCTATCGCAAAGAACAGTATTTGTCAATTCCGTCCAATACAAATTTTTGAACATGTCAAGATATGCGGGCCTTTTGGCGGCCCAGCCCCAAAATAGTCAAAAAAATATGAAATTTAGCTTGACATTTGACAAAATGGCCTGTATAATAACCTCGCCTTTTGAAAAAGGCCCTGAAAGCGACCTGGAGAGAACCGGTCGTGTCGGAGGGAGGGAAATCAATGTCTGAAATCAAGGTCAAGGAAAACGAGTCCTTGGAGAACGCGCTCAAGCGCTTCAAGCGGAGCTGCCAGAAGGCGGGCATCCAGCAGGAAGTTCGTAAGCGTGAGCATTACGTCAGCCCCAGCCTGAAGCGGAAGCAGAAGAGCGAGGCCGCCCGTAAGAACAAGAGAAGAGGCTATTGATTTTCTTCCAAATCAGCAATTCACAAATCTCCGTCAGTAATGGCGGAGATTTTTTGTCGTCGTCGGGTCCTCGTCCGTCCTTCTGAGACGCTCCGCGCCGAAGAATCCGTCTTCCCAAGAAAAAATCTGCCAAAGCTCTTTACAAACGAATGAAAGTGTGGTATATTGCGCATGCGCTGTATCCGACGATAGGGCGGAACAGCAGCAGGAGGAAATAAAATGACACAAGCAACTACTTCCGCGTTTGGCTCCAACGGCCGCAAATCCGGGAAGGACCAGGTTCGCAAGCTGACCCTGGCAGCTATGCTGACCGCCGTTGTGGTGGTTCTGGCCCTGCTGGGTACCGCCATCAAATTCGGCACCTTCAACGTCAATCTGGCCCTTGTGCCCATCGTTATCGGCGCTGCCCTGCTGGGCGTCTGGTACGGCGCCTGGTTCGGCTTCGTCAATGCCATGGTCATCCTGCTTTCCGGCGACGCAGCCCCGTTCTATACGGTCAGCGTCGCGGGCACCATCGTGACCGTGATTGCCAAGGGCGTTCTGGCCGGCCTGGTTTCCGGCCTGGTTTACCGCGCTCTGGAAAGATTCAACAAGTACGCCGCCGTGGTGGCTGCCGCTTTGGTTTGCCCCTTTGTGAATACGGGTATCTTCCTGATCGGCTGCCGTCTCTTCTTCTGGGAAACCCTTGCCCTGTGGTCCCAGGGTACCGGCGCGAAATCCACCTTCTCTTATGCCATTGTGTTCCTGGTAGGCGTGAACTTCCTGATCGAGGTTGGCATCAATGTGATTCTGGCCCCCGTGATCGCCCGGCTTCTGGGCTTCTCCTCCAACAAGAACACCTCCATGGTGGTTTATGGCGCCGCGCTTGCCATTGTTGGGTTGGGAGCTCTGATTTTTGCCCTTACGCTGCTGCACCGTGTCGCGGCCGGTGAGAATCCCGGCAGCGTGGAAAATCCCCAGACCAGATATCTGGTAATGTCCATCGCATCCGGCGTTGTCCTTTTGGGCGGCGGCGCGCTGTCTGTCTTCGGTTTCATCCGGGGGAAGAAGGACGCCGCAGGCTCCGCACGCTGATTCTTTGGAAAATTTCTTCGGACGCCTCCGGGCGTCCGATTTTTTTGTTGACGGATTGGGGCGTTTGTTGTATAATACCGTGGAAATCCATTCAGGAGGTAAGAAAGAAGAATGAAAAAATCCATATCCGTACTCACCCTTGTGATTGTCGTCCTTGTGGTGGCGGGCCTGTTGTTTACGGCGCTGTACGGCATCGGTGACGTGGTGCAGCCCGTTTCTGATGGCGTCGTCCTGGGCCTGGACCTGGTTGGCGGCTCCGAGATCACCTATGAGGCCGTGATCCCCGACAACTATGACGAAAGCGATCTGCCCGAGGGCATGGAGGTGGCCCGGACCATGCTCCAGAAGCGTTTGAATCTTCTGGGCTATACCGAGGCTTCCTGCTACCTTTCCGGCGAACGCCGGCTTGTGGTGGAGATCCCCTCCGTGGAGGATCCTGAGAAGGCGGTTGAACAGCTCGGCGCTACTGCCGTTGTCTCCTTTATGGACGCTGATGGGACCGTCTGGCTGACCGGCACCGACATTGTGAAAGCTGAGTACGACTATTCTCCCGTTGATTCTACCGGCATCAGCAAGCCCCACGTTCGGCTGGACCTGACCTCCGAGGGCAGGGCAAAGCTGTCCGAGGCCTCCGTCAAGATCATGAATCGAGCGGATGATAAAAACTATCTGGCAATTTTTCTGGACGAGACGGAAATCAGTACGCCTTATGTCAGCTCCAGACTGGATACCGATTCTGTCATTATCACCGTGGGCGACGAAGCCCCGAATGGATATGAGACACCGGAGGAGTATGCCCGGTTCCTGGCCAGCATCATCTCCGCCGGCCGCCTGCCCTTCAAACTCGAGACGGCCAAGCAGCAGACCATCGGCGCTTCTCTGGGTGAAAAGAGCCTTTCCACCAGCCTCCTGGCCGGCCTGATTGGCCTGATCCTGGTCATGATCTTCATGATTGCGGTCTACCGCCTTATGGGTCTGATTTCCTGCATCGCTCTTGTGACCTACGCCGCCCTGTTTGCGGTTGCTATTTCCGTTCTGCACGTGAACCTCAGCCTGCCGGGCATCGCCGGTATTATCCTGACGGTGGGCATGGCTGTGGACGCCAACGTCATTATCTTTGAGCGCATCAAGGAAGAGCTTCGCCAGGGCAAGACCCTGCGCTTTGCGATTGAATCCGGCTACAAGCGCGCCATGTTGGCGATTATTGACGCCAACGTGACCACCATGATCGCCGGTTTTGTCCTGCTGTGGCAGGGCTCCGGCACCATCCTTGGCTTTGCCACGACGCTGTTGATCGGCGTGGCCCTGTCCATGCTGGTGATGTTGGTCATGACCAAGATCCTGCTCAAGACCGCCGTGGGCTTGAAGATTACCAATCTCAAGCTCTACTGCGCCTAAGAAAGGAGGCCTTGACATGATTGAAAAATGCAGAGGCTTCAGCTTTACGAAGCATTTTAAGCTGTTTGGCATCATTTCTCTGATTATGATTTCCGTGGGCCTGGTGAGTCTGATTCTGACTGTTTGCGGGGTCAATGGCCTGTTTAACTTTGACATTGACTTTGTGGGCGGCACCACCTTTGAGTTCCAGCTTCCCAGAAGCGTAGACAAGTCTGTCACCGACCGGGCTGCCGAACTGTTTGAGCAGGCAGTGGGAAGCAAGCCCTCTTCCGTGACCTCCTCCGGTTCAGACGGTCTTCGGATCAAGGCCCTGGAGCTGACGGACGAACAGGTTGGCGCGGTGCAGAACGCCATCGCCAAGGAGTACGGCATCGACATCGAAAAGGGTTATCAGGTGGAGCGCGTTTCCGCCTCCGTGGGCAAGGACCTGTCCAAGGCGGCCTTCACGGCCTCCCTGGTGGCGGTGATTCTGATTCTGGTCTACATCGCCTTCCGGTTTGAGTTCCGGTCCGGCCTGGCCGCGATTTGCGCCCTAATCCACGACCTGCTGGTGATGCTGAGTATGTACGTGATCTTCCGCATCCCCTTCAACATCAATTTCATCGCCGCCGCTCTGACGATCCTCGGCTACTCCATCAATGCCACCATCGTGGTCTTTGACCGGATCCGGGAGAATCGCAAGTCCATGAAGACCGGCAACTTTGGCGAGATTGTGGACGCCTCCATCTGGGATACCATGACCCGTTCCATCAACACCACCATCACGACCCTGATCGTCATGGTCATGCTGCTGATTCTGGGCGTCACCTCCATCCGCAATTTTGCCCTGCCCATCTGCATCGGCATCATCTGCGGCTGCTATTCCTCCGTCTGCATTTCCGGCCCTCTGTGGAACAAATTCAACGGCGGAAAGGTTCGCCGTTAACTGAAGCTTTTCCTGTGCCCCCTCTGACCGCAAACGCGGTTCGGAGGGGGCATATTTTTGTGACCGCCTCATATCCTGTTCCAGGTGATGATCTATGGACAAACGATTGGAGCCTGTGCCGGAGCTTTTTCCGGAGCCTGTCCGCGCCGCTGTGCGGGAGCTTCTGGCTGTGCAGGGAGACCGGGTGGAAGAACTGCGGCTTCGGGCCGGGTGCCGGGCGGGCTGGGTGACGGCAGGACGGGAAATATACTTGGGTGGACCGAATCTGCCTCTTGTCACAGCGGACCTTCTGTCGGAGGTGGTGCGCAGGGCCTCCGGATACGCGGTATACGCGGTGCAGGAGCAGCTTCGGAAAGGCTATCTGATCCTGCCCGGCGGACACCGCCTGGGGCTCTGCGGGACTGCGGCGGTGGAGGAGGGCCATGTGAAAACCATTCGCGGCTATCAGGCGCTGGCCCTGCGCCTCGCGGGGGAGCGGACAGGCTGCGCCGACCCGGTGATAAGCTTCGTTCGAAGCTGTCCCAGCTCCACACTGATTTTGGGACCGCCCGGCGCCGGAAAGACTACCGTGCTTCGGGACCTGGTCCGACAGAGCTCCGATCGGCTGGGCCGCCGGGTGGGCATGGTGGACGAGCGGGGAGAGCTTGCCGCCTGTCGGGACGGACTGCCCCAGCTGAACGTGGGCCGATATACCGACGTCCTCACCGGTTTTCCCAAGGCCGAGGGAATTGAATTGCTGCTGCGCACGATGGCGCCGGAGTGGATCGCTCTGGACGAGATTACCGCGGCGGAGGACGTGGAAGCCATAGACCGAGCCGCCTATTGCGGGGTACGCTTCTTTGCCACGGCCCATGCCGCCTGCGTTGCCGACTTGAGCGGGCGGCCCGTCTATCGGCGGCTTCTGGAGAATCGCATTTTTGAGAACGTTGCGCTGATCCGCCCGGATCGGAGCATTGTCTGTGAAAGGATGGACGATGGTTTACAGCAAGCTGGCAGGAGCGGGATTGATTCTGGCTGCCTCGCTTTGGACAGGCTTTCATGCCGCTTTGCGTCTGCGCCGGACCCATGAGTCGCTTCGGGAGCTCACCGCTGCCATGGAGCTGATGGCCGGGGAGGTTTCCTTTGCCGCAACTCCCTTTGCGCCCCTTTGCCGCCGGGCGGGGGAGGGCAGATCGGGAGCGGTCCATAAGTTTTTCAATGGATTGGCCCGGGAGGCGGAAAAGCCGGATTTTGCCCAGGCGGGCATGACTCGCCGGGTCTGTGCCGAGGCGGCCTTGTCTCTGCCGAAATCCGCTCTTTCCGCCCTGGAGCGTTTATTTGACGGTTTCGGCTGTTTTGACCGGGAAGGACAGCTTCGCCAGTTCCGGCTGGCCGCAGCGGAGCTCGAACGCCTTTCCGGGGAGCTTTCCCGGCAGATGGAGGGCAGGTGCAGGACCTGCGAGGTGCTGGGATTGACGGCAGGGACGGCGGTTTTGGTGATGGTACTCTGATGGATATTGATCTGATTTTTAAGATAGCGGCAGTTGGAATTATTATCTCCATTTTGAATCAGGTGTTGGTTCGCTCCGGGCGGGAGGAGCAGGCCACCATGACCACCTTGGCCGGTTTGGTGGTGGTTTTGATGATCGTCGTGGAGAAGATTGCCGACCTCTTTGCCCTGGTCAAGGAGTTGTTTCACTTTTGATGGAGGACTCGTTCCGACTTTCAGCCATGCTGCTGACCGCCGCGCTGCTGACGCTGGTGCTGAAAAAGCAGAACCCGGAACTGAGCCTTGCTCTGACTCTCTGCGCCTGCGCGCTCGGGGCCGGACTGCTGTTTGCCCGGCTGAAGCCTGTTTTGACCCTGGCCTCGTCCCTGGCTGCCCGGGCAGAGCTGGAGGACAGGCTCACCGCGCCGCTCTGGAAATGTCTGGGCCTGGGTCTGCTTACGGAGCTGACCACCACAGTCTGCGCTGACGCCGGGCAGACCGCCCTGGCCAGGCTGGCGGAGCTGGGAGGCGGTCTGCTCTGCCTGGTGGTCAGCCTGCCTCTGCTGCAGGCAGTGCTGACTCTGATTGAGGAGCTGATATGAGACTCCTGGCTTGCGTGTGTATTATGCTTGCCATACTTGGTGCGCTGGCTTTGCGGGCCGAAGCGGCTGACCTGCGAGCCGGTTTGGAAGAGGGAATTGACCCGGAGAAGGGTCTGTCCGCTGAGCTTGTCGACCGGATCGGCCCCTACGACGGCTCCGTTTCCGGCTTTGGAGAGCGGCTGCTTGCCCTGATTGGTGCAAGCCTTGGCAGAATCCGGGAGCTGGGATTGGCCGAGGGTCTGCGTACTTTGGGCGTGATTCTTGCCTCCGCGCTGTTTTGCGCCATTTTGGAGGACAGCCCACACGGAAAGGCCATGGTACCCCTGGTGGGAGGTGTGACGATTGCCGCCGCCTGCGTGGGGCCCCTTGGCTCCATAGTGGCCCTTGGCACGCAGACAATTCGTGAACTCCAGACCTATATGGGCCTGTTGTTGCCCGGGATGACAGGCCTGATGGCGGCCTCCGGCGGCCTGTCCGCGTCCGCTTCCACCGGCCTGGGAATGGTTCTTCTGGAGCTGCTGCTGTCGCTGACCTCCGGCCTTCTGGTGCCCCTTTTGTATCTGTTTTTGGTCCTGAGCGTGGCGGAGTCTGCCCTTGGACTGGATCAGCTTTCCAGGCTCCGGGACTTTGTCAAATGGCTTCTGGTCACCGGCGTCAAGATCCTGATGTGGTCCTATTCCGCCATTCTGACCATGACCGGCCTGATTTCCGGCACGTTGGACGGGCAAAAGCTTCGCTCTGTCCGTTCTGCGATCTCCGGAATGGTTCCGGTGGTTGGAAACATCGTGTCAGAAGCTTCCGCTTCCTTGCTCAGCGCGGCCTCTCTGCTTCGGGCAGGGGTGGGGCTTTACGGCATGCTGGCGGTCTTCGGCATCTGTCTGGGCCCGTTTTTCCGAATGGCCCTGCAGTATCTCCTGCTCCGGCTGGGGACGGCGCTCTGCGGCCTGTTCGGCAAAGGGAGCCAGAGCCCGCTTCTGGAAAAAATGACCCAGGCAGTCGGAATGATGCTGGCTCTCACCGGAATCGCCTGTCTGTTATCGCTGATGATCCTTGTACTCTGTATCCGGACGGTGAACCTATGACGGCCATCAAAGCCTATCTTCTGCGTCTGATTTTCTGCGGCTTCCTTGTGAGCCTGTGCTCCGCGCTGCTGCGAGGCAAACGGGCGGGCAGGGCGCTGAAACTTTGCGGGGGCTGTCTGCTGATTCTGACGGCTGTTCGACCGCTGCTGCGGGTGGATCTGAGTCGTCTGCCGGATCTTGCCACCGGGCTGACCCGCACGGAGCGGGAAGCCGCGGCCCGGGAGAGGAATGACGAGCTTCTCCGGGGCCTGGTGGAGGAGCAGACCGCCGCCTGGATTGCGGAAAGGGGAAAGGAGCTTGGCATGGAGATCACGGCCTCCGTGACGGCCCGGGAGGCTGAGGCCGGGACCTTTGTGCCGGATCAGATCAGCCTTCGGGGAAGCTGGACTGCGGAGCAGCGGGAGGCCCTGGTTCTGATTCTGGAACGAGACCTGGACGTTCCGGCGGCGCGGCAGAGGTGGGTTGGCGGATGAAGAGCTGCAAGGACACTTTGGGGAAGCTTTCCGTTTTCCTGGACCGATATAAATATCCGGCGCTCATTTTGCTGATCGGGCTCATTCTTGTTACGCTGCCCACCGGCAGGGAGGAGACCGTCCGGCAGACGCCGCCGGAGACCACTCCGGCGGAAAGCCGCCCCGCAGATGACGACGAGTACCGCGCCGGGATGGAACGGGAGCTGTCCGCGCTCTTGAGCCAGGTGGAGGGGGCCGGGAAGGTCAAGGTCATGCTGACCCTGAAAACCGGCCCGGCGGCCTGCTATCTGACCGACCGTTCCGTGAGCTCCAGCCGGGAAGGGGAAAAAGAAAGCCAGTCCTCCGAGGAGCGGACGGTCATGATCGGGCGAGGAAGCGCATACGATGAACCAGCCGTAGTGAGCACGGCTTACCCGGTCTTTCAGGGGGCCCTGATCGTGGCGGAGGGCGGGGCGGACCCCAGCGTTCGCTACCAGCTTTCCGCCGCGGTGTCCGCACTCCTGGGCTTGGGAGCCGATCAAATCACCGTTGTGAAAATGAAGTAAAGGGGAATGAATATGAAATCCTGGAAACGCAATGCCCTGGTGGCCGCCATTTTGGTTTTCGTCTGCGGAGGCATCTATCTCAACTGGCGCTATGAGGAACGAAATGCCGTGGACCTGGTGTCCACGCTGGACGCCGAAAAGATTCTGGACGACGCAGCCCTGGTGCTGGCCCCGGCGGAGGACCCGGCGGCCCAGGCGGCGGCGGAGGACGCCGAAAGTGAAAACCAGACCGCCGGTCAGATCTTCGCAAAAATGCGTCTGAGCCGGCAGGAGAGCCGGGACAGCGCCGTTCATCTGCTGCAGGAAACGATTTCCTATGCCGGGGAAAACGAGGACGTGAGCGCCAGCACGCTCCAACTGGAGGGAATCGTCAAGACGGCGCTGTCCGAGGCCTCCATCGAAAGCCTGATTATTTCCAAGGGCTTTTCCGACTGCGTTGCCTACATGAAGGAGGATGGAATCGATCTTGCGGTGGCCTCCCAGGGCCTTTCCGAATCCGACGTGGCCCTTCTGACCGACGTAATCCTCTCTCAGACGGAATATGAGCTGTCGCAGATCAGAATTATTGAAGTAAATTAGAAAAAAGCGGTTGCTATTTTTATAATTTGTGATACAATGGTTAAAACTATCGCTTTATGCACAGAAGGAGGAACCAATATGGCTGAAAATAAGGATTACATGACCAAGGAGCTGGAAAACGGCACGGTCAACATCAACGAGGACGTGCTGCTGACGGTGGCCTCCGCCGCGGTCAAGGATGTGGAAGGCGTAGTCAGCGGCCGCAGCGACCGCAAGAGCATTCACGTCCTGCTGGGCGAGGATACCGTGGCAGTGGAGTGCGGCCTCGTGGTGATCTACGGCCACTCGGTTGTGGAGATCGCGAAGAATGTGCAGAACGCTGTGACCAGCGCCATTGAGTCCATGACCGGTCTCAAGGTCAGCCGGGTGGACGTCAACGTCGTGGGCATTTCCATGGGCAAACAGGGATGAACGGAGCGCAGCGCATGACAAGATCTGCCGCCCGGGAGATTGCCGTTCATCTGATCTACGCCGTGCAGTGCACCGAAGAAGATCCGAGGACGGTCATCGAGACCCGTTTTGACGAAACCTATTACACGCTGCTGTCTGAGGAGAACGAGGTATATACGGAACAGCCCAAGCAAAAGCAGCGCGACTACATTTCCGCCGTTGTGCTGGGCGTCAGCGAGCACCGGGAGGAGCTGGAGGCCTTTCTTGCCAAGTATTCCATCGGCTGGAACGTGAGCCGGATCTCCCGGCTGGCCAAGGCCTGCATGGAGCTTGCCATGTACGAGGCCCTCTACGTGGACGACGTGCCCATGAATGTGGCCATTCACGAAGCCGTCAAGCTGGCGCAGAAGTATGAAGAGCCGGAGACGGTGGCCTTCGTCAACGGCGTGCTTGGCGCGTTCTCCCGGGATCGGGGGCTGGAGGCATGATCTGCCTGGGCTTCGATACCAGCAACTATACCACCTCCGTGGCGGCCTATGACGGCGCGGCGGGGAACAACGTCTCCCGGCTTTTGCCGGTGAAGGCGGGGGAGTTGGGCCTTCGTCAATCGGAGGCCTTGTTCTCCCATGTCAAGCGCCTGCCGGAGCTTTCCGACAGGCTCTTTGCGCCTCTGGACCCGTCGCGGATTCAGGCGATCGGGGTCAGCACCCGCCCCCGGGCGGTGGAGGGCTCCTATATGCCCTGCTTCCTGGCGGGAGAGTCCCAGGCCAGAGTCCTGGCCTCCGCGCTGCACGTGCCGGTATTCGAGTTCTCACATCAGCAGGGACACGTCGCCGCGGTTCTCTGGTCGGCGGGAAGGCTGGATCTGCTGGGGTCCGAGTTCCTTGCCTGGCACCTCTCCGGGGGCACCACGGAGCTGCTCCGGGTCAGGACCACCGCAGCAGGGGAGATCGACTGTGAGAAGATCGGCGGCACCACGGACATTTCCGCCGGCCAGCTCATCGACCGCACCGGGCAGATGCTTGGCCTGGATTTCCCGGCAGGGAAGGCCCTGGACGCCCTGGCGGAGCAGGGATCAGGAATCAGGAATCAAGGATTAGAGATCAGGGATCAGGGTTCTGCGGCGGCGCACACCGTCGCGCCATCAGACAAGTTATTTTTTCGGGTAAAGGTCAACGGTACTTTCTTCTCTCTCTCTGGCGTACAGAACCAGGTGGAAGCCTTCCGCCGAAAGGACGCCACAGAGACAGAGACAGCGTACTTTGCCCTGCGCTCCGTGGTGGAGGCTGTGAAAAAGGCAACCCAAAACGCCCGGAAAGAACGGAATCTTCCCGTTCTCTTTTCCGGCGGCGTCGCCTCCAATTCCATGCTTCGCCGTATGATACCGGACGCCATTTTCGGTGCGCCGCAGTATTCCACCGATAACGCCATGGGCGTCGCCGTTCTGACCTGGCTTGCAGCGTCTGGCAATCAATGAGTTATGAGCAGCGAACAACAGATTTTTACTGTCACCCAACTGAACAATCTGATCAAAGCGGCCTTTGACAACGTGCCTGCCCTGCAAAACCTCTGCGTTCGGGGCGAGATCAGCAACTACAAGCTCTACCCCTCCGGGCACCACTACTTTACGCTGAAGGACGCAGAGGGCTCCCTTCGCTGCGTCATGTTCAAGGGCAACGCCGCGTCACTTCGCTTCAAGCCCGAGAACGGCATGTCGGTGCTGGCCTTGGGCAGGGTTTCGGTCTTTCCCCGGGACGGGGCCTATCAGCTCTATTGTACCCGCTTGATTCCGGACGGGGCCGGGGATCTGCAGATGGCCTTCGATCAGCTCAAGCAAAAGCTCTTTGCGGAGGGCCTGTTTGATCAGGCACACAAAAAAACTTTGCCGACGTATCCCCACCGAATCGGCGTGGTGACTTCCCCCGCCGGAGCGGCGGTACATGATATGCTTCGGATTCTCGGCAAACGCTATCCGCTCTCCAAGGTTCTGCTTCTGCCTGTTCGGGTCCAGGGGGAGACGGCGGCAGGGGAGATAGCCAGGGCGATTGAATACGCCAACCGGGAGGCGCTCTGCGACCTGCTGATTGTCGGCCGGGGCGGCGGCTCTTTGGAAGACCTCTGGGCCTTCAACGAGGAGCCGGTGGCCCGTGCGATCTACGCGTCCGAAATCCCGGTGATCTCCGCCGTGGGCCATGAGCCGGACGTGACCATCTCCGATTTCACGGCGGACTTGCGGGCCGCTACCCCTTCCAACGCGGCGGAGCTTGCTGTACCGGACCAGACGGAGCTGCGAGGCCGGCTTGCGGCCCTGCAAAAGGCCATGACCGCCGCGCTGCGGCGGCAGGCCCAGCTTGCCCGGAGCCACCTGGACGCCCTGCTGGCCTGCCCGGCCCTGAAGGATCCCCAGAGTCTGATCCGGGACCGGCGGCAGAGCCTGGACATCACATTGAATGAACTGATTACCGGGCAAACCAAGCTGGTTCATGCCCAACGGAACAGATTAACCAGCCTGGCCGCTTCCCTGGACGCTATGAGTCCGCTGAAGGTTCTTGCCCGGGGCTATGCCACGGCGGCCGACGAAGAGGGCGGCCTTGTTACCTCGGCAGCCTCCGCTCGCCTGCGGGAGCGTCTTGTTATTACGTTCCACGACGGAACGATCCGAACCACAGTGGAAGGAGAGAGCTATGCCAAAAACCAAGTCCCAGACCTTTGAGTCCAACATGACCCGCCTGGAAGAAATTGTTCACCGTCTGGAGGACGGCTCAGTCCCGCTGGAAGAGGCAATGAAGCTGTTTCAGGAGGGGACTGCCCTGGCCGGGAGCTGCGGCAAGCTGTTGGACGAGGCGGAGCTGGAGATTGTGAAGCTGACCAAGGGTCCCGACGGGACCATTCAGGAGGTGCCGTTTGACCGTGAAGACCCTTCTTGAAACCTGGGCGGCCTCCAATCGGCACTTTGACGCTTTGCTTGCCGGACGCTATTCCGGTCACGGCGAACCCCAGGAGCGGCTGTTTCAGGCCATGGATTACAGCCTCCTGGCGGGAGGAAAACGCTTACGGCCCTTCCTGGTCTATCAGTTCTGCGCCGCCTGCGGCGGCGAGGAAGCCGACGCCGACCCTGCCGCCCTGGCCATTGAGCTGATCCACACCTACAGCCTGATTCACGACGATCTGCCCGCCATGGACAATGACGACTATCGCCGGGGCCGCCTGACCAACCACAAGGTCTACGGCGAGGCCATGGCCATTCTGGCGGGGGACGGTTTGCTGACAGACGCTTTTGCCGTTCTGGGAAGCGCCGGACTGGCTGGGGATCGCGTCGCGGCCTGCGTCCGGGTTTTGGCTGAAAACGCCGGGCCCTGGGGCATGGTGGGCGGTCAGGTGCTGGATATACTTTCCGAAGAGCGGAAGCTGACGGAGCGGGAGGTTTTGGACATCCAGACCAGAAAGACCGGCGGCCTCATCCGGGCAGCCTGCGAAATGGGCGTTATCTGCGCCGGCGGAACCCCGGAACAGCGTTCCGCGGCCCGGCACTACGCCGACGGCGTGGGCCTGGCCTTTCAGATCCGGGACGACGTGCTGGATGTGATCGGCGACGCTCAAAAGCTCGGCAAAGCTGTTGGCGTGGACGCTGAAAAGAACACCTTTGTCCGGCTTTACGGCCTGGAGGCTTGTGAGAAACGGATAGAAGCGGAGACAAAAGCAGCCTGCAAGGCCCTACAATCCTTCCCCAATGCCGGAATTCTTGCAGAACTTGCGTTTTTTCTCGCAAAAAGAGACCGTTGATTTTTGCACAGTTTTGCCAAAATGTGTAAATTCACTTATTCTGTATATGTTGCCTCTTGTATAATTATTAATTCTGTGCTATACTGATGATGGTGGCGCTGTATCCTAGTCGGAACCGACGATTACCAGGAAGGGCCTAAAAATCCTTTGAAGGGCATATCGGTGAAGTCCCTGGTGCTTGCTTGTTTCGCCCAGATTCGGGTGGGTGCTGGGGGTTAAGGTTTCCGGGC
>JAEEKA010000109.1 GCA_016282135.1 Oscillospiraceae bacterium
TCCTGGAGAAGCAGTTCCGTGCCCTGTACGAGAAGGCTGCCCGCGCCGAAGGCAACACCGGCGAGGTTCTGCTGACCCTCCTGGAGCGCCGTCTGGACAACGTTGTTTACCGTCTCGGCTTCGCCAACACCCGCCGTCAGGCCCGTCAGCTGGTGAACCACGGTCACTTCACCGTCAACGGCAAGCGCGTCAACATCCCCTCCTACAGCGTCCGCGTGGGCGACGTGATCGCCGTCTGCGAGAAGAGCGCCCAGAACGCCTTCTACAAGAAGCTGAAGGAAGACGACGCCTTTGTCGCCGCCCCCAAGTGGCTGGATCGGGACAAGAACACCCTGCAGGGTAAGGTCCTGGCTCTGCCCGCAAGAGACGATATCGACTTCGAGATCGCCGAGCACCTCATCGTCGAGTTGTACTCCAAGTAATCCCCGCCCTCGTATCATAATTGGTAAGCTGTCAAAACTGACCGAAACGCGATTTGATCGCAAATTTATAATAGGAGGGTAACAGTTTAATGGTAGAAATTGAAAAGCCGCGTATTGAGTGTATCGACTCTCCTGAGGATGGTTCCTACGGAAAATATATTGTTGAGCCCCTGGAAAGAGGCTATGGCATCACCCTGGGCAATAGCCTGAGACGGATTCTTCTGTCCAGCCTGCCCGGCTGCGCCGCCACCTCCATCAAGATTGCCGGCGTCCAGCATGAGTTCTCTACGATCCCCGGCGTCAAGGAAGACGTCACCGAGATCGTTCTGAACATCAAGCGCCTGCTGCCGAAGCTCCACTGCGATGAGGCCAAGACCGTCTACATCGACGCCGTCGGCCCCTGCGAGATCACCGCCGGCGACATCAAGGCCGACGCTGACGTGGAGATTCTGAACCCGGAGCTGCATCTTGCCACCCTGGGTCCCGACGCCACGCTGAACATGGAGATCAACCTGAGCCACGGCCGGGGCTACGTGCGGTCTGACCACAACAAGACCCCCAACATGCCCATCGGCGTGATTCCCGTGGATTCCATCTATACCCCCGTTACCAAGGTCAACTACACCGTGGAGAACACCCGTGTCGGCAACATGACCGACTACGACAAGCTCACCCTGGAGGTTTGGACCAACCGG
This sequence comes from Oscillospiraceae bacterium, assembly GCA_016282135.1. Classification (GTDB taxonomy): domain Bacteria; phylum Bacillota; class Clostridia; order Oscillospirales; family Oscillospiraceae; genus JAFRPC01. Next base: position 1,118 of record JAEEKA010000109.1, read on the forward strand.
ATCATCTCCGCCCGGGACGCGGTTTCCCTGGGCGCCAAGATCCTGACCGACCACCTGGCCCTGTTCACCGACCTGAGCGAGGCCGTGGCCAGCAAGTCCACCGTGGTGGAGCACGTGGGTGACACCCATAACAAGATGCTGGAGCTGACCATCGAAGAGCTTGACCTTTCCGTCCGGAGCTTCAACTGCCTGAAGCGCGCCAATATCAATACCGTCGCCGATCTGATCGCGAAGACGGAGGAAGATATGATGAAGGTGCGAAACATGGGCAGAAAGAGTCTGGAGGAAGTCCAGAACAAGCTGGCGATGATGGATCTGTCCCTCGCCACCGAGGACTCCAACAGCAGCAACTAACGCGGACGGGAGCCGCGCGGCTCCCGACAAATCCAAAAATATAACTCGACGACTGTAACCCTTTCGCCGCAGCGGCGCGGCGGAACCGTTGCAGACGACCTTTCCAAGAAGGAGGAAAACTTGAATGTTCGGAACTCGTAAGCTCGGCAAGACCAGCGCGCAGCGCAAGGCCCTGCTGCGTCAGCAGGTCACCGATCTGCTGGAGTACGGCAAGCTGGAGACGACCTTCACCCGTGCGAAGGAAGTTCAGCCTGTTGTTGAGAAGATGATCACCCTGGGTAAGAAGGGCGGCCTGGCCAACTACCGCAGAGCCCTTTCTTACATCACCAAGGAAGACGTGGCGAACAAGCTGTTCAAGGAAGTGGCCCCCGGCTACTCCCAGCGCAACGGCGGTTACACCCGCGTCACCCGGACCGGCGCCCGTCGCGGCGACGCCGCCGAGATGGCCGTCATCGAGCTGGTGTGATTGTTTATAAAAAACGCTCCCTGTACAAGACAGGGAGCGTTTTTTGTATGCCCGCGGGGAAGCCCGCGGGCAGTTGTTCGGTAGCTGTTTCTGTCATTCCGAGCGCCCGAAAGGACTTGCTTCGCGGGCGCAGCGAGGAATCCGCCTCTTTTCGGGGGACACGGATTCCTCGGCGCAAGGCCTCAGAATGACGGGATACCCTGGGGCGGGCAGAACTCTGCCCGCCCCAAAACGTCAGCAGCCGCAGCCGTTGTCGCAGCCGCAGCCGCAGCCGCCGCCGCACCCGTTGTTGCCGCAGCCACAGCCGTTGTTGCATCCGCATCCGCATCCGCAGCCGTTGCCGATGCCCCCGCAGCCCAGGAGCAGGACGATCACGATGATGATCCACCAGCTGCTGTTAAAACCGTTGTTGCACATATTGCTACCTCCTGCAAAAGATCGCATGCGAGCGCCGGGACCGTTTCCCGTCATGTCTCGCTCAGTCCATTGTATGCCGGGGCAGGAAGAATGTGCGGGTTTTGCGGACTTTGCCCCGCAGCGCCAGACAATCAGGGGACGGTTCTCTGATTGACAAAAAGGATTTCACATGGTATACTGCTCGTGAGGTGATGACAAATGCCAAGGAAAGCGCGGACACGTGCGGAGAGTGGAATCTATCATGTCATGCTCCGGGGAATAAACTGTCAGCAAATCTTTGAGGACGAGGAAGACAACGAGGTGTTTCTTAAAATCCTGCGGGATTATAAACCGGTTTGCGGGTATCAACTGCTTGCCTACTGCTTAATGGGAAATCACGTGCATCTGTTGATGAAAGAAGGAACGGAAAGCCTTGAGCAGACGTTTAAGCGAATCGGTGCGCGTTTCGTTTATTGGTACAACACGAAATATCAGCGTGTCGGTCATTTGTTCCAGGACCGTTTTAAGAGCGAGGTTGTGGAGACCCCTCGGTATTTGTACACGGTAATCCAATATATTCATCAAAATCCGATCAGGGCCGGGCTCTGTAAGCGATTGGAGGATTATCCGTACAGCAGTTTTGCGGAGTATACCGGGCAGCCGGACCTTGTTGATTTTGACTGTGTGGAGCAATATGTTTCTGTGCAATCCGTCGTTGAGTCAAGCCTGGAGCAAATGACAGAGGAATGCTTGGAAATGCGAGACACCCCACCGAAGCGTGTAACCGACCAGCAGGCGAAACAA
>JAEEKA010000110.1 GCA_016282135.1 Oscillospiraceae bacterium
ATGCTGAACGAAGCCGGACTCCGCGCCGCCGAGGTGAACGGCAACAGCGAAGACCGCAGCGAGGTGCTGGCGGATTTCGAGAACGGCAGATACGACGTTCTCTGCAACTCCATGCTCCTCACGGAAGGATGGGACTGTCCGGCTGTCGACTGCATCGTGATCCTCCGGCCGACGAAGGTCCGGTCCCTGTATCAGCAGATGGTAGGACGCGGGATGCGGCTTGCTCCGGGCAAAGACCATCTCCTTCTTCTCGATTTCCTGTGGATGACAGCAAGGCACGACCTCTGCCGTCCGTCCGCCCTGATCAGCAAGGACGCGGAGATAGCGAAGAAGATGGACGAGCAGCTCATGAAGGACGACGGCGTCTATGACCTCATCGAATCCGAGGAACGGGCCGAACGTGACGTTCTCGCCGAGCGCGAGGAGGCGCTTGCCCGCGAACTGGCCGAGATGCGGAACAGGAAGCGAAAGCTGGTCGACCCGCTCCAGTACGCGCTGTCCATCGCAGCGGAAGACCTCACGAGCTACGTGCCGACCTTCGCCTGGGAAATGGCTCCGCCCTCCGAACGGCAGCTTGCCTTCTTGGAGAAGCGCGGTATCTTCGCCGAAAGCGTCAGAAACGCCGGTCTTGCCTCGCTGCTCATCGACAGGCTCAAACGCCGCCAGGACGAGGGGCTTGCGACTCCCAAGCAGATCCGGTGCCTGGAACGATACGGCTTCCGGCAGGTCGGTACCTGGCAGTTCGACGACGCTTCGGCTCTCATTTCAAGACTTGCCAATAACAACTGGCGTATGCCCTACGGTCTGAACGCCGCGGCATACAGGCCGTAAGGAGCGCCCTCATGGAAAACAATCTTTTATCGGCCCTCAAGGCCATAGACGTATCGAAACTGTCTCGCGCCGAGTGGATCTCGGTCGGCATGGCGCTGAAGGAGGAAGGCTACCCCTGCTCGGTGTGGGACGACTGGTCAAGGAACGACGTCCGCTACCATCCCGGCGAGTGCGAACGCAAGTGGAACAGCTTCCGCGGCAGCGGCACTCCCGTCAAAGGCGGCACCATCGTCCAGATGGCGAAAGACAGAGGCTGGACTCCCTTCGGCGAAGACGGCTGCATGGCGTGGGACGACACCATCGAGTACGACGGCGTCACAGACGGCTTCTCCGGCTTCACGCCGCCGGACGCCTGGGATCCGGCGAAAGACCTCGTCACATACCTTGAGCTGCTCTTCGAGCCGGACGACAAGGTCGGCTACGTCACGAATGACGTGTGGCAGGATGCGGACGGCAGATGGGTCCCGAGCAAGGGCGTGTACGACCGCACCGCCGCCGAACTCATCGCCTCCATCCGCAAGCACCCGGACGATCTCGGCGCGACCATCGGCGACTGGAAGAAAGAGGTCGGTGCATGGATCAGATTCAACCCCGTGGACGGAGCGGGCGTGAAGAACGAGAACGTGACCCGTTTCCGCTACGCCCTGGTGGAGTCGGACACGCTGCCTATCGCCGAGCAGGACGTCCTGTTCCGCAAGTTGGAGCTACCGATAGCGGCTCTCGTACACAGCGGCGGCAAGAGCCTTCACGCCATCGTTCACATCGACGCCGAGAACTACGAGGAATACAGAAAGCGCGTGGATTTCCTCTACGACTTCCTGGAGAAGAACGGCGTCACGATAGACCGCCAGAACCGCAACCCGTCCCGGCTTTCCCGTATGCCCGGCGTCACGAGAAACGGCAACCGCCAGTACCTCGCCGCCACCAACATCGGACGGAAGTCCTGGGTGGACTGGCTCGATTTCGTGGAGGGCGTTACCGACGAACTCCCGGACATGGAGCCGCTGTCGGTGTACAAAGGAAACCCGCCGGAACTGCCGGAGGAACTCATCTCCGGCATCCTCCGCAGAGGCCACAAGATGCTGATCTCCGGCTCTTCCAAGGCCGGTAAGTCGTTCCTGCTCATGGAGTTATGTGTGTCTCTCGCTGAAGGCCTACCCTGGCTCGGATTCCCCTGCAAAAAGGGCCGTGTGCTGTACGTCAACCTGGAGATCGATCCGGCAAGCGCCGTGAACCGCTTCCTCAAGATCTACGAGGCGCTCAAGATCCCGGCGGACAACATGGACAGCATCGTTCTATGGAATCTGCGCGGACACGCCGTCCCGCTCGACCAGCTCGTGCCGAAGCTCATCCGCCGTGTGCGGGATCAGAAGTTCGACGCCATCATTATCGACCCCATCTACAAGGTCATCACAGGCGATGAAAACAACGCCTCCGAGATGGGCGCGTTCTGCAACCAGTTCGACAAGATCTGCACGGAAACGGGCTGCTCGACCATCTACTGCCACCATCACTCAAAAGGCGCGCAGGGCATGAAAAAGGCGATGGACAGAGCATCCGGCTCCGGCGTGTTCGCCCGCGACCCGGACGCCCAGCTCGACATGATACAGCTGGAACTGTCCGAGGATATCGAGAACTATGTGGCGGACGGCGGAGCGACCGCCTGGAGGCTCGAATCGTCCCTGCGCGAGTTCCCGAACATCACGCCCGTCAACTTCTGGTTCGAGTACCCGCTGCACCGCATCGACACGGGCGGCGAACTCGGCTCCATGCCCGCCCAGGGTACGCCCCAGGCCGGGAGGGTCAAAAACGGGAAGAACAAATCGCCTGAGGAGGCAGCCTCGGAGTTCCGCAACGCATATAACGTCCTCGCCCTGGACGGCAGCGTGACCGTGGCAGACCTCGCCGCATACATGGAGATCTCCGATAAGACCATTTACGCCCGGCTCAAGAAAATGGGCGGCGAGTTCGTTCTCGAAAAGGGCGTGATCCGGCGCTCGGAGCCGTCTTCCTGATCCTCCCGTTTTTCTTCTTCTACACCGTATATATAGGGATAAGAGAAGAAGAAAGCGGTCGTTACACTCCCGAAGTGGGAAGGGCTCAAACGCCCGCCCTTCCCCTTCGAGGAGAGCAACGTAACAGAAACGGAAATGAAGAATGCCAAAACACGGAGGTATAGAAAAGCATGGATTTCTTCTTGCAGATACAGCCGCCGACAGCGACCGCCCAGGAAAAGCAGGTCAGAGTCGTTCACGGCAAGCCCTTATTCTACGATCCCGCCCCGGTGAAGGAGGCGCGGAAGCTGCTTATAGCGCATCTGCTTCCGCACCGGCCGGAAAAGCCCCTGGACGGAGCCGTCGCTCTTTCGACCGTATGGCTCTTTCCGAAAGGCCGCTCCCACAAGCACGGAGAATGGCGCGTCACGAAGCCGGATACAGATAATCTTCAGAAACTCCTCAAAGACTGCATGACGAGATGCGGATTCTGGCGGGATGACGCCCAGGTCGTCCGCGAGTCGGTCGAAAAACGCTGGTCGGACGATCCGTCCGGCATCTATATCGAAATCACGCCCCTGGAGGAAGCGACATGAGTTTTTACAGAAACACAGAAGGCTATTTCGACCCTACCGCCGGAGAAGCCCTCTCCAATATCAGCAGAAAGGAACGCAGCGACCGCCGCAAGGCGATCAGGAAGCGGAACAGGCTGCTTCGCAGACAGGAGGCGTCGAAAAATGTCGAAATATGTGCCGAAAGCGGAAGAAACGAAGATGGACCCCTGGCAGAGCCTCGCTAACG
>JAEEKA010000016.1 GCA_016282135.1 Oscillospiraceae bacterium
CGCCGCCATGGGCAAGCCGGAAATCAGCATCGTCAACCCCTACAGCGACGTGAAGCCCAAGCACTGGTACTACGAGGGGGCCATCTGGGCCTATGAAAAGGGCCTGGAAAAGGGCGAGGACGGCAAGTTCCAAGCCAAGACCCCCTGCACCCGCGGCTACGTGGTGACCTACCTCTACCGCTACTTCACCGGCAACGAGCTGGACGAATAAACATCCACTTGCCTTGAAAAGGGCCTGCCAATCGGCAGGCCCTTTTTGTGCCGGGCCGGATCGTGAAAGTGCGGGGAAAAATTGGTAGAAATATGAAAAACTTGTTACAGAATGACGAAAATAGGATTGAAAAACCGTCTGGGATTTGGTATTATAATAGGTACATGAGGGCGCAGCTGCCGTATAATCCGTATGCTTTATTCGGTCCGTCTGCTCTGATGAATCACTCTATCCAAGGAGGAACTACTATGAAGAAACGCCTGATCAGCTTGCTTCTTGTGCTGACCATGATTGCGACGCTGTTCAGCGGCCTGACGCTGACGGCCTCCGCAGAAGAAGCAAACGAGCCTGACTTTGTCCTGGCGGATTCCATTGCGGCCGGCGACAAGATCATGTTCGTCTATCCAGACGCCAGCGCGCCGAAGGCCGCCGGCCCCGTTGGCGGTTCATCCGGCAAGACTTACCTGTCTTCGGTAAATGCCTCGATTAACGACGACGTCGTCAGTTCCAATGATGCGCTGGTGTTCGAGGTAGAGAACGGCACTGCTGCCGGAACCTACGCTTTCAAATGTGGCGGCAAGTACCTTGCGCCAAGCACTGCCACATCTAGCAGCAACTATGTGTTCCTGACCGCCACTGAGAAGAGCGCCGACACGGACTGGAATGTCAGCTTCGACAGTTCCGGCGAAGCGTCGGTCACCCATCCCCTGAGCGGCACTGTTACCCGCTACCTCCGGTATAATACCGGGTCACCCCGTTTTTCCACCTACGTAAATACCAATCAGGCGGCCATCTCCATCTACAAGCAGGAGGAGGAAGTGGCGGAGGAGTCCCCCGAGGATATCGACGTCTACTTTGTGAATGAGGCCGACATCGAGATCCCCTACGTCTACTGCTATGACGATGTGAACGGCGAAGGCCCCGAAGCGACCTCTGAGGATATGGCCTATCCCGGCGGCCCCATTCTGGAGCCGGAAGGCCTGGAAATGAACGGCCATAACTACTACAAGGTCATCCTGAACACGGAGAGCATCAACACCGTGATGTTCGGCGACGGCGCCGGTTCCTTCAGCCAGGAGGCCTCCGCCAATCACACCGCGCCCCTGCCCTTTGCTGCCGACGCCGTGGAGCCCCCCGAAGAATTGGGCGGGAACGCCTTTGTGGTCTACAACGTGAAGCTGGAGGGCGGCGTCCTGGTGGCCGTCAAGGCGGACGACGTCTGGCCGGCTCCTCCCCAGACGACCCAGGAGGCCACCTGTACGGAGCCCGGAACCCAGGCCTACGTCGGTCTTCGCACCGGCGTCCAGGTGGTAACGGATACAGTTCCCGCCCTGGGCCACGATTGGGGTGAATGGACCCAGACCGCCGCGCCTACCTGCACCGAAGCCGGTGAGGAGACCAGAACCTGCACCCGCTGCGATGCTGTGGAAGCCCGCGACGTAGACCCCCTGGGCCACGATTATCAGGATGTGGTGACCGCCCCCACCTGTACCGAGGCCGGCTACACCACCCACACCTGCTCCCGCTGCGGTGATACGTACACCGATACCCCCGTGACCGCCCTCGGCCACGACTGGGGTGAATGGACCCAGACCGCCGCGCCCTCCTGCACCGAAGCCGGTGAGGAGACCCGGACCTGCGCCCGCTGCGACGCAGTGGAAACCCGCGACGTGGATCCGCTGGGCCACCATTATCAGGATGTTTTGACCGAGCCCACCTGTACTGAGGCCGGCTACACCACCCATACCTGCACCGTCTGCGGCGACACGTTCACCGATAAGCCCGTGGCCGCCCTGGGTCACGACTGGGGCCAGTGGACCGAGACTACCGCGCCTACCTGCACCGAAGCCGGTGAGGAGACCCGGACCTGCTCCCGCTGCGGCGCCACGGAGACCCGCCCCGTGGAAGCACAGGGCCATAATTATCAGGACGTTGTGACCGAGCCCACCTGTACCGAGGCCGGCTACACCACCCATACCTGCACCATCTGCGGCGACAGCTACACCGATACCCCGGTGGCTGCGCTGGGCCATGATTACCAGGATGAGGTGACAGAACCCACCTGTACCGAGGCCGGCTACACCACCCACACCTGCTCCCGCTGCGGCGACAGCTACACCGATACCCCCGTGGAGGCCCTGGGCCACGACTTCGGCGAGTGGACCGAGACCACCGCCCCCACCTGCACCGAAGCCGGTGAGGAGACGGCCATCTGCTCCCGCTGCGGCGCCACGGAGACCCGTCCTTTGGACCCCTTGGGTCACGACTATCAGGAAGAGGTGACCGAGCCCACCTGTACCGAGGCCGGCTACACCACCCACACCTGCTCCCGCTGCGGCGACAGCTTCACCGATACCCCCGTGGAAGCCTTGGGCCACGACTTTGGCGAGTGGACTGTGACCACCGCTCCCACCTGCACCGAAGCCGGTGAGGAGACGGCCACCTGCTCTCGCTGTGACGCCGTCGAGACCCGGCCCGTGGACCCCCTGGGCCACGACTATCAGGATGAGGTGACCGAGCCCACCTGCCTTGATGCCGGCTACACCACCCATACCTGCGCCCGCTGCGGCGACAGCTTCACCGACACCCCCGTGGAAGCCTTGGGCCACGACTTTGGCGAGTGGACCGAGACCACCGCCCCCACCTGCACCGCCGCCGGTGAGGAAACCAGCACCTGCTCCCGCTGCGACGCGGTGGATACCCGTCCCGTGGAAGCGCTGGGCCACGACTTCGGTGAGTGGACCGAGACCACCGCGCCCACTTGCACGGAAGCCGGTGAGGAGACCCGGACCTGCTCCCGCTGCGATGAATTCGAGACCCGGCCCGTGGAAGCGCTGGGCCACGACTTCGGCGAGTGGATCGAGACCACCGCGCCTACCTGCACCGAAGCCGGCGAGGAAACCAGCGCCTGCTCCCGCTGCGACGCTGTGGAAACCCGTCCTGTGGAAGCGCTGGGCCACGACTTCGTTTACACCGTCACCGTTGCCCCCAAGGTCAATATGCCCGGCCTGCTGACCGGCACCTGCTCCCGCTGCCAGGCCACCACTACGGTGATGATGCCCAAGCTGGACGAAGTGAACTACGACTACGCTGTGACCACCGAGCCCAACTGCACCGAGACTGGCGTGGGCACCTACACCTGGAAGACCACCGCCTACGGAACCTTCTCCTTCGACGTGACGCTGGAGGCCCTGGGCCACGACTACCAGGCCGTGGTGACGGAGCCCACCTGCACCGAGGGCGGCTACACCACTTATACCTGCTCCCGCTGCGGCGACAGCTACACCGACGACGAGACTGATCCTCTGGGCCACGATTACGTCTACACCGTCACCGTTGCCCCCAAGGTCAATATGCCCGGCCTGCTGACCGGCACCTGCTCCCGCTGCCAGGCGACGACCACGGTGCTGCTGCCCAAGCTGAGCACAGAGGACTACGACTACGTCGTGATCACGGAGCCCACCTGCACCGAGACCGGCGTTGCCACCTACACCTGGAAGACCACTACCTATGGCAATTTCTCCTTCGAGGTGACGCTGGAGGCCCTGGGCCATGACTTTGGCGATTGGATCGTGACCACCGCTCCTACCTGCACCGAGGCCGGTGTGGAGACCCGTACCTGCTCCCGCTGCGACGCGGCGGAGACCCGTCCCGTGGAGGCCCTGGGTCACGACTACAACGCGGTTGTGACCGAGCCCACTTGCACCGAAGGCGGCTTCACCACCTACACCTGCTCCCGCTGCGGTGATACCTACACCGGCGACGAGACCGCTCCTCTGGGCCATGACTTCGGCGATTGGACCGTGACCACCGCCCCCAGCTGCACCGAGGCCGGTGTGGAGACCCGTACTTGCTCCCGCTGCGACGCGGCGGAGACCCGTCCCGTGGAGGCCCTGGGCCACGACTACAACGCGGTTGTGACCGAGCCCACTTGTACCGAAGGCGGCTTCACCACCTACACCTGCTCCCGCTGTGGCGACAGCTACACCGGCGACGAGACCGAGGCTCTGGGCCACGATTACGCCGCCGTCGTCACCGAGCCCACCTGCACCGAAGGCGGCTTCACCACCTACACCTGCACCCGCTGCGGCGACACTTACACCGGCGATGAGACCGAGGCCCTGGGCCACGCCTGGGACGAGGGCACCGTCACTGTGGAGCCCTGCCACCAGTTCCCCGGCGAAAAGCTGATGACCTGCACCCGCTGCGGCGAGACCGAGACCGAGGAGATTCCCCGGCTGGCGAACCCCTTCGAGGACGTCCACGACGAGGACTTCTTCTTCAACCCCGTGATGTGGGCTCTGGATGAGACCGTCACCGGCGGCGTAGACGATACCCACTTCGCGCCGGAGCGGACCGTCATGCGCGCCGACTCCATGGTGTTCTTCTGGGCCGCCAACGGCCGTCCGGAGTTCACCGCCACGGACAAGACCTTCAAGGACGTGAAGAAGAAGCACTGGGCCTACAAG
>JAEEKA010000111.1 GCA_016282135.1 Oscillospiraceae bacterium
CGCTCTGTACCGTTACATCGGGCCCGACGTCGACGTTCCCGCCGGCGACATGGGTGTTGGCGGCCGTGAGATCGGCTACCTGTTCGGCCAGTACCGCCGCCTGAAGGGCGTGTGGGAGAACGGCGTTCTCACCGGCAAGGGTCAGACCTACGGCGGTTCCGTCATTCGTCCCGAGGCTACCGGCTACGGCGCTGTCTACTATCTGAACGAAGTTCTGAAGCACGAGAAGGACGACATCAAGGGCAAGACCATTGCCTGCTCCGGCTTCGGCAATGTCACCTGGGGCATCTGCAAGAAGGCGATGCAGCTGGGCGCCAAGGTCGTGACTCTGTCCGGCCCCGACGGCTACATCTATGATCCCGACGGCGTTGCTACCGAAGAGAAGGTCAACTACCTGCTGGAGATGCGTGCCTCCAACCGCAACCGTGTGCAGGACTACTCCGACAAGTTCGGCTGCGAGTTCCATCCCAATGAGAAGCCCTGGGGCGTCAAGGTTGACATCGTGATGCCTTCTGCTATGCAGAACGACGTCAAGATGGACTCCGCTGAGAAGATTGCTGCCAACGGCATCAAGTACTACATCGAAGTTGCCAATATGCCCACCACCAACGACGCTCTGGACTTCCTGCGTCATCAGAAGGGCATGATCGTCGCTCCTTCCAAGGCTGTCAACGCCGGCGGCGTGGGCGTCTCCGCTCTCGAGATGGCTCAGAACTCCGAGCGTCTGGTCTGGACTGCTGACGAGGTTGACAACCAGCTGCACCGCATGATGGAGACCATCCACCGCGTCTCCGCCGAGGCTGCCGAAGAGTACGGCCTGGGCTACGACCTGGTTGCCGGCGCCAACATCGCTGGCTTCAAGAAGGTTGCCACCGCTATGTTCGAGCAGGGCGCTTTCTAATTGACGATTGAAAACATTCAATTGACAATTATCCCGTAAAACTGACCCGCCCCGGAAAATTCCGGGGCGGGTTTTGTCGTTATGTCGGATGACTGTCAGTAGGGCGGCCAGACCTCTGGCCGTCGGAAACGCGTCAAAATTGAAAAACATGGGCGGCCTGACCTCTACCCATAAAGGGTACAGGCGGCCGCCCTACGGTTTGAAGAATCAATTCGTCAGCCAAAGAGCCCCTTCAGCGTATTCACCGCGTTTTCCAAACCCGTGACAGTCTTGTCAATGGCCTGGATCACACCGTTCAGGGCCTCGATATCCAGGTTCTTCAGGGTGTTTGCGGCATCTCTGAGGGAGGCGATGGCGCCGTTCAGGGTCTCAACGTCCACGTCGGCCAGGCTTTCCGCAGCGTCCTTGAGGGATTTGGCGGTTTCGTTGAGCCGGGAAATATCCACCTCGGCCATGCGTTCCGCCGCCTTACTGAGGGATTCAATCGCCTCGTTGACCTGGTCGATTTTCAAGCCCTCCAGGTCTTCCTGGACAAGGACCAGACTCTTCTCCACCCGCCGGGCGGTCATGCCGACCACGATCACCAGGACTGCCAGCAAAACCAGCACCCCGGCCAGCAGGAAGGTCTGAACCTTGACCCAGGAGGACACCCGGCCGTCGGTTCTCGACCGCGGATCAGTCATTGTAGACAGCCTTCATGCCCTTCATGGTCATGTAGCAGTCCAGCTTTGAGACCACTTCCATGGGGGCATGCATGGACAGCACGGGAACGCCGGCGTCCAGAGTGTCGATGTTGCGGTTGGCCATGTAGGCAGCCACGGTGCCGCCGCCGCCCTGGTCCACCTTGCCCAGCTCGGCGATCTGCCAGACTACGCCGTTGTCGTCGAAGAGCCGACGGATGCGGCCCATGACCTCGCCGGAGGCGTCAGAGCAGCCGCCCTTGCCCCGGGAGCCGGTGTACTTGCAAAGGGCGATGCCGTAGTTGACCTGGGAGTTGTTGCGCCTGTCGCAGGTCTCGGCGTAGATGGGATCGAAGGCGTTGGACACGTCGCAGCTCAGGCAGAAGGAATGCTCCAGGCAGCGGCGCAGCTGGCCCTTCTGGCACTCACAGACGTCCTCCATAAAGGTCTCAAAGAAGTGGCTCTGCATGCCGGACACGCCAACGGAGCCAATCTCTTCCTTGTCCGCCAGGACGCAGACAGCGGTGTGCTTGGGGATCTCCATGCCCAGCAGGGGCTCAAAGGAAGCCCAGGCGCAGACCCGGTCGTCGTGGCCGTAGGCGCCGATCAGGGAGCGATCCAGGCCGATTTCCCGGGCGGGAGAGGCGGGAACCATGGTGAGCTCCGCGGAGAGGAAGTCCTCCTCCACAATGCCGTACTTCTCGTTGAGCAGCCGCATAACAGCCAGCTTCACCCGATCGGAGCCCTCGTCGTCGGCGATGGGCTCGGAGCCGAAGAGGATGTTCAGCGCCTCACCGGTGATGCCCTCGGCCAGGGTCTTCTTCATCTGGTCGGCGGAGAGGTGGATCAACAGGTCGGTGACCAGGAAGCAGGGATCGCTGGGGTCGTCGCCGATGCGGACGGTGATGACGGAACCGTCCTTCTTGGCCACGACGCCGTGGATGGACAGGGGAATGGTGGTCCACTGATACTTCTTGATGCCGCCGTAGTAGTGGGTCTTCAGGTAGGCCATGCCGGCGTCCTCATAGAGGGGATTGGGCTTGATGTCCATGCGGGGGGAGTCGATGTGGGACGCCACGATCTGGGCGCCGTTGTCGATGTGTTCCCTGCCAATGACGGCAAAGATGGCGCTCTTGCCCCGGTTGTTGCGGTAGATGCGCATGCCGGGCTTCAGCTCCATGCCGGGCTCAAAGGCCACGAAGCCGGCCTCCTCGGCCTTCTCCACGGTGTAGCTCACGGCCTCCCGTTCGGTTTTGGCAGCGTCCATGAACTTCATGTAGTCCTTGCAGTAGCGCTCCATCTCGGTGCGCTCCTCGGGGCTGATGCGGTCATACCCGTTCTTCGGGGCCCGCAGCAGGCTCTTTCTCAGTTCTTCGGTTTTTTCACTCATTGCTTGTTTCCTCCTTAGTTATATCATTACAATATTCAATTGAGTCACAATGGGGATCGAAAGGGTTATTCGCTGTCCTTCAGCAGCAGCCTGCCGATCCGGTCCATAACGGCGTGAAAGCCCCGGGCGGCAAAGCGACTGCCGAACAGCAGGCAGATCGCCGCGGTAAAGACGGCGGCGCCCAGCAGGGCGAGGGATTGCCTGCCGAGCTGAACGTCCGGCCCCAGCAACAGAAGAATCTTGATAATCAGCCCGTGGAACAGGTAGACCGAAATGGTCCGGGTACCCAGGGCCGTGAGGGGCGTCTTCCTTCCGGGGACCAGGGCAATCAGGCTGAAGGAGGCGGCAAAGCCTGCGATCAGAACCAGCGCCCGCAGCAACAGACCTTTGCCGGCAGTCAGGGAGAGCTTCTGGAAGGACTCCTTCATGTGGTATATTTTCGGAGTGACGCCCTGCATGCTCAGGAAAAACGCCAGAGCCAAACTGAGCAGCAGGACCAGGGCCGGAAGAATCTTCGGGATTCGGCGGAGCTTCTCGATCTGCTCTGACCGGAGATAATACCCAGCCAGGAAGAAGGGCAGAAACGTGATGGTTCTGGAAACGGACAGAAAGGTTGAAGCCTTGGTGAGGCCCGCAAAGAGGGCAAAGCCCAAAGAAAGCAGCAGGGGAAAGCGGAAGGAGCGGACAGCGGGCAGCAGGAGCTTCCAGAAGAAGAGGCTCAGCAGGAACCACATGGAAAAGCGTGGGGTTAGCAGGACGTTCAGCTTCCGGGAGGTCACCAGCCACTGCAAAAGATCAAAGACCGCAAAGGGGATCAGGTAGGAGCGGGTCAGCTTCCGGTAGTAGCCCGGCCCGGTTTCTCCCTGCTTGGAAAAGTAGCCGGAGATCAGCACCATCGCGGGCATGTGGAAGGAATAGATACAGGCGTAAATCGCGTCCACGATGGGCATATCCAGATCGGCAAAGAATACTTTCTGGTCCAGTAAATGGCCGAAGACCACCAAAATGATGAGAAAGCCCTTCAGGGTGTCAAACCTGTCGTCTCTGTTCTTCAAGCTGTTGCAGTCCTTTCTCATGAATTTGGCGGTGGGGAAGGCCTTCGTTAATCCCGGCGGAGCCGGGTTTGAAACGCATTTCGGCAGAGTTGCGCAAATTCCGCCTCGGTGCCGTTGTTTTCCAGCACCAGGTCTGCTTGGGCCGTGTAGAAGTCCACGGGCTTCTGGGCCGCGATCCGGGCGCGGGCGTAATCCTCGGAGATATTGTCCCGGGCCATAAGCCGCCGGACCCGGACTTCCGGGTCGGCCACCACCGCCACGGTGAGGTCACATTTTTCCCCCAGCCCGCTCTCAAAGAGCCCAATGGCGTCGATGACGGCCATCGCCTTCCCCTTGAGGGGAAGGTGGCATCCAGCGTCTCCCGCAAGCCGGATGACGGATGAGGTGGTGCCCGATGTTTGAATTTCTTCCAGCACCCGCTTTGCCACAATGGGCTGCGTGATGTTCGTCAGCCTTTGTAATCCATCCGGGTCCGCAAACACCCTTGCTCCCAGCGCCTTTCGGTCCAGGGCGTAGTCTTTTATCGCACCGGGAAAGGCGGCTTCGATCCGCCCCAGCAGTTCTCCGTCGGTGCGCAGCAGCTCATGGTAGATGGTGTCGCAGTCAAAAACGCGCCCGCCCAGTTCCTCCAGCACCCGCAGGGCCGTGGTTTTCCCTGCACCAGAGGGGCCGGTAATGCCGATGATGTACATGGTTCCCTGTCACCTGTTACTTGTCAGTTATTTTGTAGGGACAAGCACCTGAGCTGTGCCCTTCATGGGTATCGCTTGTCCGCCTGCTTCCCGCCTGCACCATTCTGTAGGGGCGGTCATTGGCCGCCCGCAATCCGGGACGGGAAACCCGTCCCCTACGGCCTGTAGCGCGGGCAATCTGCCCGCCACATTGCCTGCCTGTAGACAATGCTTGTCCGCCCTTAAATCACAAGCACAGGCTGTTCCTGCTTTTCCAGCTTCCCGTCCACGCAGCGAATCCAATAGGCCTTTGCGGAATTTACGGACGCAAGGAAAGAGACTTGGCCGTTCTGCTCCACAAACGCGACGTTCTCCTCCAAGGCCAGGCCCGGAAAAGGCTTTTCCCGGATCATCGCGTCGAAGCTTTCGGCGCGCTCGTCATAGTGGGGACAAAAGGCGTAGGGGTGCAGATCCAGTAAATCGTTGACCCAACCGTATCCCACGGTATCGCCATTCCAAAAGATCGAGCTGTCGCTGTGGCTGCAGCGGAACCAGCACATGGCTCCGGCGCTGAGGCCGGATAACACGGCGCGATCCTCGCGGTAAATCGTTCTCAGCTTTTGATCGACCCCATACTTTTTCCAGGTCTCCATCATAAACGCGGTGTCTCCGCCGCCGACATAGATGATGTCCGCCTGCCTCAGTTTTTGACCAATTTCGTCTTCAGAACACGCGCTTGCTGCAAGGCAGAGCTCTGTCACTGCACAGCCAAGCCCTTCAAATTCAGAATGAACCGCGGCAATGTAGCCCTCGGCGTCATGGCTTGCGGTTCCCAGGAACAGAAGCGTCGGGCGCTGCTTTCCAGCCATCGAAATGATATAATGATTGATGGCGTGTGTGGTGTCTAACTCGCCGCCTCCGATGGCTACGATTCTGCCCATTGTTTCATTCCTCCGCGTTCACAATGTGAAACCCCGCCGACTTCCGCAGCCGGTTCCGGGTGGCCACGTTGATGCCGCCGCCGCTGGGGCAGCGGGCGAAGATGCGCTGTACCTGCCCGTCGTCCAGGGCCCGCAGGGCCGCGAAGAGCCCGGCGGAGAGGGATTCCGGGTCCTGCTCCCGGCCATAGGCAGTGGGATTGCAGCCTGCAAAGAGCTCCAGCTCCTCCGCGAAGCAGAGCACCGCGTCCCCGGGGCGAAAGCGTTCCCGTACGTACCGGGCGGCGGCCTCGGGGCTGCCGTCCACTATCAGCACCTCCGCCGCCGGGGCGTAGTGCTTGTATTTCATGCCGGGGGCCCGGACCACTGCGTCCCGGGCGATTTCCCCGGTGACGGCTTTGTCGATAATCAGTTTGCCCAGCAGGGCCTCCAGGGCCTCTGGGCCGATGCCGCCGGGCCGCAGCAGCCGGGGAACGGGGCCGGCCAGGTCCACAATGGTGGATTCCACCCCCACCCGGCAGGGACCGCCGTCCACGATGGCGTCGATTTTCCCGTCCATGTCATGCAGAACGTGGGCCGCCGTGGTGGTGGAGGGCTTGCCGGAGCTGTTGGCGGAGGGGGCCGCAATGGGGACCCCTGCCAGGCGGATAATCTCCCGGGTGGCGTCGTTGGCAGGGCAGCGAACGCCCACGGTGTCCAGTCCCGCAGTGGTGGTCCTGGGGACGCAGTTCCGGACCGGCAGGATCATGGTGAGGGGGCCGGGCCAGAAATGTTCTGCCAGCAGCCAGGCCTCTTCCGGGACCTCCCGGCAGTAATCCCGGAGCTGTTCCGGGGCGTGAATATGCAAGATCAAGGGATTGTCCTGGGGTCGTCCCTTGGCTTCAAAAATTTTTTTGACCGCGTCGGGGTTTAACCCATTGGCCCCGAGCCCATAGACGGTCTCCGTGGGAATCGCCACCAGACCGCCGGACTGAATCAACTCGGCGGCCCGTTCGAGGTCGTGTTGTTGTGTAGTAAGCAGTTGCGTTGTCATTGGCTCCTCCAATGAAATGAAGTATCTCCTTCAGAGATATGAAGTATCGCTGACGCGATATGAAGTATTCCTTCGGAATATGAAGTATGCATCAGGCATACTGTGGTATCGTTTTATTTGCCATTAAAACGATGAAAATGAATATGAATATGGCAGAGCCATACTTCATGTGCGCAGCACACTTCATACGGCGCAGCCGTACTTCATATTTGCCTTGGCAAATACTTCATGTCTCCTCGCCTCCGGCGCGGAGCTTCTCCGCCTGGGCTGCGTTGGTCAGCGCGTCGATCATGCTGTCCAGGTCCCCGTCCATAAAGCCCTGGATGTTGTGCTGGGTCAGGCCGATGCGGTGATCCGTGACCCGGTCCTGGGGGAAATTGTAGGTGCGGATCTTCTCGTTCCGCATGCCCATGCCCACCTGGCTCTTCCGAGCGCCGGAAACTGCCGCGTCCAGGCGTTCCTGCTCGATCTCGTAGAGCTTGGAGGCCAGCATGTTCATGGCCTTTTCCCGGTTCTGGAACTGGCTGCGCTCCTCCTGGCAGGCCACCACAATGCCTGTGGGCTTGTGGATCAGCCGGACGGCGGAGGAGGTCTTGTTGATGTGCTGGCCGCCCGCGCCGGAGGAGCGGTAGACCTGCATCTCAATGTCCTCGGGGCGGATGTCCACCTCTGCGGCCTCCATCTCAGGCAGCACCGCCACCGTGGCGGTGGAGGTGTGGATGCGGCCTCCGGATTCCGTTTCCGGCACCCGCTGGACCCGGTGTACCCCGGACTCAAACTTCATCCGGGAGAAGGCGCCGTCGCCGTTGATGAGGAAGTCGGCCTCCTTGACGCCCCCCAGCTCGGTCTCGTTGTAGTTCAAAAGCTCCAGCTGCCAGCCCCTGGCGGCGGCGTACATGGAGTACATGCGGAACAGGGAATGGGCGAACAGGGCGCTTTCCTCGCCGCCCACGCCCCCGCGGATCTCCACGATGACGTTCTTGTCGTCGTTGGGGTCCCGGGGCAGCAGCAGAATCCGAAGCTTGTCCTCCAGCTCGGCGGCCTCCTGCTTGGCGGCCTGGTACTCGTCCTGGAGGAAGTCCTTCATTTCGGGCTCCTCGGACATCATGGCCAAAGCCTCCGCCATGTCGGCCTTAGCCTGCTTCCAGCGCCGGAAAGCCGTAACGACCGGCTCCAGCTCCCGCTGGTCCTTCAGATACTTGGCCGCCAGCTTGGGGTCCGCGTAGAAATCCGGCTGCTCGCTCCTGGCGCAGAGTTCTTCATACTTATTTTCAATTTGACTTAATTTTTCTTCCATGGAAATCTCCAACTCAAAAATGGCCTCAGGCATCTATTATACCATATATCCATACCAAGTTTCAATCATTTTTGAAAAAATTCTTTAGGATGCGAAATAAATAGTGCCCCTTTTACCGGCTTCGCGCCGCAGCCACACGGCGGGGGCAGCCATTGGCCGCCGACACCGCGCGGAAGGCGGCTACACTCTGTTCCAATAGGCCTCAATCTCAGCCCGCTTTGCCTCTGCCCGGCCCTGGGCGAAATTGGGCTTGCCGCCGCCTCTTCCGTTCAGGGCGGTGTTCATATCCTTGACCAGGGCCCGCAGGTCCCCGTCTTCCTGCCCCAGAGCGTAGGCGTAGCCGGTCTCGTCCGTGCCGGAGAAGACCCCGCAGCGACCGCCGCAGACCGCCATGAGCTCCACGCAGAGGCGGCGAACGGAATCGGGGCTCAGGTTTTCCTCAAACAGCAGTACGTCTCCCGCGCCCCGGAGAGCATCGGCCAGGGCGGCGAAGCAGTGGCCCTCCCAAAGGGCTTTTTCCTGCTTGACCTGGTTCAGCTCCGCCAAGGTCCGTTCCACGGCCTTTGCCGTCTCCAGCGGCTTGGCGGAGAGCAGGCCGGAGATTTTCCGGTTCTGGGCGGTGACGGCGGACAGGTACTCGTAGGCTCGCCTGCCGCAGACCAGCTCGATCCGCACCCCCTGATGGAACTTTACCACGGACAGCAGCTTGACCAGGCCGATTTCTCCTGTGCGGGCCACGTGGGTGCCGCAGCAGGCGCAAACGTCCACCCCGGGGAATTCCACCAGCCGGAGCTGGCCCTCAATGGCCTTTTTGCTGCGGTAGTCGACGCCGCAGGCGGCTTCGTTGTCGAAGTAACTGATCCTCGTCTCCAGGTTGGCCCAGATGGCGGCGTTTACCTCGGCCTCCACCACGGCCAGCTCCTCCATGCTCAGCACTTTGTCAAAGTCGATGGTGATGAGCTCTGCGCCCATGTGGAAGCCCACGTTTTCCACGCCGTAGAGCCGGTGGGCGGTGCCGGAGATCAGGTGCTCTCCGGAGTGCTGCTGCATCAGGTCAAAGCGGCGGTCCCAGTCGATGACCCCGTGGACCCGGCCGGAGAGGGGAGCCTCCACCGTGTGAACGATGACGCCGTCCCGGGCATGGACGTCCAGCACCCGGACGTCCCCCAGGGTCCCCAGGTCGCAGGGCTGGCCGCCCCCTTCGGGATAGAAAGCGCTTTGATCCAGTACCACAGCGAATCCGGTTTTTCCCTCCTCGCAGGAGAGCACCATGGCGTCAAATTCCTTCAGATAGGCGTTGCGTTCATAGAGCTTTTGTGTTAACATGGTATCACCTTATCTCAATGTTGTAGCGTGGGCAATCTGCCCGCCGGTTTTGGTAATTGAAAACAGAGCGTTGAGAATTGAAAATGAAAAACAATCGAAAGCGTTTTTTCAATTGCCCGTGAGCAACTTTCAACAATCTCTGCTGCTTTGGGAACTTTTTCCGTTTTTTGTCGTCTAACGAACACAGGGGAGGAGAATTGCCAAATGAATGGCAAAAACAAGCGCAAAATTTTCCGAGAAATCCGCCGGAAGGATGGGAATGAAGACGATACGCTTCCGGCGCTCCGGCGCCGCGCCGCTCGCCGCGGGGGCAAGACTGCGGCGATGGCCGTAGCGGCGGTCTGCCTGAGTGTTTTGTTGGCGGCCTGTACCCCCAAGGACAGCTCTGAGACCGGAAGCGAGCCCGGCAGTACCGGGAAGCCTGCCGATACCGTGGCTGTTCCCACGGGGACCCGAGGAGAAACGCGGGATCCGGACGCCGTCACGGGGACGCTTTCCGCGGAAACCGGAACGCTTCCCGTTGAGACCGAGACGCGCCCCGCGGAAAGCGGAACGCATCCCATTGAGACCGGGACGGCTCCCACCCAAAGCCAGCCGGCGCCTACCGGCAGCACGACCGCCATTCTGCCCGATTCGGCGGAGGACCTGCCCGAGATGAACGTTGCCACCCCGGAGGATTATGTGGACTTAGCGCCAGACAGCGCGGAGGATCTGAACGACGGCAATCCCTGACGATTTTTCATCGTCCGTCGTTCGGGCAGCGTTGAAAGGGAATCGTGAAAGGGCGTCGGATCGACGAATCCGCCCCAGAGGAAGGAGAACTCAAGGATGAAAGGCAAGAATAAATGCAAGATTCTGAAAGAGATCCGCCAGAAGATCGCGGATGAAAACGATATTCCCTATGTGACCCGGGAGTGCAGCTATCAGGGGGACTGCCTGGGCACCTGCCCCAAGTGCGAGGCGGAGCTCCGCTATCTGGAGCAGGAGCTGGAAAAGCGCCGGAGCCTGGGCAAATCCGTGGCTGTGGCCGCTGTGGCGGCCGGCTTGAGCCTGTCTCTGGCTGCCTGCACCCCGGGGAACGGATCCGGCGGCAGCGGGATGAACACACCCACGCTTCCGACCCCAAAACCCCCGATCTCCACGGGGCTGGACGGAGATTTCCCGGAGCCAATCCAGACCGCGGGGGTACCCACAGAGCCCTTGATGGGGAAGTTTCTCCAGGAAACAGAGCCGACAGAGGAGGTTCTGATGGGCGAGATGGCCCCGGAGACGGAGCCCCAGGAGTTGGAAGGGGAGCCCGTGCCGCCCGAGTTGATGGGCGACGTGGTCTATCTGCCCGGTTCGCTGCCCGTTGACGGCATTCCCGTTGACCAGGTCCCGGAGACCACCGAGGCCCGGTGAGCCCTATGGGAGAACGGGAAGAACGGATTCCGGAAGGGGAGATCCATCCCCTGCGCCCGCAGAATGACGGCGGCGAGCCAAGATACCCCCTGCTGGGCCTTTCCCGGCATCGGATGGAGATCGACGGGGAAGGCGTGACCACCCTGGTGGCGGGCGCGGGCTGCCCGCTTTGCTGTGCCTATTGTATCAATAAATCCGTGCTTCGGCAAGCCCCAACTTGGGTGACTGCGGCGGAATTATTGGAAAAAACCCGGGTGGACGACCTCTATTTCCAGGCCACCGGCGGCGGACTTTGCTTCGGCGGGGGAGAGAGCCTCCTGCACCTGGATTTTTACGGGGCCTTTCGCCTGCTTTGCCCGGATTGGCGGTTCACTGCCGAGACCTGCCTGAACGTTCCGCGGGAGGCTGTGGTCCGGGCTGCGGCCCTCTTCGACGCCTTTATCATCGACGTCAAAACCCTGGACCCGGTCATCTATGAACGCTATACCGGCAGGGAACAGGGCCCGCTGTTGGAAAACCTGCGCTATCTGGCGGATACCTTCGATCCTGCCCGCCTCCACCTCCGGGTTCCCCTGATTCCCGATTACAACGACGAGGCCGACCAGGCCGAAACCGAAGCTGCCCTGCAGGAGATGGGCTTCACGCACATTGAGCGTTTTCCCTACCTGATTCGGGAAGATAAACAGCCGTAGCGCGGGCAATCTGCCCGCAAAAAACCGCGCCCCGGTGATAGCCGGAGCGCGGTTCATAAATATATGGTGCTTACTTGCCCATGTTCATCTGGGCGGCGACTTCGGCGGCGAAGTCTTCCACCTTCTTCTCAATGCCCTCGCCCTTCTCGAAGCGGACGGCCTTGACGAAGCTAACCTTTCCGCCCAGAGCCTTGGCGGCGGAGGCAATGTAGCCTTCCACGGAGCCCTGGAACAGGTCGGCGCGGACGAAGTCCTGCTGGAGCAGGCAGTTCTCTTCGTAGAACTTGTTCAGCTTGCCGGCAGCGATCTTTTCCTTGACCTCGGCGGGCTTGGAAGCCATCTTGGGGTCGGCGTCCATCTGGGCAACCAGAACCTTCTTCTCTTCCTCCAGGACGTCGGGGGTGACGTCGCTCTTGTCCCAGAAGCGGGGGTTCAGGGCGGCGATCTGCATGGCCACGTTCTTGCCGATCTCGGTGGCGTCGATGCCGCCTTCCACAGCCAGGTTCACCAGCACGCCGATCTTACCGCCGGCGTGGACGTAAGCCACGGAGGTGTTGTCGTTGTAGCGGGCGAAGCGGCGGATCTGCAGGTTCTCACCGATGGACATAACCTTCTCGGGCAGAACGCCTTCGACGGTCAGGTTGGTGCCGGGGAAGGGGCAGGTCTTGAGGGCGTCCACGTCGGCGGGGTTGGACTCCACCACGACCTGGGCGATGCCCTTGACGAACTCGACGAAGGGAGCGGACTTGGCGCAGAAGTCGGTCTCGCAGTTGACCTCGACGACGGCGCCCACGGGGCCCTGAACGGTGGCGTAAGCCATGCCCTCGGCGGCGATGCGGCCGGACTTCTTGATGGCCTTGGCCAGGCCCTTCTCACGCAGCCACTCGATGGCCTTTTCCATGTCGCCGTCACACTCGGTGAGGGCCTTCTTGCAGTCCATCATGCCCACGTTGGTTCTCTCAC
>JAEEKA010000112.1 GCA_016282135.1 Oscillospiraceae bacterium
CGCCCAGCACCAGCTTTTTGGCAGCCATGGTGTCCAGCACCACCCGGTCCACCCGGGAGGTGAAGGGCTCGTCCACGCAGGAGCGCCGGTTGAAGAACTGGTAGAGAATCTCCGCCGCGGCTTCGTCCGGGTCCGGCGGCTGCACAATGGTGTTGCCGCACTGCATGAAATAGGTCCTGGCGTTCTGCTCCACGGTCTGCATGGTACCGAGAACCTGGGCATAGTCGGAGCTGTCGCCCTTGCGGATCTCCTCGTACTGGAAAATCAAAAAGAAGCGCCGGGTGAGCGCTTCTCTGCTGCCGATCTCCTTGATGAACCGGATGTATTCCTCGCCCTGCCGCTTGCAGGCGGGGTTGTCCTCCTGCGCCAGCTCCTGCCGGACCATGTTGATGTGCCGGTCGGAGTCTGCCTTGCGGGTGATGCTCTTGAACTGCAGCCGCATGGGTGAGATCTTCAGCCACGAGGCGAAGGAGGAAATGATCCCGAACTGCTCCTCGTCGGAGCGGAGCATGAAGTTGATGGGCTCGATCTCCAGGATCTTGATGTATCGGTGATCCGTGGTCTCAATGATCCCGTGCCGGATATCCTTGACAGGGATGAAGTCCTGGGTGAACTCCAGGCGTTCATCGTTTTTGCTTTTTGTTGTGTTTGACGGGCGCTTTTTGCCCATAGCGGTATCCCACC
This sequence comes from Oscillospiraceae bacterium, assembly GCA_016282135.1. GTDB lineage: Bacteria > Bacillota > Clostridia > Oscillospirales > Oscillospiraceae > JAFRPC01. The sequence goes on from JAEEKA010000112.1 coordinate 685, forward strand.
CTTCTGCAATGGAGTGTCCGCCGGTGGAGAAGATGGCGGAAGATATGTCCGAGGTATCGGAACAGGGAGTCGCCGTCCACGCCCATCACGGCGATGACGCCGAGAGGAATCAGCGTCACCACCATGACCACGATCCGCACCGTGGTAGGCATGGAAATCAGCATCAGCTCCGGGTAGCCCAAGCCGAGGATCAGAATCAGGGCCTCAATGGCGTTTCTCGGCTCGACCATGCCGCCGAAGAGCTTGCCAGAGTCGGTGAAGTTCGCCGGGATGGCGTATACGTTGTTGAATTCTTGTTCTTCCATGAATCGCTCCTTCCGATCGGATCAATCGCCGAAATGCAGGATTTCCATATTCCCGCTGCCGTCGTCAATCTCCACGTAGGAGGCATCGGCAAAGCTGACCATATCCGCATTGGCCTGCTGGAAGACCTCGTCCGGGTAATACCCATCCGCGCCGCGCTCCTCGTAGAGCTCCCGTGTGATTGCCAGTTCCACGGTGCTTTGCAGATCAATGGTAGACGCGTCGATGGCGGAATTCACATTGACAAGCAGCTTCCCGGTGGTCGCTTTGTTGTCGTCAGGGATGAACAGCTTCATGCCGGCGGGATCCAGCGTTTTGTTCAGCCCTCCCTCCAGGGGCACCAGGACAAAAGAAACCGTATCGGTCAGCGAATCCCCGGAGGCGGAGTAGCTGGACCAGTAGCGGCGCACAATCATATAGGTCCGCCCCTGGAGAACCTTTACTTGTGTTGGGAACGCGGAAGTCACAGAGGAGAAGCCAATGGCCTCACCGCCGTTTTCGATGGGAACCTCCGCAGTGGTCTCGCCCCAGCTTTCCTTGAGCCGAGCCCGCACCTTGGTGATGTCGATCTCACCGGCGACCCGGCGGATTACGATGGCGTAGGGCTGTTCAAGCTGGGAATTCATCCAGCTTGTGCCGTAGGATGTCTGCGGGACCGGATTGCCGTCGGCATCCGTCGCGGTCTCGCCCACAATGGAGACGCCGCCGCACTCGTTAGAGGTGTTCCAATCCGGGAAGGTCAGGCCAAGGGTCAGGATGGTAGCCTTCTCGTAGCCTTCCCCATAAGCAAGGTAGCCGTTGATGGCTCCGTCCTCATAGGGAACCACCGTTTTGGCCAAGACCTCCACCTTAACCTGGGAGAGGCGCTCTTCCAGGCTGGGCTGATCGACGGGCTCCAGTACCACCGGCTCTGTCGGCTTTGTCGCCGGCGGATCACTCTGAATGTCTTCGGCGCTCTCAGAGTAAGCCTCCGTCTGGTTTCCGGTCAGCATGGGTGCGGTCTGCGCCTCGTTTCTCTGACAGCCTGCAAAGAGGAGCACAAGCATCAAGACGAGCATAAGGGTAGTCAGAAGTTTCTTTTTCATTGGTTTCCTCCAGATTGAATTAGTTCACGTAGTCAGAAAGCGGCGCATCATAGTCCACCCCGTTTGGTCGGCAGTAATAAAGCCGGTCCGCGTAGCTGGGCGTATTGAGCACAACGCCGCTGCCGCTGGTGCAATGGCACCACAGCTTCGTTCCGTCCTCGCCATAGCCGGCAAAGATCAGCACATGGTTCCAACCGCCGTCCTCATTTTTGAGACAGCCCAGATCCCCGGGCAGCAGCTCCTCCTCTGTGATGGGCGTGCTGTTGGCATACTGGCCGGAGACGCCATGGGTGATGTTCACGCCCAAGGCGGTGTTGTAGGTCCAGTTGGAAAAACCGGAGCAGTCCAGACCGTAGGGCCGGATCGTGCCGGTGGTGCTGGAGCCGTCGGATGTTACCAGCTTCGGGGTGTTCCATTCGCTGTTCCAGCCGGGGCCGGATTTTCCGCCCCAGAAATATGGGACACGGCCAACCAGGGAGAGCGCCGTTTCCAGCAGGTGCTTTCTCACGGGACTGCAATCCTGCCTGGACACAAAGGCAATCAGTTCGGCGTCCGTCAGCGGTACCATGGACCCGTCGCCCAGGGCTCCGTACATGGTCATTTTCAGGGAGTCCGCCATTCTTTGAATGGCCTCCCCAATGGTGATGGAGAAGTCCTGATACGGTTCGTCCGGGTCAATGTCGAAGGCGTCGTTGATGACGGAGTTGTCGAAGGGGTGAATGATAAACTCCGCGTACTTGATGACCTCGGTTCCCGGCGTC
>JAEEKA010000017.1 GCA_016282135.1 Oscillospiraceae bacterium
GAACACCGTGACAAATCTGCTGTCCAGGCGCTTTTTATCATGGCAAATGGCGGCGATGGCCCGCTCGGGATCCAAATCGAAGTTGACAGAAGTCGGGAGCCCCAGCCGTTCCAGCACCGGGAGCAGCCTGGCCCGGACCTCCGAAGCGCACATGGGGAGCATTCCCAGCGCCACAGCCTCTCCGTGGAGCAGGCGTCCCCCCGCGGCGGCCTCCAGGCCATGACCCAGGGTGTGACCGAAGTTCAGCGCCTGCCGGACGCCGTGATCCCGCTCGTCGGCGGCGACCACAGCCGTCTTGATCCGCAGACAGGACGCGATGAGATCCTCCACGGGGCCATACCCGGCGGGATCCTCAAAGCGGGCGAAGAGGCCCGCGTCGTGGGTCAGGGCCATCTTCACGGCCTCGGCCAGGCCGTTGGAGAGCTGGCGGGGCGGAAGGGTTTCCAGCAGCTCCGGGTCGATGAGCACAGCCCGGGGCTGCCAAAAGGCCCCGACGGCGTTCTTCACGCCCTCCAGATCCACGGCAGTCTTGCCGCCCACGGAGGAATCCACCATGGCCAGCAGGGTCGTGGGGACGTTGTACCAGTCGATCCCCCGCAGGCAGAGGGCGGCGGCCAGACCGGTCAGGTCCCCGACCACGCCGCCGCCCACGGCTACCGCGCAGTCGCCCCGGGTCAGACCGGCCCGGAGCATGGCCTCCAGCAGGGCGGTGAGCATGGCGGGAGACTTGCTTGCCTCCCCCCGGGGGATCGTGTAGACCGTCGCGGCCCGGCATTGGGCGGCGAGGGTCTGGGCGTACCGGACGGGTACGCCGTCGTCGGTGACGACGAAGACCCGGCGGTCCAGGTCCAGAAGGGAGGCGGCGCGGGACAGGGCGCCGCGTTCCAGGAAGATGGGGTATCCGATGCCAGGTGTCCCGTGGGAGAGGCACCCCTCCACCGGCCTTGAGGCCGGTCCCCCTCCCCTGCAAGCAGGGGAGGTTATGCCTGCAGCCCCGTCCAGCAATCCCGATTGGTATTCCCGGGACTGGGCCATCAGCGCCTCCATGAGAGCGGCGAAACGGGGACGCAAAGCCGGATCTTCAATCCGCGCCGCGGCCCGGTCCAGTACCTCCCGCTCCCGGGCGGGATCCCGGACGGGACGGCCGTTTTCCCGTTTCCAGGCGGCGATCTCCGCCGCCGCGGCCATCCGCTCCTCAAAAAGCCGGGCAAGCTCCCCGTCGATCCGGTCGATCCCGGCCCGCAGGCGCTGCAAGTCGTCCATGGCAAACGCTCCCCCAATTTATCATTTCATCCGGCTCTGATTATAGCAAATCCGGGATTCGATTGCAAGCCCCGGTTGCGAGAATTGCCCGCGGGTCCTATTTCCAGGATCCCATTTTTTCTCAAAAATCCGTATTTTTCTCTTGACAAATCCTCTTTGTTCTGCTATTATATGCGAGCTGCCAAAGACAGCAGGTGGTCGCAAGACCGTAAATCCTGCCGAGGTTCCGCAAACCTGACATTTTCGGTGTCCTTGCGTTCTTTGGCCGCATGGACACATTTTTTATTTCTATTCGGAGGTGACAACCAAACATGCCCAACGCAAAGGTACTCGAAAGCAAAAAGGCGATCGTAGACCAGCTGTCCGACCGGATCGGCAAGGCTACCGCCGTTGTCTTTGTTGACTACAAGGGCATCACTGTCGCTCAGGATACCGAGCTCCGCAACAAGTTCCGCGAAGCCGGCGTGGAGTACTCCGTTGTCAAGAACACCCTGACCCGTCTGGCCGCCAACAAGGTCGGCTACAGCGAGTTCGACGAGGTTCTCAACGGCACCACTTCCATGGCCACCACCACGGACGATCCCATTGCGCCCGCTCGTATCGTCAGCGAGTTCGCAAAGAAAAACAAGAACGCCCTGAAGATCAAGGGCGGCATCGTGGAAGGCAAGGTTCAGTCTGTTGACGCGCTCAACGCGTTCGGCGAGCTGCCCTCCAAGAATGCCCTGGTCGCTCAGGTGCTCGGCACCTTCCTGGCTCCCATCTCCTCCCTGGCGTTCGTCCTGGATCAGATCCGTCAGCAGAAGGCCGGCCCCGCTCCCGCAGAAACCCCCGCAGAGTAAACCCACACACAAAAACAATACTACAATAATTGGAGGATATTACAATGTCTGAGAAGATCGCTGCCCTCATCGAGGAAGTTAAGAATCTGTCCGTGCTCGAGCTGTCCGAGCTGGTTCATGCTCTGGAAGAGACCTTCGGTGTCTCCGCTGCTGCTGCCGCTGTCGCCGCTGGCCCCGCTGCCGGTGCTGCCGAAGTGGAAGAGAAGACCGAGTTCGACGTCATCCTGAAGAACGCCGGCGCTTCCAAGCTGAACGTCATCAAGGTCGTCCGTGCCGCCACCGGCCTGGGTCTGAAGGAAGCCAAGGATCTGGTCGACAACGCTCCCAAGACCCTGAAGGAAGCCATCTCCAAGGAAGATGCCGAGAAGCTGGCTGCCGAGCTGAAGGAAGCCGGCGCCGAGGTCGAGATCAAGTAATCTCACCCCAGACTTCAAAAGCAAAAAGAACAGGAACCGACCCCGGCTCCTGTTCTTTTTTTGTATGCCCGGCACCCGTCAGCGTTCAGAGTTCCGTAGGGAGCGATGCCCACATCGCTCCTCGCCCCCGTAGGGAGCGAACTCGAAGAGTCACGAAGTATGCCCACATCGCTCCGTGTACCCCGTAGGGAAAGACGGATGGACTCATTTCAATGAATAATGAAGACTGAAAACTTAAGAATGAAGAATACAAAGCGAAAATCCTGCCACTCTCGTGACAGGATTATCGCTTTGGTGGGGGAAGGTGGATTCGCTTTTCTGCGGAAAAGCCACGGCGGTTGCGACAGTCCACCGGACTGTCGCCAAGAGCCGCCTTTCGAATCCACCTTCCTGAATGCCCAAACGCAGAAAGACGAGCCATCCGAACGGATGTCTCGTCTTTCTGGTGGGGGAAGGTGGATTCGAAGACAATTAAGCGTTGCCAAAATCGCATATATTGTGGAAATGAGTCCATCCTTTCCAGAAAAAGCACAAGATGTAGTCCGTGAAATCTACTTTTTTTATAATGTTGTGTTTTATAACGGGTAGAAAAAATGGTCTGCATCAAAGCAATTAAACCAACAAATAATTGCCAGTAGAAGCATAGTTCTTGCCAGTCCATGCAATACACTGGAGTCATATTTCAGCACAAAACCGA
>JAEEKA010000113.1 GCA_016282135.1 Oscillospiraceae bacterium
AAGACTGCATTGAAAAACCGTGATTTGGTAAACAAATCACGGTTTTCTTGGTGCGGGAGATGGGACTTGAACCCACACGTCTATGGTTGGACACAGGCACCTCAAGCCTGCCTGTCTACCTATTCCAGCACTCCCGCATCGAAATGCTCTCTGGACGCTGGAGTATTATATCGTGAATTCAGAAAAAAGTCAAGTGTTTTTTCTTAGGTTCAGAGTCGATTTTTAACGGTTCAGATACAGCGTGGTCTCGGTCCTGCCGGGGGAAAACACCCAAATAATTGGCCGCACGCCGAAGCCAGCATGATTTGCTGCCCTGGAAAGCAGAATGCTGCCGGACATATCACAGAAATTCACGCAATTTTGCTGGATTCCAGGTGATCTGAGCCACCAGCAGGCTGTTCTCCATTTGGTATGGACCTCCGTTCCCCGGGAAATCGCATAGGACGTAGGCACAGCGGTTATCTTCTCCAGATAGGGATTATAGATGTAATATGTGCGCAGCTCATTGTCGGAAAGGATGTAGACATGATCCTCCGTGTCCGCTCCGCCTTCCGCGCCGGAAGCAGGGTTTCCCACATTTTTCACACGGGTCAACGGAATCAGCATCTGCTCCTCGGGGGTAAAGGCCGTATGGTAGAAGCTGTCGTTCAACCAGACTCTGAGCGTGCATTCCGCCCAGGTGATCGGCGCGTCGGTATCGTTGTATGGCTGCTGATCCAGAATCTGCTCCGACCAGAGCAACAGACGGCCTTCACCATCGGCAAGGACAAACCAGGAAATCGGCTCCGGCCCGTTGCCGGGATTGCCGTCCTGCTCCCAGACGCCGAAGGTCACGGTATCCCCCGGCTTTGCCGCTTGGATCATCTGAAGAAAGCTGTCATCCGGCTGGGCGGAGAAAGCCAGCTCCGTGGCCCGATCCCTGCAATCCTCATAGTCCCAAAGGACGCTGAACCGGTCAATCGCCTCCGGGATATTCCCTGCCGCCAGCGCTTCCTCTGCCTGAGAATAGCCTCTGGAATCGCGAAGTGAGGGGAGAATAACCTTGTTTAACAGCAGAACTGCGGTGATCGTTATCACCAGGATCGAGCCGAGCGCGATTGCTGCAATCTTCCAGATTCTGACCTTTTTTGCCCAGGCCTCCGGATCGACATGCGCACGGGCCATTTCATTTTCCCCTTTCTATCGAATAAAAACCCTGCACAGTATATCTCAGGACCGTGCCTGACTCCAACCGGCGTCCTCGATTTCTCTGCCCTTCTTGCGAGACATCAGGCTGCCCAGGGCAGAGCCCACAGGGGCTCCCTCATAGAGGACCTGATAGGCAGCCTGGGTAATGGGCATATCCACACCCATTCGATCCCCCAGCAGCTTCACAGCCTTCGTGGCATAGTAGCCCTCAACAACAGCCCCGACCTCCTTCATGGCCTCATCCACGCTCATACCGTTGCCGATCAGAATGCCGGCCCGGCGGTTGCGGGAATGCATGGAGGTACAGGTGACAATCAGATCCCCGATGCCGGTGAGGCCGGCAAAGGTATCGGTCCGGGAGCCCAGCTTCATACCCAGCCGGGCAACCTCGGTCAGTCCGCGGGTCATCAGCAGCGCCTTGGTATTATCCCCGTAGCCCAGGCCGTCGCAGACGCCTGCGCAGAGGGCGATGACGTTCTTCATGGCGGCGCCAAGCTCCACGCCCAGCGGATCGGAAGAGGTATAGACCCGGAAGCGGTCATTCATGAAAACCTCCTGAACGATCTCCGCCAGAAGACGGTCATCCGAAGCAGCCACCACGCCCGTGGGCACCTGACGGCTGACCTCCTCCGCGTGGGAGGGGCCGGAAAGCACGACCACCTTTTTCCCGGTGACCTCCGCAACAATCTCAGACATCCGCTTGCCGGTCTCCGGCTCAATGCCCTTGGTTGCAGAGACCAGGATGGCATCGGAGCGGAGGAAGGGCGCAATCTTCTCCGCCGTAGAGCGAATGGCAAAGGAGGGCGGAACCACCACCACCATGGTGCACTCGGACACAGCCGAGGACTCGGAGGTGTAGCGAATATCCGCGGGCAGAGAAACGCCGGGCAGGAACGGGTTGGACAAGGTGGAAGCCAGATTCTCGCTCTCCTCCTTGGAGTAGGAGATCAGCGTCACCTCATGCTTGTTTTCATGCAGCAGAAGCGCCAGGGCCGTGCCCCAGCCGCCGCTGCCGACGACAGCGATATCCATGATTTTGAACGTCCTTTCTGTGTAAACAATGCGCGCTGCGGCGCGTTATTCTTTCTTCTTTTTATGGAAGGAAAATCTTCTTTCCTCGCCGTGGAGCAGTCGTTTGATGTTGGTGTGATGCATACCGATGGCAAGAGCCGCCAGGCAGATGGCCATAATGGTCATCATGATCTTGTTTTCCTGCGGATAGCGCCACCAGAACAGGAAGGGATAGACCAGGCAGCCGACGATGGAGCCAAGAGACACAAAGCGAGTCAGCAGGACCACTACCAGAAACACGCCCAGCAGGATGCAGATAATCCGCCAATCCACAAAGGCGGCCAGGGTCGCGCAGGTCAGGATGCCCTTGCCGCCCCGGAATCGAAACCAGATGGGGAAAATATGGCCAATGACGGAGAAGCCGCCGCAGAGCATCTGGGCCTCGTCGGTCCAGTCTAAACTGGGTTCCGCTGAGGTATAGCCCGCCGCCTTGATGATCCAGCCGCCGATGAAGCAGGCAAGGACAGTCTTGCCCACGTCGATCAGCAGGACCAGCAGGGTATCCATGCCGCCGTAGTTGCGGTAGAAGTTGGTCAGGCCCGCGTTGCCGCTGCCCTTGGTGCGGATGTCCTCCTTGCGGATCCAGCGGGAAATCAGGATAGCGCCGTTGAAGCTGCCCAGCAGATAGCCGATCACACCGCAAAGCGCAAACCACAGTACGATCATTCCTCGTCGTCCCCTCTCTGCCGGATGGTAATCTTCACCGGCGTTCCCTCCAGACCGAACACGGCCCGGATCTGATTTTCCAGATAGCGCTGATAGGAGAAATGAAAGAGTCTGGCGTCGTTGCAGAAAAACACAAAATGGGGCGGCTTGACGCCTGCCTGGGTCACGTAGAAGATCTTCAGCCTGCGGCCCTTGTCCGTGGGAGGCTGGACCCGGGCGGTGGCGTCCGCCAGAACGTTGTTCAGCATGCCGGTGGTGATCCGCATGGCGGACTGCTCGTTGACGTAGTTGATGAGCTCAAAGAGCTTGTCCACCCGCTGACCAGTCTTGGCAGAGATAAAGAGCACCGGGGCGTAGAGCATGTAGCTCAAGCCCTTGCGAAGCTCCTCGGTCATCCGGCCCATGGTGTGGGTGTCCTTGTCCACGGTGTCCCACTTGTTGACCACGATGATGGAGGCCTTTCCCGCCTCATGAGCCAGGCCGGCGATTTTGGTGTCCTGTTCCGTAACGCCCTCGTTGGCGTCAATCAGGATCAGCACCACGTCCGCCCGGTCCACGGCGGAGATGGAACGCATGTTGGAATACTTCTCGATGGCGTCGTCCACCTTGGACTTCCGCCGCATACCGGCGGTATCGATGAACAGATACTTGCCGTGGTCGTTTTCAAAATAGGAGTCAATGGCGTCCCGGGTGGTGCCGGCCTGGTCGGAAACGATGACCCGCTCAAAGCCGAGGATCCGGTTCAGCAGGCTGGACTTTCCCACGTTGGGCTTGCCCACGATAGCCACCTTCACCACGTCGTCCTCCGTCTCCTCTTCCTCGTCCGGAGGAAGATGTTCGGTGACAAAGTCCAGCAGGTCGCCGGTGCCGTGTCCGTGGATGGCGGAGGTCTCAATGGGATCGCCGAGACCCAGATCATAGAACTCATAGACGTCCGGGTTCACGGGTCCCACCGCGTCACACTTGTTGACGGCCACCACAACAGGCTTTTTGCTCCGCTTGAGCATGTTGGCCACCTCCATGTCGGCGGCGGTGACGCCAACCTTAACGTCGGTAACCATAATAATGACGGCGGCGCTCTCAATGGCAATCTCCGCCTGACGCCGCATAAACTGCAGCATTTCGGAGTCTGTAGAGGGCTCAATGCCGCCGGTGTCAATCAAGTCAAAGACGCGGCCATTCCACTCACACTCGCCGTAGATGCGGTCCCGAGTGACGCCGGGCGTGTCTTCCACGATAGCCGTGCGATGGCCGGTCAGCTTATTGAACAGCATGGACTTGCCCACATTGGGCCTGCCCACGATGGCAACGGAATGCTTCATATTTACTCCTCCCTTCGGGGGTATTCTCCTCTTTCAGGGTCCTACCTATTATGCCATATCACGCCGGTTTTTTCAATCTGAATTTGTCCGTATTTGCAAATAATTTATGAACATATTCCCGCTTACAACCGGCGGACAAAAAAGTAAAGAGGAAGGACTCATGACGCCTTCCTCTCAACTTTCATTCCGCATGGAATTACTCCGCAGCAACTTCGATAACCTGACGACCGTTGTAATAGCCGCAGGCCTTGCAGGCTCTGTGGGGCAGACGGGGCTCGCCGCAGTGGGGGCAAGCGACCACGCCGGGAACGGACAGCTTCCAATGGGAGCTGCGTCTCTTGTCGCGTCTTGCTTTGGAAACTTTTCTCTTAGGAACAGCCATGGTGACACCTCCTCGGTCTGAATGCCTCTAAGGCAATGATTTACTTCTTGAGCAGCTGCTTTAACACAGCCAGGC
>JAEEKA010000018.1 GCA_016282135.1 Oscillospiraceae bacterium
ATCGCCAAGGCCCAGGCCGACCGGGACGTGGCCATTGCCAAGGCCCAGGCCGACAAGGCCGCCAACGACGCCCGGGTGGAGGCCGACACCGAGATCGCCCGCCGCCAGAACGAGCTGGCCATCAAGCAGGCCGAGCTGAAGGTCCAGGCCGACACCAAGAAGGCCGAGGCCGACGCCGCCTACGAGATCCAGAAGCAGGAGCAGCAGAAGTCCATCCAGACCGCTACCGTCAACGCCCAGATCGCCAAGGCGGAGCGCGACGCCGAGCTGAAGAAGCAGAACGTCGAGGTCACCAAGCAGACCCTGGACGCGGAGATTCGCGCCAAGGCCGACGCGGAGCTTTACCGCCAGCGTCAGGAGGCCGAGGCCGACCTCTTCCGCCGCCAGAAGGACGCCGAGGCCGAGCGCTACGAGCAGGAGCAGGCCGCCCAGGCCCAGCGCATCAAGGCTGAGGCCGTGCGCTTCGCCAAGGAGCAGGAGGCCGAAGGCATCAAGGCCGTGGGCGAGGCGGAGGCTGCCGCCATCCGCGCCAAGACCGTTGCCGAGGCCGAAGGTATCGACCGGAAGGCCGAGGCCATGAAGAAGTACGGCGAGGCCGCCGTGATCGAGATGGTCATGAACGCCCTGCCCGAGATCGCCAAGAACGTGGCCGAGCCTCTGTCCAAGGTGGACAAGATCACCATGTACGGCGAGGGCAACTCCGCCAAGCTCATCTCCGACATCGTGGGCTCCACCACCCAGATCACCGAGGGCTTTGCCTCCGGCATGGGCCTGGACATCAAGTCCCTGCTGGTGGGTGCCCTGGGCGGCAAGCTGGCCTCCGGCAAGAGCATCAACATCACCCTGCCCGAGAGCGGGACCAGCGGCGACGCCGCCGAGGATCCCACCGACGGCACCGAGGTGTAATTGCGGGCGGCAGGCAAGCAGGCAACAGGCAATCGGAGCGGATAGGGGCGCACATGTGCGCCCCTACCCAAGCTCCCCCGCCCCCCAAACCTCCACTGGCAAGGGGAGGGGGACCGGCCGCAAGGCCGGTGGAGGGGTCGGCTCCCCGCCTGCCCCAAACCGTCTCCTGACGTATCACGGAAAGGAGCGCTTTTCAAATGAGTCTTTCCTATTACAACCCTGTCCATGCCCATCGGGGCATCAAAAAAATCTTCGCGGCGAATATCCTGGCGCTGGGCGTGATTGTTCTTTCGATTCTTGTGCTGGCGCTGTCGCTGACCGGCGGCTACTCCGCGGAAGGGACCGTCGAAACGCTGCGCGTGATCGTGCTGATTTTCTCCCTGCTTACCCTCCTGCTGGAGCTGGTGGGCGTCTGCCAGGCCGCCCGTGACGAGTCGTATTTTGCGAACGCCAGAGACATACTGCTGCTCAACATTGGGCTGGCAGTGTTTTCCGTCTTGCTGAAATCCGTGCTGCCGGATTTCCCGCTGCTGGATTTGGCGGGCGATGCCGCCGGCTTCCTGACCATGCTGTTTGTCGTCAAAGGCATTATGCGCCTTGCCCTGAACGTGCATCACTGGAGTATGCAGCGTCTGGGCCAGCGCGTATTTCGGCTGGTACTCATAGCTTCCTGCAGCTCCATCGGCCTGTCCGTGCTTGCGGAGCTGGTCAAATCGAACACGGGTGTCAGCGAGCTTTTGATTTTCTTCCTGGGCCTTGCGGTCCTGGTGCTGAGCATTGTGGCGACGGTTCTGTATATCAGGTATCTGCACCGGGCCGCCGAAATGACCGACATTATCACCCCGTGACAGTCCCAAAATGGGGAGTACTATAACGACGCCTATTCAAAGCTGTGATCCCCCATGGCGTGACAGAAGCAATCCCCAGGGGACGGCCCCAAACCGTCCCCTGAACGTATCACGGAAAGGAACGTTTTCAAATGAGTGTTTTCAGCAGCTTCCCCGGCCATGCCCATCGGGGCATCAAAAAAATCTTCGCGGCGAATATCCTTACGCTGGGCATGATTGCCCTTTTGCTTCTCGTGCTGGTGGAGTCGCTGACCGGCGGCTACTTCGCAGCCAGGACCCTGAATTTGCTTGGCGTGATCGTGCTGATCCTCTCCTTGACCATCCTCGTGCTGGAGCTGGTAGGCGTCTGCCAGGCTATCTATGACGAGCCGTCTTTTGCGAAGGCCAGAAACATGCTGCTCCTCACCCTTGGTTTGTCGCTGCTCGACATTGTGATGGATTCGGTGGTGCTGGACTTGGCCGGCGACGTCACCAGCCTTCTGACCTCGCTGTTTATCATCAAAAGCATCATGCGCCTTGCCGGGATTCTGAAAAACTGGAGTGTGCAGCGTCTGGGCCAGCGCCTGTATTGGCTGGTTCTGATCTTGAACGGCGGCTCCCTGTGCCTGTCCGTCCTTGATAATCTGATCCAATCGCGGGGATCGGGCTTCGACAGGGTCTTGGTCCTCATCCTGGCCCTTGCGGTTCTGGTGCTGAGCATTGTGGCGACGGTCATGTACACCATGTATCTGCATCAGGCTGTTAAAATGACCTCCGTTCCCGCCTGGCAGCAGCCCCAGGAGGCGGAGCACGGGGCAATTGACAATTGAGAATTGCCCTGTGCGTGGGAGAAAACAATATGGAATCATGCGTACATGCGTAACAAGCGTCTTTGTGCAGCGTGGGCAGGGGACGGCGGTATCTTGTAACGACTATATTATACCATATTTTTGTGGATGCGTCAAGATATTCTTGGTAATTTATCACACGGAGAAGATACACATGAAATAAAGCGAAGGCCCTTCCTTTGCGGGAAGGGCCTTGCTTTGCGTTGTTCATGGGAGTGCGGGGTCATACCCCTCCACCGGCCTTGTGGCCGGTCTCCCTCCCCTTGACAGGGGAGGTTTTTCGGGGGTTCGGTGCAGGCGGGAGAGCAGACCCCTCCACCGGCCTTGTGGCCGGTCCCCCTCCCCTTGACAGGGGAGGTTTGGGGACGGTACAGGCGTTGCGCGGGCGCACACTGTGCGCCCCTGCGCGCTCCTATTTCCTATTGCCTTCGTTCTCCTATTGCCTATTTCCTGTTGCCTGCTTACTTCCCCATCGCCTGCTGGACAGCCACGGCCACGGCCACGGTCATGCCCACCATGGGGTTGTTGCCGGCTCCCAGGAAGCCCATCATTTCCACGTGGGCGGGGACGGAGGAGGAGCCCGCGAACTGGGCGTCGGAGTGCATCCGGCCCATGGTGTCGGTCATGCCGTAGGAGGCGGGGCCGGCGGCCATATTATCCGGGTGCAGGGTGCGGCCAGTGCCGCCGCCGGAGGCCACGGAGAAATACTTCTTGCCGGCCTCCCAGCGTTCCTTCTTATAGGTGCCCGCCACGGGATGCTGGAAGCGGGTGGGGTTGGTGGAGTTGCCGGTGATGGAGATGTCCGCGCCCTCATGCCACATGATAGCCACGCCCTCCCGGACGTCGTCCGCGCCGTAGCAGTTGACCTTGGCCCGCTCGCCGCTGGAGTAGGCGGTCTTGCTCACGACGGTCAGAGCGTGATCTTCCTACACGTCGGCGGCCAGGTAGTCGTACTTGGTCTGGCCGTAAGTGAAGCCGTTGATGCGGCTGATGATCATGGCGGCGGCCTGGCCCAGGCCGTTCAGGATGACCCGCAGGGGCTTCTGCCGGACCTTGTTGGCGTTCAGGGCGATCTTGATGGCGCCCTCGGCGGCGGCGAAGGAGTCGTGGCCCGCCAGGAAGGCGAAGCACTCGGTCTCCTC
>JAEEKA010000114.1 GCA_016282135.1 Oscillospiraceae bacterium
AATGGCCTCGTCAAAGGCTCGTGACACCGTGGTCGACGCGGTCATCGGCCTTCTGCAGAAAAAGCGGGTGGTGCTGCTGTGAAACCGAACCGTATCCGTGAGGCCTTCAAGACCTTCCCCGCAGTCCTCCAGCACCAAATCCTGCTGCGCCTGGGAATGGCGCTGGGAAGCTCTTTTTTCTTCACGTTCTGCTGGCTGCTCTTCGGCGAATTCGTTTTCGCATCGCCCTTTCTGCTCCTGGCCGTGTGGATGGGTTACTCTGGGATCCAAATGTTTCGCACAATCGTCAGCGGATCCTACACCCGAATCCGGACAACCTGTAAGCAGGTCATCACAACCGCAATCCTGAAACGCCCCAAAGCAATGATTCTTTCCACAGAGAAAGGCGACCTCCGGCTCCGGATACAGCAGCGTATCCGGAAACCGGAGGTTGGCGAACAATATGACCTTTTTCTTGCTGACAACACCACGGTTTATCAGGATGAAACCGGGTATATTGCAAGCGCTTATCTGGGAATCATGCGCGTCAGTCGATGACGCTCTTTGCCCAATCAAGCAAGCCATCTGATTCAGAAATTACAAGCTCCTGCCAGACGCCAGCGTAATACAATCCGACCCCTTTGGCCGAATTTTTCCGATTTCCATAGACATGCTCCGGCATCAGGAACGGTTTCTCAGTCCATGTAGCTCTGGGCTTATTCTCCATCGTAAGAACACGGTCCGGGCGGTAATCTAACGTACCATAACCGCTCTTTAGCGTGTTCCAGGACAGATGCTCTGTCGGCAGATAAAGTGTGTTTGCAGGATGATCGATGTATTTCTTTGATGCGTGCGGATGCCAGTAGTACTCTGCTATTTGCTCTTTATCTGTGAGGATCTTTCCGATCTGAAGGTATCCGTAGATCACTTGTAGATTCGCAAATTGAAAGAAGTCCTCGCTTCTCCTAACAAAACGATAGCCATTCGGCCCCAGCTCTGTTTGTCGGAACCAACCGAAGAACAAGAACAGGTCACCAATCTCCACGCCAGCATTTTTGTGTACGCCTCGCGCCGCATCAGTTTGACCGAAGGCCGGCCTCCACCCATCAATGCCAGATGTACGCAAACCCGGCCGCAAATCCGGATCAACGTGACAATGTGAATACTCTTTCTTTGGTCGGAGTTGTTGAAGCAGGTCAGCGTAATTGACGCCACAGCAGGAAAGATCCTTGTACGCATCCTGATCATCGGAAGGGATCGGCAAGGAAAGCAGGGTTCCATCCGGAAGGATCGGGCTGGGACAGCCACCAAAAGTCGAATCAAAACCCTTTCTGGATAAGATAACCTTCATAAGCACCACCTCCGAAGCGCATTTCATCTGTTAACATACCACAGGTGATCACTAAAATCAAACTTTTGAAAATAAAAATTGAAAAACATCTGCTTTTGTGTTGCATTTTCGCGTGATAATTCTTTATATAAGTAGAAGCAAAAATGGAGGGCAAAGCAATGAGGGAGTATGCAGACATCGTCACAGAGCTTTCCGGCGTTGCGGATCTGGTCAGCATCTTGGGCTTGGTTTCCACAGAAGCGCATGCACGAGATGCCGATACGCCATGCAGAGATGTAATGGCCAGCGCAGTATATGCTGTTGAGGCGCACATTCGCCGTATCAGTAATGAGCTTGAGGAATACGAAGCGGCTATCATTCGAGGGAAATAAGGCAGCCGATGAAGCGATGGAAAAACAGATAGCACATAAACGGGTGCGGTTCTGTGTGTTGAACAGCACACAGAACCGCACCCTATACGCGCTATCCTTTGAGTATATTCAGATGGTAAATGGTAACTGAAAGCTAAACCTTGCGCCTCTTCCAGAGGCTTCACCGACGTGTATGCAAGTATGATGCAGTTCGGCGATCTGAGCGGCGACGGAAAGGCCAAGGCCAAAATGGTCCGTGTCCGTGCGGCTTTCACTGCCGCGGTAAAAGCGGTCAAATATCTTTTCTTTCTCGGCGTCCGGTACGCCCGGACCGTGATCGGAAACAGAGATCTCACAGGCATTCGGAAGCCGCCTGAGCGCCAAAGTCACATCACTGTCCTCCGGCGCGAACCGGAGGGCGTTTTCTGTCAGGATGGATAAAAGCCGGCGGAGCAGGGTTTCCTGCCCGAGCACCCGCGGGACCGCTTCGTCTGGGAGCTCGACCTCCAGATGGACCTTTGCCTGTTTTGCCAGGGGCAGCATGGAGTCCGCGAACTCAATCAGCAGCGTATCGGGAGCGACGGGCTCCAGCGTGACGCCGCGATTGGCGGAGCTGCCGCTCAGCATCAGCAGATTGTCCACCAGGCTCTGCATCCGGTCCACCCGCTGTTCCAGCATGGGAAGGTCCCGCTGTGCCAGCTCGGGCTGCTCCCGCAGCTGGGAAAGGCTGCTCTTGAGTACGGTGAGCGGGCTGCGAAGCTCGTGGCTGGCGTCCGCCACAAAGCGATCCTGCTGATTCATGGCCACCTGGACGGGCTTGACGGACCGTCCGGCGACGATCCAGCTCAGCCAGGCCACCAGCACCAGACTGCCGACTGCTAACAAGCTGAACAACAGGCCGATCCGCAGAAGATCTTTTGTTTCCTGTGATCTGGATACCCAGATACACAGCCTGCGTTCCCCGCGGGAAAACGGAAACCGCAGATCGCCGATACGGTAATCCGGGAGCAGGACAAATTCGCTTTGATTTGTCTCTCTCAGCAACGCTGCCGCCGTCTCCGGTTCCGTATTCGGATAGCGCAGCGGAATCCCGTTTTCCCACAGAGCGGCATGATAATTGCCCTCCGCCAGGGCTGCTTCCAGCCAGGGAGCGGTCAGGGCCCCTTCGATCTGCCACTGCGTCTCGATCCGCTGGGCAGTCAGACGAAAGGCCGCGTCTTTTTCCCGCAGATATTGCTCCCGTACAAAGAGAAAGCTTGCTGCGCAGCAAAGAAGCACGACGCAGCCGGTCAGCGCGGCGGAGAGCAGCGTCAGCTTCTTCCGAAGTTGTTTCAGCATGTTTTTGCATCCTCCAGCCGGTATCCAAAACCGCGTACGGTGACGATCGCGGTTTGCGACCCGACATTTTGCAGTCTGCGCCGCACAAGAAACACAAAATTGTCAATATTGCGTTCCTCCACGTCGGCTTCGCCGCCCCAGGCCCCGGCCAGCAGCTGACTGCGGGACAGCACCTGGTTGGGATTGTTCAGAAAGCAGGTCAGCATTGCGGCCTCCCGTTTGGAAAGCTCGCAGTCTCCGTTTGGCCCATGCAGGGTTCCGGATGCGGAGTCAAAACGCAGATCGCTGAAATGCACGCTGACTTCCTGCAGCGTGGCAGGCCTGCGAAGCAGAGCGCGGACCCGGGCCAGAAGCTCCTGCGGCGCATAAGGCTTCGTCAGATAGTCGTCGGCTCCGGCGTCCAGACCGACGACCCGATCCTGTACCGCGCCCAGCGCGGTCAACAGCAGAATGGGGACTTTTCCGCCGTCTTTCCGATAAGCCTTCAAAAGCGTCACTCCGTCGATTTCCGGGAGCATCCGATCCACGATGGCAAGATCGAAGGCACCCTGCCGCAGGGCGTACAATCCGTCTGCGCCGTCTGCCAGACCGGTAACCGAAAACCCTTCCTTCTCCAGAAGCCGCATCAGCAGCTCCAGCTGCATCGGATCGTCCTCAATAATCAGAAGATTCATCTCCACACCCCCTTTCTGTCTCCATTATATCACAGAATATCTAATTTCTGTCTAATTTTTCGATTTAGATAATAATTAGATAATGAATCGGTATGCTGGCATTGAAAAGGAGGCAACTGCCATGAAACGTACTATGATTTTTGCGTTGTGTTTCTGCCTGATTGCCGCTTTGTTCGGCTGCGGGCATCCTGCGCCTGACGAGTCCGGGACAGCCTTGCCCCAGGGACCGGGATCGACATCCGGCGAATCCGGGACAGCTTCCACCCAGGGGCCCGAGGCAACGCTGCATCCCGCTTCCACATCTGTGCAGCTCGGACCTTACAGCGAAACGGTTCTGCTCCCCGATGTGCCGGGGCAAAACCACGTCGAGGTATTGAGCGTGCGCAGCGACGGAACCGTAGACTATGTGTTCTCCCGGCGTTCCGAAACGGATTTCCGCATCTCCTCTCTCCGGGACGCGGGCTTCCACTACTTCACAATCCGCCCCGACGGAACCGCCGAGGAGCAGCCGGAGGCTTGGATGGACCAGCTCGACGCCGCGCTATCCCAAGCCATACCCAACGGAGACAAGCTGCCCGTCCTGGTCTATGGGTGTGAAGGCAGGCTGTATATCAATTTGAATCTGGATGCTTCCTCCGAATATGGGGCGATCTATGTTCTTGAGGACGGTGCTTTGTCGCAGATTCCTTCTACAATTCAGAGCGCAGCAGGGGGACAAAGGATTGAGCTTACAAGAGGGGATCAGTATGAGCTCTATTACGACACAGAATGCTTCTATGCTGTTTCGCGGCTGGGCTTTGCCGGCGATGGTTCGCTTGTTCCTCGGTCAGTTTACACTGTAAACCAAGCGGGA
>JAEEKA010000115.1 GCA_016282135.1 Oscillospiraceae bacterium
CCTGAGCCATCTTCTGCTCGCGCTCGAACGCGAACGGCTTGGTAACGACCGCAACGGTCAGAATGCCCATGCCCTGCGCGGTCTTGGCAACGATCGGTGCTGCACCGGGGCAGGTGCCGCCGCCCATACCGGCGGTGATGAAGACCATATCGGCGCCTTCCAGCGCCTTGGCAATGGCGGCCCGGGATTCCTCAGCGGACTTCTTGCCGATGTCGGGCTTGGAGCCGGCGCCCATGCCGCCGGTGAGCTTCTCACCGATGGGAAGCTTGTTGGGGCACTTGGACTTGTTCAGGTCCTGCCGGTCGGTGTTGACCACCAGGAACTCCACGCCCTCGACGCCGGCGCTGAGCATCCGATTGACTACGTTATTGCCGGCGCCGCCGACGCCGATCACTTTAATATTTACAACTTTTTCCGGGTAATCTGCCATGTGTTCGTCCTCCTATGTATCTGTAATCGTTGGAACATGTCCGAAGCGTAGTGTATGCAGAGTTATCGCTTTTATACCGTTCTATTTTAACCCGCGTTTCCCGTTTGGTCAATAGAAAAATCCGAATTTTTGTAAAAAATCGTAACTTTTTTTACCGGAATTCCAAAAAGTGCACCTTGTCGTCCTCCTGGAAGCTCACGTCAATGATTCCGGAGCGGTTCCTGACGTCGTTATTGTCCAGGGTGGCCTGGAGGAATTGGAGCTTGTAGCTCAGGTTTTCCGTGGTGCCCAGGCGGATCTCGTAGCGGTCGGCGGCCCACCAGAGGGTCAGGTCGTAGGAGGTGCTCACGTCCACCCGGTCGATCTGCTTCACGAAGGCTGTGCCCTCCAGGGCCGGGATGATATCCCGCACCACCGCCTGCTTTGCGGCAATTTCGGAGAGATCCGCGCCCTCGTCGGCGGCGGGCTTAATGTAATCTCCCGGATTGGGAACCTCGATGGGCATGCCGGTGACGTACAGGTGGGTCTTGGCTTCCTTCTCCTCAGTGGCTTCCAAGACCCGGCCATCCCGGCTCATGAGCCACCAGCCGCCGGTTTCGTCCTGAATCGAGTAGGTGACCTCAAACTCGGTGAAGGAGATGATTACCGTACCGGGAAGCTGTTTTTTGATCTGAATATCGTTGACGTAGGGCAGGGCCGCGTGGATTCGGGCGGCCACGGTAGCCTTACTGAGGCTCAGCAGATTTTCGTCTATATTGATGCCGGAGGCCTCGATGATTTCTTCGGGGGTGTAATAGGCCCTCCCGCCGTCCTTGCCCTCCGGGAGAATCACCTCAATGTGCTTGACCTTGAAAAAGATAATCATGCTCAGCACAATCACGGCCACCACCGCCAGCATTACCAGAAACTTGAAGCCGAAGTTGGTGTTGTAGACCCGGTGGGGCTTTTTGGCCTTCTTTCGCTGGGGCGCCTGCCGCCGGGCGGAGCCTTGCCGGGATTTGTTTCGGGGGGCCGCACCGGATCGTACCCGGGGCACCTGTTCCGGTTCTGCACCCCATTGGTCGGCGGGCAGCTCTTCCTGTTCCAGCCTGGCCCGTCGGGCTGCTTCCCGGCTGGCGGCGTTTCCCGTCCGGGGTCTTGCGTCCCGGGGCCGGGAAGACGGATTGCGGGGCCGTTCCCGGCTGACCGAGGTTTTTCCCCGCTCCGTAGGTCTTCTTCTGTCCTGATCCATGGTGTTCTCCTCTATGTGCTGTGGGCTTCCGCGCCAAGTGCGCGCAGACGCAGTATGAAATCGCCATAGCCCCGGTCCAGGTGCCAGGCGTCGTGAATTTGACTTTCTCCCTGAGCGGCCAGGGCGGCAATGACCATAGCCGCTCCGCCCCGCAGATCGGTGGCGGTGACAACCGCCCCGTGGAGCGCGGAAACGCCCCGGACCCGTGCAAGGTCTCCCGTTGTTTCGATTCGGGCGCCCATGGCCCGCAGGGCGGGAATGTGGCGGAAGCGGTTCGAGAAAACCGTCTCCTGAAACAGAGTGACGCCGGAGGCTCGAAGCAGAGCCGCCATCACCGTGGCTTGGGCGTCGGTGGGGAAGGCAGGGTAGGGTCCCGTGACCACCGCGCCGGGGGCCTGAAGAGAGCCGGCGCGCAGGCTCAGACTTGTCTGGGATTCCGTTATTTCACAGCCTGCCCGGCGTAATACGTCGATAACCGGACGAAGCTGATCCGGCAGCAGATTTGTCAAAGTCAGGTCTCCCCCGGTGGCGGCAGCGGCGCAGAGCCAGGTGGCAGCCTCCATACGATCCGGGAGAATCCGGTGGACTGCCCCGTGCAGGGGAGCGGGTCGGATGCGAATGCAGGGGGTCCCGGCGCCGGTAATATCCGCGCCGCAGTCGGTGAGGAAGGCGGCCAGATCCCGAATCTCCGGTTCCTGAGCCGCGCCGATGAGACAGACCGGCCCGGTCGCGCCCAGAGCGGCCAGCATGAGATTTTCTGTGGCGCCTACGCTGGGGTAGGGGAGGATTACAGTTCCCCCCTCCGGCCTGCCACGGCAAAGGAGACGGCCGTTTTCCGGACAGACCCGGACGCCCAGCGTTTCCAGACCCCGCAGGTGAAGGTCCAAGGGGCGCTTTCCCAGTACGCAGCCGCCGGGCAGGGGTATTTCCGCTTCCCCCAGCCGGGCCAGCAGGGCTCCCAACAGCAGCACGGAGGAACGGAGCTTCCCGGCTAAGGCCGGGTCCGAGGCTGAGCCCAGGGGACCGCGGCTGTCCACAGTCACAAGGCCGTGTTCCATTGTGGTTCGAAGCCCCAAACCCGCCAGCAGGGCCAGGGTGACAGTCACGTCCCGAATGGCCGGGCAGTTGCGCAGCAGGAATCGGCCCGGGATGGCGGCGGTGGCTGCCAGAATCGGCAGCACGGCATTTTTGCTGCCCTGCACCGCCAGCGTCCCCCGCAGAGGCCGCCCGCCGGTGATACGTATGGTTTCCAATCGCTGGCCCCCCTCCCATAGAATTATCCCATCCTATGTGGGGCGGCCATGCTTTGTGAATTGAGGATTAAGAAATGAGAATATGAATGAACCGGCGTGTGATTCTCAACGCTCAACTCTCAATTCTCAATTATTTCTTCGCTGCCAGCTCCAGAATCGTGTTGTAGATCCGTTCCGCGCTGTCCACCACAGCCATCCGCTGCAATGCTTCCCGCATGGCCTTCCGTCTGGGGGCGTCGGCCAGCAGGTCCCGGGCAGTGTCGTAGAGGGCCTGGGCGGTGAGGCCGTTTTCCAGCAGGACCACGGCGGCGCCGTTTCGCTCCAGCACCCGGGCGTTCTTTTCCTGGTGGTTGTCGGTGACGTTGGGGGAGGGGACGATGATACAGGGGGTTCCGGCGGCCTCAATCTCATTGAGGGAGGAGGCGCCTGCCCGGGTGATAATCAGATCCGCTGCGGCCATCAGGTCCGGCATGTTGTGGATATATTCCCGCAGATCCAGCTCCGGATGGGCGGAGAGCTCCACGCCTTTTTCTTTCACCAGCTCCGGCATCCACTTCCAGCCGAAGGAACCGGTGGCATGGACGTGGCGCCAGGGGCAGCCGTCCCGGACCTCCAGAGCCAGGAAGTCTGCCATTCGCTTGTTCATTTCCCGGGCGCCGAGACTGCCCCAGGCGGAGATCACCAGGGGTTCATCCTTCAGGCCCAGCCGTTCTCTGGCTTCTGCCCGGGTGGTGTAGAGAAAGGCCTGCCGCACCGGCATTCCCACCACCTGGACCCGTTCCGGGTGCTTGTAGTGGGCCTTGCTCTCCTCAAAGCAGACCATGATCCGCGTGGCGGAGTCCGCTGCCATTCGGGTGGTGAGGCCCGGCATGGCGTTGGCCTCGTGGATGGCGGTGGGGATGCCCCGCTTTGCCCCCTGGTGCAGCATGGGGTAGGAGGCATAGCCTCCGGTGCCCACGATCACGTCGGGCTGAAACTCCCGGATAATCCGGTCCGCTTTCTTCTTCGCGTCCCGGAGATTTTTCAGGGTGACCAGATTGTGCCAGATTCCCTTGGGGGTCAGCTTCCGCTCATAGCTGGAGATTTTCAAGGTTTCCAGCCGGTACCCTTCCTGGGGCACCAGCTTGGTCTCCATTTCTCCCTCAGCGCCGACGAAAAGAATTTTCGCTTCCGGCTTCCGCTCCCGGAGCAGATTGGCTACCGAGATGGCCGGATTGATGTGTCCCGCGGTCCCGCCGCAGGTGAAAACGACGTTCATAGGGTTCTCCTTTCGGGAGAGGATTGCGTTTTGCCTTCCGTCTACGCTTTCGCTTTTCCCACGCTGTCCCGATTGACGCACCAGCGGGAGACAGCCAGAATAATGCCCATTTCAAAGAGCTGGAGCAGCAGGGCCGTGCCGCCGTAGGAGAAGAAGGGCAGGGAAATGCCCGTGGGAGGCAGCAGACCGGAGACCACGCCGATGTTGAAGAAGACCTGTACGGCCAGCTTGGTGGTCAGGCCCGCCACCACCAGGGTGCCGAAGCGGTCCCGGGCATGGAGGGCGATCCAGTAGCCCCGCAGAATCAGCAGGGCGAAGAGCAACAGAATCCCAATTGCGCCTACAAAGCCCAGCTCTTCGCAGACCACGGCGAAAATGTAGTCGTTATGCTCCTCGGGAAGATACAGATATTTCTGGCGGCTGCGGCCCAGGCCCAGGCCGAGAAGACCGCCGGAGCCGATGGCGTAGCGGGATTGGATGGCCTGATAGCCGTTGCCCAGCGGATCACTCCAGGGATCCTTGTAGGCAGCGATTCTGTCGTTGGCGTAGCCCTTGGTGTTCACGTAAACGAACACGAAGAGGGCGCCCAACAAAAGGCCCAGAACCAGCCACTGTTTTTTCGTACCCCCGATCAGCATCATCATCGCGCCGATCAGCAGAATGATCAGAGTGGCGGAGAGGTGCTTTTCCAGATACAGAAGGAGGGCGATAAGCACCATGATTCCCGCGTAGGGCACGACGCCGAAGCGGAAGGTTTCCATCTTGTCCTGCCAGGCGGCCATCATGGCGGCGAAGGACAAAATCATGCCCAGCTTTGCTACCTCGGAAGGCTGAAAGCGGATGCCGGCGATGGAGAACCAGCGCTTCGCGCCGTTGACCTCCACGCCCGCGATGGGCACCAGCATCAGCAGGATGATGGAGAGGCCCAGGATCAGCAGGGCGGTACGGTACCAGATGAAATAGTTCAGCCGTCCCACGGCCAGCATCACCAGTATGCCGCCCGCGGCAAAGCCCGCCTGCCGAACGAAGTAGTAGGCGGGGTTGCCGGTATCCCACTTGGCCCGGGCATAGCTGGCGGAGAACATCATCAGAAGCCCCACCAGGGTGAGCAGGACCACCAGCAGCAGGAAGGGAAGATCCAGAATGCCGGTGGAGCTGTTCCGCGTCTGCTGAAGATCGGGTTTTTTGTGACTCAGCAAGGCTTTTCGGCCTCCTTTACCGATTATCGAAGGGGAGCGGTGGAGAGATACGCAATCACGCACATGACTACGCTGACGCCGACAAAGACGATCCAGATTTTGATCTCGCTCCAGCCGCTCATTTCAAAATGGTGGTGGATGGGGGTCATCTTGAAGATGCGCTTGCCTTGGTGGTCGCTGGACAGGTGCTTGGTCAGCTTGAAGTAACCCACCTGCAAAATCACGGACAGGGTCTCAATGATGTAAACCAGACCCACCAGGATCAGAATCAGAGGCATATCCAGGGCAAAGGCCAGGCCGCAGACCGCGCCGCCCAAAAACAGGGAGCCGGTGTCGCCCATAAAGACCTTGGCCGGGTGGAAATTGTAGCAGAGGAAGCCGCCCAGGCCGCCCAGCAGAGCGGCGGGCAGGATGGCCAGCTCGGCCTTTTTGACGGCGATTGCCGTCACCAGGAAGAAGATCATGACCGGCATGGTTACGCCGGAGGCCAGACCGTCAATGCCGTCGGTGAGGTTCACCGCGTTTACCGTGCCCACAATCACGAAAACCGCGAAGGGAATGTAGACCCAAACGGGAATGGACCAGGCGATTTTGGAGAAGGGAACCCAGATGGTGGCCGTCATGTGGCCGGTCTGATAGAGAATGTAGAGGTAAAGAGCCGAGGCCGCCAGCTGGAGCAGCAGCTTTTGCAGAGCGGTGAGGCCCAGATTTTGCTTCTTTTTGACCTTGAAGAAATCGTCCAGAAAGCCGATGGCGCCGAAGACCAGGGCAAAGGCGAAGACCAGCGCCGAGGTCCAGGAGCCGAACACGAAGCCCATGACCACGGTGCCCAGCAGGGAGGTGAGAATGAAGATCAGCCCGCCCATGGCCGGGGTGCCGGTCTTGCTCATGTGCCAACTGGGGCCAACCTCCCGGATGGTCTGCCCGGCCTTCATGGCCCGAAGCCAGGGGATGATAAACCGCCCGGCCACCAGGGCAATCAAAAAGCAGGGGAGAATCATCAGGATTGTTGTCAGTATCTGTCCGTCTTTCATGGGTATTCCTCCGTATGAGAATCAGAAGTGAGGTAGGGGGGCGGCGTCCTTGACGCCCCGAGGGCGGGATATTCGGAATCGGTAATTCTACGCAAAAAAGTGCTCCAATACCTGTTCCAGGTGCATCCCGTGGCTGGCCTTGAACAAGAGCACGTCGCCGGGTTTCGCAAGCTCCCGCAGGGCCTTCAGCAGGTCCTCCCGGGTGTCAAAATGGCTGGCCTTTTCTCCGGCGGCGTCTGCCAGCTCCCGGGACAGGGGACCGTAGGCCAAAATCACGTCCGAGACGGCTGCGGCCTGCGTACCCACAGTCCGGTGGGCGGCGGGGGCAAAGTCTCCCAGCTCCAGCATGTCGCCCAGAACCGCGATTCGACGTCCCTGGGTGGGGATCTCCCGCAGTACGTGGAAGGCTGCCCGCATGGACTCCGGCCCCGCGTTGTAGCAGTCGGCCACAACGGTGTATCCGGCCTGCTGGTAAGTGCGAAGCCGGTCGCCGGTGTTGACGAAATTGCCCAGAGCCCGGGCGGCAGTTTCTAAGGGGACGCCGGCGCAGTGGGCGGCCAGCAGGGCCGCCAGGGCGTTGACTACGTTGTGTTCCCCGGGGGCGGGGAGCGTGACCGGCACCCGCAGGCCGAAGCCCACGGCGGTAAAGCAGGAGCCCGTGGGGGTCAGTCGGACGTCCTCCGCCCGAAGATCGTTGTTTGCGTCCAGGCCGAACCACAGGGTCCGGCAGGCGGGCGCATTGGCACGGAGCAAGGGCTCGTCGCCGTGGAGCACAGCGACACCGTCGGGGGCAAGCCCCTCTAAAATCTCCAGCTTCGCCCGGCAGATGGCTTCCCGGGAGCCGAGATTTTCAATGTGCATGGTGCCCACGTTGGTGATGACGGCAATATCGGGCCTGGCCAGACGGGTGAGGCGGGAGAGCTCTCCCGCGTGGTTCATGCCCATCTCCACCACGGCCAATTCCGTGTTCGGCTCCAGATCCAGCAGGGTCCGGGGCACGCCGATTTCGTTGTTGAAGTTTTGCTGGGTCCACTGGGTTTTGTACACCGCGGCACAGGCCGCGGCGGTCATTTCCTTGGTGGTGGTCTTGCCCACGCTGCCCGTCAAGCCGATAAACCGGGTACCGGTCAGCGTGGAGCGCCAGCCTGCGGCAATCTCCCGGAGCGCACTGAGGCTGTCAGGAACGACAATCATGGGCATGCCGGGCAGCTGCCGCTCTCCCAGAGCAGCCGCGGCTCCGGCCTCCAGGGCCTTGCCGATAAAATCATGGCCGTCCCGGGCGGCTTTCAGGGCAACGAACAACTGCCCCGGCAAAATCTTCCGGGAGTCGTTCTCGGCCCCCCGAAAGGCAATATTTTCGTATTCCGGCAATACCGTTCCGCCGCACCAAAGAGCGGCCTGTTTTAATGTAACCATAGGGAAAACCTCCGCTAATTGTCAACTGTCAACTGTCAATTGTCAATTGCTTTGCAACTTCTTCCCGCTCGTCCAGATGGGTCTTTTCCGTTCCGATGATCTGATAGGTCTCGTGACCCTTGCCGCACAGGACGATGACGTCGTCGGCTTTGGCCTCCCGCATGGCTCGGGCGATGGCCTCCCGGCGGTTTTCCACTACCAGATAGGGCTTGTTGAGCTCCTGAACGCCCTTCAAAATGTCGGTGATGATTTTGCCGGGCTCCTCGGTGCGAGGATTGTCGGAAGTGATGATGGCAAGGTCCGACAGCTTGACGCCGATCTTGCCCATGATGGGCCGTTTAATGGGGTCCCGGTCTCCACCGCAGCCGAAGACGGCAATCAGCCGTCCCTTGCAGAAGCCCCGGACAGAGTTCAGCACGTTTTCCAGGGCGTCGGGGGTGTGGGCGTAGTCGATCAGAACGGTGTAGTCTTTCCCCGGCGTGGGGACCACCTCCAGCCGTCCCTTGACGCCCTCGGCTCTGCCCAGTGCTTCCACGGCGGCAGCCGGGCGGATGCCCAGGCCGATGGCCATACCCAGAACGGTCAGGGCGTTGTAGACGGTAAAACCGCCAGGAATCCCTACCCGGACGGGCCAGGCACCGCCCTTGTAGTTGGCGGTGAAGGACACATGGTCCGATCCAAGGGAAATATCCGTGGCGCTGAGATCCGCCTCGGCCCCCCTGGCCGACAGCGTCAGAGCCCAGCAGGCAGCCTCGTTTATGGTTTGGGCTACCATTTCGTCGTCAATATTGAAGACGCTGAAGCCGCAGCGTCGGAAGAGCAGGGCCTTGGCCTTGCGATAGGCCTCCATGGTTTTGTGGAAGTCCAGATGATCCTCGGTCAGATTGGTAAAGGCTCCCACGGCGTAGGGAATGCAGTCCACCCGGTGCAGGTACAGGGCGTGGGAGGAGACCTCCATCACCACGTGGGTGCAGCCCGCCTCCGCCATTTCGGCAAAGAGGCCCTGCAGCTCAAAGCTCTCCGGCGTGGTGCGCTCCGTGGGAAGAACCCGGTCGCCGATCATGTTCTGGATGGTGCCGATCAGGCCCACCTTCGCGCCCAGAGTCTGCTCCAGCACGGACTTGAGCAGATAGGTCACGGTGGTCTTTCCGTTGGTTCCCGTGACGCCCAGAATGGTCATTTTTTCCGCCGGATGACCGTACCAGTTGGCCCCCAGCATGGCCAGCGCCACCCGGGTGTCGGGAACCCGTACAAAGGGAATGTCCCCCTCCGGCCTCCGCTCGCAGAGCACGCAAGCCGCGCCCCGGTCCAGGGCCATGGGGATGAAGCGGTGGCCGTCGGCGGCGTAGCCGGTGATGGCCACAAACAGATGGCCCGTCTCCACCCGCCGGGAGTCATAGCTGACCCCGGTGATCTCTGTGTTCAGATCCGCGGTGTATTCAAGAACAGGGATATCTTTTAACAGGGTTGAGAGTATCATAGTAACTCCCCTTTTTCCGTTATGATTGCAGCACAGGCGATGAGTTATGAGCGCTGCGTGAGTTATGATTGCTGCGCAAGTGATTGGAGCGCATTTTTTGCGCACTTCTAATTATTTTACCACAGAATCGGCAGAAAAACAATGAAAACTTTCGCGCTTCCTTGCCTGTGGGGCAGCCATAGCTCGAAATCAGTCCAAAGCGGTCTGGTCTGTGAGCTCTACCGTGACGGTGGTGCCCCGGGGGACCTCGGTGCCCGCGGCGGGTTCCTGGTCGGTGACCACGGCATAGGCCCAGCTGGAGCCCTTGGTTTGCAGATACAGGTCGGTATTCCCTATGACGGCCCGGGCCTTAGCGGGCGGCAGGCCCTTGAGATCCGGTACAGTGACCTTATCGTTGGGGACCTCCGCCCCCATGTAGAGAACGACCTTGGAATTGCCCGGGAGCATTTCGCCCGGGGCAGGAATCTGCCCGGTCACGGTGCGGCCCTCGCCCACGGTGACATAGGCGAGACTGAGACTCGGCTCGCTCAGCTTGGCTTCAGCATCTTCCAGAGACAGGTCTCGCACGTCCGGCATGGAGACGTTAACGGTGCTCATGTCCACTCCGGTGTAGTCAGGCTGCACGCCCAAATAAAGCAGAATGTCGGAGAAGATGTCCCGGACCACGGGGGCGGCCATTACACCGCCGGAGATATAAATGCCGGTTTTGCGGCTGGGGGTGTCCAGGGCCACCAGGCAGATGTACTGGGGATTGTCCATGGGGGCCACGCCCACGAAGGAGACGATGCGGTCCTTGGTCTGCTCGCCGTTTTCATCGTAGACGTCCAGTTTCTCGGAGGTGCCGGTCTTGCCGCCCACCCGGAAGCCTGCCAGCTTGGCGTTGCCCGCGGTGCCGTCGGTGACGACGGACTCTATGAGCTTGCACATCTCCTTGGAGGTGTCCTCGCTGATGGCCTGCCGGATGACGGTCTTGCCGTGCTTTTCCACCACGTTGCCGTCCTCGTCCAGAACCTCGGAGACCACGTAGGGCTGGAGCACGTAGCCCCCGTTGACGACCGCGGCGATGGCCCGCACCATTTGAATCGGGGTGGGCTTTACGGACTGGCCGAAGGCCACGGTGGTCAGCTGAGCGTTCTCCATGAGCTTAGCCTTGGTGTGGAAGATACCAGTTGCCTCGCCGGTCAGGTCCACGCCGGTTTTTTCCAGCAGACCAAAGGCGTCAATGTAGTCATATAGCTTGTCGCCGCCCAGCATAATGCCGATGTCGGCGAAGGCGATGTTGCAGGAGTTTTGCAGGGCCTTGGCCAGGGACTCCGCTCCGTGGCCCTCGGTTTTCCAGCAGTGCAGGGTGGATTCACGGTCCGCATAGTCCTTGTGGCCTTTGCAGTAGAAGCCGGTGTTTTCGTTGACCACCTGCTCCTCCAGAGCGGCGGCCAGAGTGATGGTCTTAAAGGTGGAGCCGGGCTCATAGCCGTCGGAAACGCAGCGGTTGCGCCACTGCTTCAGCCGGGCTGAGGCCACGATATTGTTGTACTGCTTCAGCAGCTCCTGATATTCCGGACCGCCGACATAGTGGCCTTTGAGCTGCTCGTCAATTTCGGCCAGCTCTGCCAGGGCGGTGGGATCGAGAATCTCCAGGTAGTTATTGGGATCGTAGCTGCCCTCAATGGCCATGGCCAGGATCGCGCCGGTGTTCACGTCCATGATGATGCCGAAGGCGCCGTTTTCCACGTCGTATTTTTCAATGGCGGCTTTCAGGTTTTTTTCCAGGTACATCTGCACCGTGGAGTCAATGGTCAGCACCAGGGAGTTGCCGTCGGTGGCCTCGTAGTATTTTTCGTAGGAGTAGAGCATCTGGGTCTCGTAATTGCCCCGGGTGGTGATGACGGCACCCGCCGTGCCCTGCAGCACGTCGTCGTAGTAGGCCTCCAGTCCGTCGCCGCCCTTGTTTTCGGCGTTGGTGAAGCCGATGACCTGGGCCGCTGTGGTTCCGGCGGGGTAGTAGCGCTTGGAGTCGGATTCCAGATGGATGCCGGTGAGCTTGTTGTCGGTGATAAAGGCCCGGACGGCGTCGGCCTCCTCCAGATCCCGTTTGCGGGCGATGACCTCATAGCGGCGGTCCAGCTTGAGGGCCTTTTCCCGGATGGAGTCCGCTTCGATGTGCAAAATGGCTGCCAGACCGTTGGCAATGAAATTGACGTCCTCCTTGGCGTTGTTGATTTCCCAGGGGTCGATGAAGACGTTCTCCACGGTCTTGGAGGCTGCCAGAATATTCATGTTGCAGTCGTAGATCACGCCCCGGTCCGCGGTGACGGTGGTGGAGCGGGTCTGGTTGCTGATGGCGCTGCTCTCGTACTGATCGTGTTGCACCAGCATCAGCTGGACCAGCTGCCAGATCAGCGGGATAAACAGCAAAACGCCGCAGAGGACCATAATAAAGGTCGTCCGCCGCAGTACGCCGTGCCCGGCCTTCTCCCGGTCATAGGCCGGGACGGTCTCTTTCAGCAGCTTGATTTTTGGTTTTTTGGACAAAACGGGCCACCCCCCGGTTTAAACTATGAGTTCAGAACTATGAGTTATGAGTTTGACTTGAAGTTCACAAGCGAATGGATAAGCTATGCGTTTGAAAAGGGGCGGCACCCGGTGCGCGCCCCTTTTGGATATATGTTCTTTTCAGCGGAAGTATTCCAACACGCCGTTGAAGCTTTCCTTCACGGCGTCCCAGGCTTTTTCGGCGAAGCCGCGCCGATCTACCTGCAGGACCTCCGCGTGGTCCGCACCTGCGATGTTGAGGTATACCGTCTGGCGCGCGGAGGGCTGTGCCATGCCCAGCTCCCGTGCCCGGGCCTCAATCTCGGCCAGGTCAATGCGGCTTTCATAAGTGGAACGGAGCTTCCCCGTGGCGGCCTGTGCCGTGGAGAGCTGCTTTGTGAGCTCGCCGGCCCGGTCCGTGGCCTCGTACAACTGTACATAGCTGTAGACCACCATCAGCAGCAGCGCCGCCACGACTACCAGACCAACCACCGCCAGCGGCGCAATGGTCAGCCGGGGCTTCGGGGCCTGTTTGGCCTGGGGATGCGGTTTTTCCTCGGGCAGCCTGGCAGGCCGGGGGCGGGGAACCGCTGTACCGCGGACGTCATAGGCCGCGCTGCCGTAGAAATCATATTTATTGTCAGCCATTTCGTCCTCCTTTCCGGGTCGATGCGAATCTGTTACAGTTTTTCAGCTACCCGAAGCTTGGCGCTCCGGGCGCGGGGATTGTTCTCTAATTCCGCCTCGCCGGCGGTGATGGGCTTGCGGGAGACCAGCTTCAGCCGGGGTTTTTTCCCGCAGACGCACACCGGAAACTCCGGGGGACAGGTGCAGCCCTTGGCGGCCTCGGCCATGGCGTTCTTCACGATCCGATCCTCCAAGGAGTGGAAGGTGATGACTGCCAGCCGTCCGCCGGGATTCAGCCGGTCGATTGCCCGGCCCATGACTCCGTCCACCGCGCCCAGCTCGTCGTTGACGGCAATGCGAATGGCCTGGAAGCTGCGCTTGGCAGGATGCTGCTTTTCCCGCAGGGCCTTTTGAGGCATGGCCCCGCGGATCACGTCCACCAGGGCCAGGGTGGTGTCGATGGGGGCTTGTTCCCGCCGCCGAACGATGGCGGCGGCGATCAGGGGCGCGTAGCGCTCCTCCCCGTAGGCAAAGAGAATCCGCCGCAGCTCCTCCTGAGGCCAGGTGTTGACCACTTCCCAGGCGGTCAGGGGATCGGAGGGATCCATCCGCATATCCAGGGGGGCGTCCGCCATGTAGCTGAAGCCCCGGCAGGCCTCGTCCAGCTGGGGGGAGGAGACCCCCAGATCCAGCAGAATCCCGTCTACGGCGGGGATGTCCAGGCTGTCCAGAATGGCGTCCAGCTCCCGGAAATTGGAGTGTACCAGCTTCACCCGATCCCGCCAGGGAGCCAGCCGCTCTTCCGCGGCGGCCAGGGCCTTGGGATCCCGGTCCACCCCGATCAGCGTGCCGGTGGTGAGGCGCTTGGCGATCTGGGCGGAATGGCCTGCCCCGCCCAGGGTGCCGTCCAGGTAGATCCCCTCGGGTCGGATGTTCAGGGCTTCGATGGATTCCTCCAACAGTACCGATACATGATGAAAGTCCGTCACAGCCCCAGCTCCTTCAGCGCGGTAGCCAGGTTGCTGGCGTCGCCCATCCAGGCGGCCTCCTTGGCCTCGTAGGCTTCCGCATCCCAGATCTCCGCGTGGTCGCCTTGACCCAGGAAGGTCACGTCGTTGGTCAGGTTGGCGTATTTCCGCAGGATGGGGGGGAGGACGAAGCGGCCCTGTTTGTCGGGCTCGCACTTAGCCACGTTGGAGCGGATGTAGCGCAGGGCGCCGGAATCGGAGAGGGGAACGGAGTTGAAGCTTTCGTTGACCTTCTCCCATTTTGCCTCGGGGAAGACCATCAGGCTGTTTTCCAGTCCGATCATAACGTAGAACACCTCGCCCAGCTCTTCCCGGAGCTTGGCCGGAACGAACAAACGGCCCTTGGGGTCTACGTTGTGCGTATATTTGCCGAACATCCTGCTCACCTCCTCCAACATGATGATTTTTGTGGGAATTTGTGGAACTTTAAACCATTTTCATCCACTTTGCTTTAGTATAACCGCTTTGTTACGAAATTGCAATCCTTTTTTGTGGATTTTTTCAGAAATTTTCCATGGATTTTCGTTGACTTTCCTGAATATTGCGGATATGATGGGCAACTGGGAACAGGGATCAGGGATCAAGGATCAGAGTTTGCAGGGACGGTCCTGCCTTCGCGTCGCTGCTGTGCGCCCGCCCAAAAGCTCTCCTGCCAAGGGGAGGGGGACCGGCAAAGCCGGTGGAGGGTTCTGTTCCCCGCCTGTCATTCTGAGCAGCGCGAAGAATCCGCATCCCCCGTCCCGGCGTTCGGCACGAACGCGATTTGCCCCAGGCAAATCCAACTCGTCATCGACATTGCACCTGGTCGGATCGCCCTGCGGGCGATTGTTCCCTCCGGGAATCGGTCAGCCGATGACCGTCTGACGCCTGGATTCACCTGCAGGGGCGCACAGTGCGCCCCGCCGATCCGGAGCGCGGATTCGTTCTCTCGAACCACTGCGCCCCAAGCCAAAATCTTCCAATTCAAACATACGTAAAGGAACACGTCATGCTCAATTTTTCCGACATTTTGCTGGTCTCCGACTTTGACCGCACCCTGACTGCCCCGGACAGCAGCATCCCGGCGGCGAATCTGGAGGCGATCCGCCGCTTTATGGACCGGGGCGGCCTGTTCACCGTGGGCACCGGCCGCAGCGTCCCCATGTACCGCCCCTACCGGGAGATCATCCCCACCAACGCCCCGCTGATCCTCTACAACGGGGCGGCAGCCTATGACTACGATACCGAAACACTCTCCGAAGCGGTCTGGATGCCAACGGGCCGGGAGCTGCTGGAATACCTGACCGAGCGCTTCCCGGAGCTTTGGCTGGAGGTCCAGGGGGTGGACGCCCATTATTTAATCGGAGCGGATCGGGCGCGGGAAGCCTTTTACCGGGCCCAGGGCGTAACCGCCCGGACGGTTTCGGTGGCTGACGCGCCGGCGCGCTATCACAAGCTGGCGCTCTTCGGCGCCTTTCGCGGAAATGACGTGGGCCAGTTCTTCCGGGGCACGCCGGAGGAGGAGGCCTGGTTCGGAGCCTGTCAGGACAGGATCATGCGGGATTGGCCCATGCTGCGGGCGGATCGGGCCGCGATGAAGATCATCGATCTCCAGGACAAAAACGCCTCCAAGGGCCGGGCTGCTCGGGCGCTGGCCAAGCGGCTGGGGCGTAAGCTCCTGGTCTGCGCGGGAGACGCCATGAACGACGCCTCCATGCTCCAAGAGGCGGATCTGGCCTTTGCCCCTGCCGATTGCGCCCCGGAGCTTCGGGCCTTGGGCACTTGCACCCTGGTCCGGCCCTGTGCCGAGGGCAGCGTCGCCGGGGTGGTGGAGGCCCTGGAGCGGCTGCCTTTCTGATACGGTTTGCTTGTTTACAAAAGATTTATGGTTTGTTTCCAGCGAATTCATACCCTGTTCATAAATGGGGGGTATGATGCAACTGTAAGCGGAAGCGACAAAGCCGCTGTACTTTTCATTTCTTCTCTTCTTTTCTCAAAGGCCCCCGGGGAAACCCGGGGGTTCTTTGATTTTCCGGTTTGCAGTGAAAAAAGTGAAAAATGTGCAAACTCAAGCTTGACAAACGCAGCCGTGTGTGTTATATTCCAAGGCGAAGCGTCCGCGAGAAGCGGGCGGGAAAGGAGTAAATTGACAATGCGCTTTTGCTTTTTGATGAATTCATACTCTGAGGTCGTTACCGAGTGAACTGAATATGGGGCGAATCGGGTGGGGGCAGACGCCTTTGCTTTCCGTGCGCCGTTTGAGTGACTTTCATATATTTGGCAACCGCAGAATGCAGCCATGATGAGAGCTGCTTTGCTGCGGTATTTTTGCGCCCATTTTCAGGAATGACAGGACAGAAAGAGAGGATGATGTCTTATGAAACACACGAAGAACGCACTCTTTCAACCGCAAATGATACTGAAAATGGAGGAGACATACATTGTATCTACAGGATTACGGCACTGTGCCGAATATGGAAAACATGCCGGGGATTCCGGCGCGCATCACCGCCCAGCACAAGGAGCGCTATGAGATTGTCTGCCAGCACGGCTTGACGCACGCCCGGCTGAAAACGAAGGAATACTACGGCGGGAGGTCGCTGTTCCCCACGGTGGGGGACTACGTGGCGATGAACTATATCCCCAACGGAGACAGTCAGATCCTGGCCACCTTGCCCCGGCGGACCTGCTTCTGCCGACGGGAGCCCGGCCCCATTCCCAGGGACCAGGCGGTTGCTGCCAACTTTGATTGGGTGTTCATCCTGCAATCCATGAACCAGAATTTCAGCCCTGCCCGGCTGGAGCGCTATCTGACTCTGGCCTGGCAGTCCGGGGCGACCCCGGTGATTGTGCTGACCAAGGCGGACCTGACAGAATCCCCGGGGGAATACCTGACCCGAGCGGAGGCGGTGGCGCCCGGTGTGGACGTCCATGCCGTCAGTGCCCGCACAGCCCTCGGCCTGGCGGAATTGCAGCCCTATCTGCAGCCGGGAAAGACCCTGGTGTTCCTGGGTTCCTCCGGCGTGGGAAAATCCAGCCTGGTAAACGCCCTGGCCGGGGAGGAGATCATGACCGTCAGCGGAATCCGGGAGTCTGACGGCAGAGGCCGCCATACCACCACCCACCGGCAGCTTACCCGACTGTCCGGCGGCGCGCTGATCATCGATACCCCGGGCATGCGGGAGCTGGGCATGGCGGAGGCGGAGGACGGCCTGGCGGAGGCTTTTTCCGACGTAGAGCAGTTCCTGGGCCAATGCCGGTTCCGGGACTGCCGCCACGAAAAGGAGCCCGGCTGCGCCATAAAGGCGGCCATTGCTGCCGGGGCCCTGGACCCCGCCCGCTGGGAGCGGTATCGAAAGCTCCGTGATGAGGCTCAAAGCCACGAGGAAGCTCTCCGCCGCAAGAAGGAATGGAGCAAAAACGTGGCCCTGTCCCGGAAGGCCCGGGGCGCGAAAAAATGATTATTTGGAGGCTAACGGCGATGAAAATCAACATGAAATATGACGAAATACAAGGGGCCCTGGTTGCCCTGAACGGCGGTAAAACGGACCTCGGATATGAAGAAGAAAACGCCTGGTACAGCCGGAAGCCGGAATGGGCCCCTCTGGTTGAGGAGCTGAAAGCAGCCCTGCGGAACAATC
>JAEEKA010000116.1 GCA_016282135.1 Oscillospiraceae bacterium
GCTTCACTCAAGAATTTTCGTTGGCTGTTCTTGCAATCTCAATCCTTACAATTGACATTCCAGAACAACTCCCAGATGTTTCCATCTGGCTTTGTCCATGGTGTTTGTTCATGTTTCTCGTTGTTTAATTTTCAAGGTACATTGGCCTTGCAGCCTATATGAAATCTCCGTGGTTTCATCGGTTCCCCTCAACCGCGGCGACTCTCATAGTCTAGCACGCCATTCCCCAATTGTCAAGAACTTTTTTCGTTTCTTCACGATTTTTTCTTGATTTGGGTCCGAACGCGTTCTGCGTTCCCCCGGCGCGCTTGGACATAATAGCACCAAATGTTGCTTTTGTCAACACTTTTTTCCGATTATTCTGTATTATTTTTTATCCTGTTTTTTCCAAAGCCGAACATCCAGCCAAATGGCCAAAACCAGGCAAACTGCCAGGATCACCGCTCCCGCCGGAGCGCCGACAAAAAGCCCCGCCCAGCCTCCGGCCAAAAAGGCCAGCGCCAAAAAGACGATCAAAAGGGCAAAGGTCCCGGCATAACGCTTGGGGTCCTGAATTGCGGCGGTTTTGTTCCTGGGAATCATGTTCACATCCTTCGTCAGCCAAAGCAGTCCGGCGTAAAGCAGCAGCATTCCGCCGAAGGCAAGCGTCATGTAAGAAAAAGCCTGTTCCATAGTTTGATACTCCTTTCCGGATTTGGGCGTCGCCGCAGACTACCGCTCCGATTTCTTCCTCAGCGCCCGGTGCAGCAGCCACAGCGCAAAGACCGCGGCCAGGCCCTCGCCCACCGGCAGCGCCGCCGCCAGGCCCATCTGGCCGAACAGCTTGTCCAGCACATACATCAGGGGAATGTAGATCCCCAGCTCCCGGACGCAGGCGTGGAGCATGGTGTAGCGGCCGTTGCCGATGGCCTGGAGGCTGAAGGAGGTATGGTAGTTGAGGAGCTGAACCGGGGCGGCCAGGCAGCGGACCCGCAGGAAGGCCACCGCAAAGCCGATGGTCGCCAGCGCCTTTGCCGGATCCTCCGTGGAGGTGCTCAAAAACAGATTGGTCACAGGCCGGGCCAGGAGCTCCAGCAGGACGATACATACGCCGGACACGATCAGGCCGTAGTTCCGGGCCGTGCGCACCGCGGCCTGCATCCGGGTCCGGTTGCCGGAGGCGTAGTTGTAGGCCACAATGGGCATCATGCCCTGGCAGATGCCGATGTTCACCGCGTTGGGGATCCGCTCCACCTTCATGACAATGCCGAAGGCAGCAAGGACCAGGTCGTCGTGGGCGGCCGCCAGCTTGTTCACGCAGACGCTGGCCACGTCAAAGAGGCCAGTCAACACCGCCGAGGGGACGCCAACGGCAAAGAGACTCTTCTTATGTTCCTTTGCCAAACCCCGGGCCTCCCCCAACCGCAGGGACAAAGGCGCCCGGCGCGCGGCCTTCCGGAAGGCGAAGAGCAGATAGCCGCAGGAGAATACGTTAGAGATCATGGTAGCCAGCGCTGCGCCGGTGACCTCCTGGCCCTTGGGCAGGATCACGAACATCAGCAGCGGATCCAGGGCCATGTTGAGAATGCCGCCCAGGGAAAGGCCCAGGCTGGCCTGGGAGGAATAGCCGGTATTCCGCAGCAGATGGGCCAGCGTCAAAGCAAGGATTGTCGGCGTGGTACCGATTACAATAACAAAAAGCGTATATTGCTTGGCGAAGCCCACCGTGGCGTCAGAGGCGCCCAGGAAGCGGAGAATGGGCTCCACAAAGATCCCGGTCACCGCCGCGTAGCCCAGGCCCAGGCAGAGCGCGCCCCGGATGGAATAGGCGCTGACCTTTCGGCCATCCTCGTCCCGCCTCTGACCCATGAGCCGGGCAATGAGGCTGCCGCCGCCCACGCCGAAGAGGTTGGAGAAGGCCACGTTCAGCATGGTAAGGGTCAGAGTCACCGTGGTAGCCGCCACCATGTAGGTGTTCCCGGTACGGCCGATGAAGAGGGCGTCTACAATATTGTAAACAAGGTTGATGAGCTGGCTGATGATGGTGGGGATCCCCATGGCCGCCAGGGCCCGGGGGATGGACACCTTTTCAAAAAGCTCTGTTTTGGAAAGCTTGGAGGTCTGCATGCCGTATGCCCGCGCCCGCCGGTTGGGCAGGCTGTCCTTTTTCATAGTTTGCACATTATACCACAGCTCGTCGAAAAACGGAAGCAAAAACTGCGTTTTTCCAATTTGTTCCCCTTCCCCGGGAACTTTTTCCGCTTCCCGTCGTCACAAGGACAGAAACAAATCAACCGACAAGGAGGAAACACCCATGAAACATGCGATTAAACAGCTGCTTGCCCTGCTTCTGGTTCTCAGCCTGGTTTTCAGCCTGGCAGCCTGCACCGATAAACCCGAGGAAACCGGCAAGGCCACAGAGCCGACGACCACAGCGGGCAAGAATACGGAGCCAGAGACTCCCACCGACAAGGACGAAGATCCCATCACCTGGGCCACCAGAAATCCCGGCCCCACCGACGGCATTGACGATCCCGTCACTCCGGAGCTCCCCGCCGAAGCCGGGATCAACGCCCCGGAGCTCCACTACTCCGAAAAGGCGCCGGTTGCCGGGAGCGATTCCTACGGCATGGCAGGCACCGCCCGGTTGGCCAGCGGAGAATCCCGTCCTGTCGCGCCGGGCTCCGCCGGCGAGGACGCGGCGCCCGGCGACGGGGACGGCACCGACGGCACCGTTCTTCCCGGCGACCCGCCTCGGGAGCCCCTGCCCCCCGCCGAGCCTCTGAAACTCACTGCGGCGGAGTGGAAGGACAACGACAACTGGCCCTTCTTCACCAACCTGGTGAACAACGGAACCATCGCCTTCCCCAGCTTTGGCCTGGATCCCCGGAACCGGGTGGAGGTTCAGGTAACGAACACAGCTTTGACCGCCTCGGCCAACGAGACCGTCCTGCTTCTGGACGCCGAAGGCAAGGTCCTCTGGACCGCCCGCACCGACAAAAACGGCGTCTCCTATCTCTTCTGGGCTGACGGCCAGACGCCCGACCGGGTGGTCTGCGGCGAGGCCTCCGCTCAGGTTCAGGTTGAAGAACCCTCCGGCGATTCCCAGAGCAAGACCGTGATGAAGCCCCTGGACAAGGTGGTTCTGGACGGCAGCGGCAGCGCTCCGGCCCAATCCGGCATGCAGATCATGTTCATCGTGGACACCACCGGCTCCATGGGCGACGAGATTGCCTATCTGCAAAAGGACTTCTCCGCTATCGCCGAACGGGTTGGCAGCAGCGGCGTAAGCTGGTCTGTGAACTTCTACCGGGACGAGGGCGACGAGTACGTCACCCGTACCAACGGCTTCACCTCCGACGTGGCCGAGGTCCAGGCGAAGATCAACGCCGAGTATGCCGACGGGGGCGGCGACACCCCCGAGGCCGTGGCCGAGATTCTCACCGAATGCCTGAAGGATCGGAACGATTGGAAGGAAGACAGCGTCAAGCTGGCCTTCCTGATCTTCGACGCGCCGCCCCATGACGGCAAGGAGGCCGAACTGCAGGCCGCCGTCAACGCCGCCGCGGAGCAGGGCATCCACCTGATCCCCGTGGTGGCCTCCAACGCCGACCGGGAAACCGAACTCTTCGGCCGGGCCGCCGCCATCCTCACCGGCGGCACCTACGTCTTCCTCACCGACGATTCCGGCATCGGCGAATCCCACCTGGAGCCCATCGTGGGCAGCTACGAGGTAGAACTGCTTCAAGACCTGGTTGTCCGCGTTATTGACGAATACAGACCGTAAATACGTCGTTTCGGCCCACCTGCCGCGGCAGGTGGGCCGAAATCTTTTTATTACAGCTTCTTGCAGGTAATATCATCGAAGCTCAGACAGCCGTCGCCGAAGGTCAGCTTGAGCATGCCGCCCTTGCGGCCGAACTCGTTCTCCCCGATGGGGTAGAGCTTAAGCGTGAGCTCTATCGGTTCGAGGTAGTCCTCGTCGTAAATGATGGCACGGGCATACAGATCCCCATCTTGCAGGAACACCTCGTCGATGGTGAAATCATCCACCTCGGGGTGCTCGTATTTGCCGCAGAAGCTCTCCCACTTGCTCTTATCGGGGTTCTGGATTGCAAGCTCCTCAATGGTTTGCACAGGTTCCGGCTCCCTGTCGGCAGCAGCGGCGATCATGCCCTCCCAGAAGCTTCCGAAGGCTCTGGCATCCGTAAAGTCGCGGCAGTTCAAAATGACCAGCACTCTGTCCCCGTCGACGAAACGCTGGAACCAGGTTTCGAGTCCGGGCATGCCGCCGGAGTGGGAGACCACTGCTCCAAGCTCCGGATCGCTGCCGATGCACCAGCCGAAGCCGTAGCCCTCTCCGTCGTCGTCGAGATACGTCTCGCCGCTGTTCAGCCTGACGGGCGTGTACATGACGCGCTGCTCCTCGCGGGTCAACACCTTCTCCTCCCGCAGCGCCCGATCCCAGGCCAGCATATCAAAGATCGTGGTGTACAGATAATCGCAGCCGTTCATGCCGTCGGAGCCCACCACGTATCCGGATTCGTACTTCGACAGGTCGGAGGGCACGTATTTCCCGTCCTCCTGGAGCATATTGCGGGTGAAGCGCTCGGAGGGCCGCCCGTCCCGGCGGGTGTGATAGATTCCGCTGTCCTTCATCCCGGCAGGCACAAAGACGCGCTCCTTCATGAAGTCCTCGAACTTTATGCCGGAAATCGTTTCCACCGCGTGGGCCAGCAGCATATATCCGACGTCTGAATATACGAATGCCTCACCCGGAGCGCAGGCAGCCATCTCGCCGGTCTTTCGGATCAGGGGAATGATCTCGTTGTTGGAGGGGATCCGCTTTTCCTCCCGCAAAACCGGGACGACCAGCTCCGCCACGTTGAAATCAGGCATGCCGCTGGTGTGGGTCAGCAGCTGCCGGAACGTGACGCCCGGGTAAGGATAGTCCGGGAAATACCTGATGTACTCGTCGTCCAGTCCCAGCTTGCCATCCCGAACCAGGAGCATGATCGCCGTGGCCGTGAACATCTTGGTGACGGAGGCCATCTCAAAGATGCTGTCCTCCGTCATTGGGATCCGATCCTCCGCGTCTCGGAAGCCGCAGGCACCCTTTGAAATGATCTCGCCGTGCTCGGCATAGAGCCAGGTGCCGTTGAAGCCGCCCTTTTCGCAGGCCGCGCGGGTTAGTGTTTCCATCATCGTTTTCTTATCCATAAACATATTCTCCTTGTTGTTTTTTTCGGGCAAATTGCCCGCGCTGTGGGGCGGCGGGCAGAGGTCTGCCCGCCCTACGGGTGCAGATCGTTAGAGTTTTTTGTACACCTCGTCGAAGCAGGTCAGGCCGTCTTCTGCGAGCTGAACGGTGAAATCAAACTTCTTGATGCCGAACTCGTTGCCGCCCAGGGGGTAGAGCTTCCAGTGGAAGCCCGCGCCTTGGCTGCGCATCCATTTCACGTACAAGTCCCCGTTCCGGAGATAGACCTCTTCCGGATAGAAGCAGTCGCCCTCCTCGTGGGCGAACCTGCCGCAGAAGCGCTCCCAGGCGGATTTATCGGGGTTTTGCTCCATGCGCTCCTCCAGGGTGCGGACAGGCCGGGGTTCTTTGCCCTGAATAATGTCTCGCATCCCCTCGATAAATGCCTGGCTGGCATGGGAATCCTCCGGGTCCCGGCAGTAGAGCAGAACGAGCAGGGCGTCCGCGTCGACATAGCGCTCATACTGGGCGTAGGCGCCTTTGTGCCAGCCGCTGTGGGCCACGACGAGCCCGAGCTCCGCGTCGTTTTGGACCTCCCAGCCGAAGCCGTAGCCGGAACCCTTGTCCTCATCGTAAACGCAGCGTTCGCCGTTATTGAGCTTGACCGGCGTGTACATGCGCTGCTGCTCTTCGCGGGTGAGCAGTTTCCCTTCCCGCAGCACGCTGTCCCAGGTCAGAAGATCGAAGATATTGGAATACACGCTGCCCTCTCCGCTGGTTCCGTCCTCCGGAACAACGCCGTAATCATTTTTGGAGATATCCGGGGGAATATACTGCCCGTCCTCCA
>JAEEKA010000117.1 GCA_016282135.1 Oscillospiraceae bacterium
AAGGAAGGATTTCCATAGGAGAACGGATCCTTCGACTCCGCTAACGCTCCGCTCAGGATGACAGACTTGTGAGCGGGTTCCGGGACGGACCCCTCCACCGGCCTTGAGGCCGGTCCCCCTCCCCTTGGCAGGGGAGGTTTTTGGACGCGGGGCAAAATGCGGACGGCAAAATGCCGTCCCTACGGGCGGGTGCGGAATGCATGCGGGCAGATTGCCGGCCCTGCAGTGGTTCCCTGCCCGATTAGCCTTGCGCTTCCCACAGGTCGTCCAGGCTTCCGAAATGGTAGCCCATCTCTTCCCACTTGGTCAGTAGCTCGTCCAGGATCTCCGCGTTGGTGGAAGAGGTGCTGTGCAGCAGGACCACGGCTCCGTTATGAACCCGGCCCAGGAGCTTGTCGAAGGCCTCCTCCCGGGTGGGCTGCTGGTCCTGCTTCCAGTCTACGTAGGCCAGGGACCAGAACACCGTCCGGTAGCCCAGGGCCTGGGCCATGGCGAGATTCTGCTCCGCGTAGACCCCTCGGGGCGGCCGGTAGTAGGCGGGCATGGGCAGGCCCACCACCTGCCGGTAGGCATCGGCCACGTCCTTCAGCTCCTGCTCAAAGACGGCCCGGTCGCTGATCCGGTCCATGTCCCAGTGGTGCCAGGTGTGGTTTCCCACGATGTGACCCTCCGCCGCCATCCGCTTCACCAGCTCCGGGTTTTGCTGAATGTAGGTGCCCACCACGAAGAAGGCCGCCGGGGCGTGGTGCTTTGTCAGGGTATCCAGAATGGCTGCCGTGTGGCCGTTTTCATAGCCCGCGTCAAAGGTCAGATAGAGCACGGGCTCGTCCGCCTTTCCCACGAAGACCGCGTCCCAGGCCGCCAGCTCCTCTGCCGTGGCGTTCCCGGCGGGGCACTCTCCCGGCCGGGGAAAGCTCAGCCCCCAGGAGGCGGTTTCGACAGCCCTGTTTCGGTTGGACAGCCAGGCGCCGGCCGCCAGCACCGCCAGCAAAACCGCCGCCGCGGCCGTGATTTTTACTCGAATTTGAAACGCTTTTTCCATGGTTTTCCCTCCTTGTTTCCGGTACAAATTATGCGCTCGGAGGGCCAAATATCACCCTGTTTTTGTCAAGCTGGAATATTGCACGAAAAATCCTGTGG
This sequence comes from Oscillospiraceae bacterium, assembly GCA_016282135.1. Lineage (GTDB taxonomy): Bacteria > Bacillota > Clostridia > Oscillospirales > Oscillospiraceae > JAFRPC01. The sequence goes on from JAEEKA010000117.1 coordinate 1,141, forward strand.
AAAACCCTGTGGATTTTGTGGAAATCAGCACTTGCCTTTTCCGGGAAATTGTGTTATTATTTCGCAAGCTAAATATTTATACCTATCATGCTAACTTTTTTGCTTTTCGATAGAAAGGAGGGGGCTTATGCTCTCTGAATTGGCCATCAGCCCGCGGATCAAGCGGATCAGCAACGCCCTGGAGCGGAAGCGGACCCTGGACCTGGAGGACATGGATCTGACCTCGTCCCAGGCCTTCGTTTTGGGCTACGTGATCAAGCACCGGGAAGAGCCCGTCACATCCGGGGATATCTGCCGTCATTTTGACCTGTCCCACCCCACCGTCACCGGTATCCTGCAGCGGCTGGAGTGCAAGGGCTTTCTCACCTACGCGGAGGACAGCACCGACCGCCGGAAGAAGCAGATCTGCGCCACGGAAAAGGCTTTGGCCGTGCAGCAGAACGCCAGAGCGCGGTGCCAGGAGACGGAAACGCTGGTTTCCGGCTCCATGACGGAGGAGGAGCTTCGCACCCTGGTGTCGCTCCTGGACCGGGTTATCGCCAATATCGGCCAGGTGGACGGCCTGGACCCCTGCCAGAAGCCCAAGGAGGAAGGAAAATGATACGTAAGCTGATGGGCTGCATCCGGGAGAACAAAAAACACACCATTCTGACCCCGCTGTTTATGTTGGGGGAGGTGGGCCTGGAATGCACGCTGCCCATGATTACCGGCTGGCTGATTAACGCCATCAAGGACGGGGCGGACATGAACCTGATCCTCCGCTACGGCGCGATTCTGATTCTCATGGCCACAGGCTCCATGTGCTGCGGGATTCTCTCGGGCTGGTTCGCGGCCTCCGCAGGCGCGGGCTTTGCCAAGAATCTGCGCCACGACCTCTTTGCCAGGGTGCAGAGTTTTTCCTTTGCCAATATCGACAAATTCTCCACCTCTTCCCTGGTGACCCGTCTGACCACCGACGTCACCAACGTGCAGATGGCCTTCATGATGATTATCCGCACGGCGGTGCGTTCTCCCCTGATGCTGGTCTTCGCGGTCGTCATGTCCGTTCGCATGGGCGGCTCTATCGCCCTGATCTTCCTGGTGACCGTGCCCATTCTGGCGGTGGGGCTCTTTGTCATTGCCAAAAAGGCCATGCCCATGTTCAAGGCGGTCTTCAAGAAGTACGACAACCTGAACAACTCCGTCCAGGAGAACGTGAAGGGCATGCGGGTGGTGAAGAGCTTCGTCCGGGAGGACTATGAGAAGCAGAAGTTTGCCGGGGCCTCCGAGGACGTGCGCAACGACTTCACCCGGGTGGAAAAGCTGCTGGCCATCAATAACCCTCTGATGCTGCTGGCCATGTACATCTGCATGATCGCGATTCCCCTGCTGACTGCCCGGATCATTATCTCCACCGGCGGCGCGGATATGGACGTGGGCGCTCTGTCTACCCTGATTACCTACGCCGTGCAGATTCTGATGAGCCTGATGATGCTCTCCATGATCTTTGTGATGATTACCATTTCCGGCGAGGCGGCCCGGCGTATTGTGGAGGTGCTGGACACTGAGCCCACCCTCTCTGACCCTGCCCAGCCTGTCACCCAGGTGTCGGACGGCTCCATCGACTTTGAAAACGTCAGCTTCAAGTATAACCCGGAGGCCCAGGCCTACGCCCTGGCGGACGTGAATCTGCACATCGCCTCCGGCCAGACGGTGGGCATCCTGGGCGGCACCGGCTCCTCCAAGACCACCCTGATCCAGTTGATCTCCCGGCTCTACGACGTGTCCGAGGGCAGTGTGAGGGTCGGCGGCGTGGACGTGCGGGACTATGATATGGAGGTCCTGCGCAACCAGGTGGCGGTGGTTCTGCAAAAGAACGTGCTCTTCTCCGGAACAATCAAGGAGAACCTGCGCTGGGGAGACCCGGAGGCCACCGACGAGGAGATGATCCGGGCTTGCAAGCTGGCCCAGGCCCATGACTTTATCACTGCCCATGCCGAGGGCTATGACCGCTTTATTGAGCAGGGCGGCGCCAACGTCTCCGGCGGCCAGAAGCAGCGGCTCTGCATTGCCCGGGCCCTGCTGAAGAAGCCTAAAATTCTGATTTTGGACGACTCCACCTCCGCCGTGGACACCCAGACTGACGCCCTGATCCGGAAGGCCTTCCGGGAGGAACTGCCCGATACCACCAAGCTGATTATTGCCCAGCGGGTGGCTTCCGTCCAGGACGCGGACCTGATCCTGGTGATGGACAACGGCAGGATTGCGGCCCAGGGCACCCACGAGGAGCTGCTGGAAAGCAGCGAGATCTACCGCGAGGTCTTCACCTCGCAGACGAAGGGAGGGGAAGAGGATGTCTAATCCCCGGATGCAAGGTCCCCAGATGGGGAGAGGTCCCATGGGAAAGGGCCCGGCCGGAAAGGGCGATATGCCCAAGGCCCGGAAGGGCACCCTGCCCCGGATCATCAAGCTGCTGATGGAGGACTACAAGTGGCCCTTCCTGCTGGCGATGCTCTTTATGGCCATCTACTCCATCGGCAACATTTCCCCCTCCATCTTCATTGAGAAGATTTCCTCCATCATTCTCCGCTTTGTGGAGGCCAAGGACTGGGACGCTGCCAAGGCGGAGCTGGTTCCCGTTATGATTGTCATGGTGACCATCCTGGTCTCCACCATTGTGCTGAACTACTTCTACGCCCGGCTCATGGCCATCATCACCCAAGGCTTCCTGGACAAGATGCGCAAGCGGATGTTCAACGCCATGCAGGCCCTGCCCATCAAGTATTTTGACGCCCACGGCCACGGCGACATCATGTCCCACTACACCAACGACATCGACACCCTCCGCCAGTTGGTGAGCCAGAGCCTGCCCCGAATCTTCCAATCCGGCATCATGCTGGTGGGCATGCTGGGCATCATGCTCTGGTTCTCCATGAACCTGATGGCAGTGGTGCTGGTGGGCGTCTTCGGCATGACCTTCGCGGTAAAGCACATCGGCGGCAAGTCTGCCTCCAACTTCATCCGCCAGCAGAAGTCCATCGGCAAGCTGGAGGGCTATGTGGAGGAGATCATGAACGGCCAGAAGGTGGTCAAGGTCTTCTGCCATGAGGAAGCCTCCCAGGCCGACTTCGATAAGGTCAACGCCCAGCTCTGCGAGGACGCCACCAAGGCCACCCGCTTTGCCAACATTCTGGGGCCCGTGATGAACAACATCGGCAATATGCTCTACGTCATCATTGCCGTGGCGGGAGCCGCCTTCATCACCCTGAGGACGCCCAACGCCTCTCTGAACGGCCTGTTCAGCGGCAGCTTCGGGTCTGTGCTGGAGCTTTCCGTGGTGATTTCCTTCCTGGGCATCGCCAAGCAGTTCACCGGCCAGGTGAACGGCATCGCCCAGCAGTTCAACTCCATCGTTATGGCTCTGGCCGGCGCGGACCGGATCTTCCAGCTGATGGACGAGGCCCCCGAGGCTGACGAGGGCTATGTCACGTTGGTGAACGCCGAGGAGCAGCCCGACGGCAGCCTCCGGGAGGCGGACCACCGCACCGGCGTCTGGGCCTGGCGGCATCCCCATAAGGCGGACGGCACCGTGACCTTCGAGCGGCTCCGGGGCGACGTGCGGCTCTTTGACGTGGACTTCTCTTACGTGGAGGGCAAGAAGGTCCTGGAGGACGTGACCCTCTGGGCGAAGCCCGGCCAGAAGATTGCTTTTGTGGGCGCCACCGGCGCGGGCAAAACCACCATTACCAATCTGATTAACCGCTTCTATGATCTGGAGGACGGCAAGATCCGTTACGACGGCATCAACATCACCAAGATCAAAAAGCCGGATCTCCGCCGCTCCCTGGGCGTGGTGCTCCAGGACGTGAATCTGTTCACCGGTACGGTCATGGACAACATCCGCTACGGCAAGCTGGACGCTACCGACGAGGAGTGCGTCAAGGCCGCCAAGCTGGCCAACGCCCACGACTTCATTACCCGCCTGCCCCAGGGCTATGACACCATGCTGACCGCCAACGGCGCAAACCTTTCCCAGGGCCAGCGGCAGTTGATCTCCATTGCCCGGGCCGCCGTGGCGGATCCCCCGGTGATGATTCTGGACGAGGCTACCTCCTCCATCGACACCCGCACCGAGGCCCTGGTTCAGAAGGGCATGGACGCTTTGATGAAGGACCGCACGGTGTTCGTCATCGCCCACCGTCTCTCCACGGTCCGCAATTCCGACGCCATTATGGTGTTGGACCACGGCAGGATCATCGAGCGGGGTTCCCACACGGACCTGATCGCCCAGAAGGGCACCTACTACAAGCTCTACACCGGCGCCTTCGAGCTGGAATAAAACTGCTTTTGGCAATCCATTTGAAACGGGGAAAGGACATGAAACGAATGAAACGCTTTGCGGTGCTGGGCCTGTGCCTGGCCCTGCTCTGCACGGTACTGCCGCAGATGAGCCTGACAGCCCGGGCCGCCACCTACACCGAATTGGGCACGATCTCCACGGTGCAGGCCACCGGAACCATTACTGCCCCGACGCTTGGCGGGGACACCGCAAGGCCAAAATTTTCCGTGACCGATCCGACTGATAAAAATGCAAGCATCGGCATGGTGATTTGGCAGAAAAAAGCGGGATCAAGCTGGCAAGGCTACTACAACGAGACCTTCGAGGAAGGCACCTACCGGCTGGAAGTCCAGCTCAGGACGGACCATTTTGACGACGGCACCTACTACCGTCTGACCAACGATACGAAGCTCTATATCAACGGAACCGCCTGGACAAAGAACGGCAACCTGCAAGATTCCTACAGCAGCTCCGGCTACGGCGTCATGTATTTTTTCGGCCGGGAATATGAACTCAAGGTGCCGGCGGGCTGCCACTCGGTCACGGTGCAAAACGACGGCCACGGCAAGGGCTCTGCCAGTCCGGTCTACGGCGCGCCCGGCGACGTCATTACCCTGAGCGCGACTCCGAATCAGTATTATCAATTCAAAAACTGGGCGGTCCTGTCCGGCGGCGTCACGGTCAACGGCAACCAATTTACCATGGGCAGTCAGGACGTGGTGATCAAGGCCTGCTTTGAGCCGGATAACAGTTTGGATCTGGGGACGATCTCCCAGGTTCGGGCCAAGGCGAAACGGCCGGTTCCCGTCCTGGGCGAGGCCTATGAGAAGCCGAAGTTTACCATTACGGACCCCACCGGGAAAAACGTGGAGATTACCATGGGCAGATGGCAAAAGAAATCCGGCTCCACCTGGGAGTACTACAACGGCTCCAGCTTCGAGGCGGGGACCTATCGCTACCACACCCAGCTCCGAACTGACCACTTTGACGACGGAACCTATTACCGGCTGACCAACGATACAAAGCTGTACGTCAACGGCGTGGAGTGGACGAAGGACGGCAATTTGCAGGGTAGCTACAGCGGCTCCGGCTACGGTGTGATGTATTTTTTCGGCCCGGAATATGTGGCGGCCCCGCCGGCTGATTATACCGTTACCTTTGAGCCCTGCAGCGGCAGCGTATCGCCTGCCAGTATGCGGACGGACAAGTACGGCATGCTGGAGAGTCTGCCCACTCCCGTCCGGGAGGGCTTCACCTTCACCGGTTGGTTTACTGAGCGAGCCTATGGGGAAAGGGTTACGGAGGAAACCCGCTTCACCGGCAATACCACCCTGTATGCCCATTGGTATGAGAACTATTATGGGATTACCATCAACGGCGGCAAAGCGGACAGAAGTGCGGCGCCCAGCTGCGCTATCGTCACCATCACCGCCGATTCTCGGGAGAATTGCACATTTTCCAAGTGGACGGTGAGCGAGGGCGGCGTGACCCTCGCCGACCCCAACAGTCCCACTACCACCTTCGTCATGGGCCATGAGAACGTCAGAATTTCCGCAAACTATACCTACAACGGAGAGACAATCGACACGGTATATCTCGATGTAGAGGAGCCCAGAGCGGGCATGACGCCGCCGGATGCCGTGGCGGAATCGGAGCAGTATCGGGCTGCAAGTACGAGATGGTTCGATTTGGAAACGGAGCGGCAGCTCTCTGCGACGGATACCTTCCAGGCCGGGAAGCAGTACCTGCTCCGGGTGTATCTCAATACCAGCGTCCCATTCCAGACCGCAGGAATTACAGGGTATGTAAACGGAAGCACCGAGGGCGTCACCGCCATGCCCATGGGCTTTGCGATGGCTCAGGTGGAAAAGGTTTTCACAGCCAAGCGGGGCAATCCCTTTGTGGACGTGCGTGAGAGCGACTTCTTCTTCAACCCGGTCCTGTGGGCGGTGGAGAACGGCGTCACCGGCGGCGTGGACGATACCCACTTTGCGCCCCAGCAGACCGTTATGCGATCCGATTCCATGGTCTTCTTCTGGGCTGCCAAGGGCCGCCCGGAGCACGCCGACAACTCCACGCCCTTCAAGGACGTGAAGCAGACGCACTGGGCTTACAAGGCTGTTATGTGGGCCGTGGAGAACGGCATCACCGGCGGCACCAACACCGAGGGCACCAAGTTCAGCCCCAAGCGTACCTGCTCCCGCAGTGAGATTCTCCAGTTCCTCTATGCCGCCATGGGCAAGCCGGAAATCAGCATCGAGAACCCCTACAGCGACGTAAAGGAAAAACACTGGTACTACGAGGGCGCCATCTGGGCCTACGAGTTCGGCCTGGAGAAGGGCGAGGACGGGAAGTTCAACGCCAAGACTCCCTGCACCCGGGCCTACGTGGTCACCTACCTCTACCGTTTCCTCACCGGAAACGAGCGGGTGTAGGAGCCATAGCCCAAACCGCCCCTGTCAGGGGCGGCGGAGGGATCTGCCCGCCGGCCGCACACAGGGCCGGGTGTCATATCAGCTATGCGGCAAAATCGCCGTCAGCCGCCGGACTTCCCGGAGCCTGACGGCGATTTTTTTCTGCCGCGCTCTTGCTTTTTTGGTTCGACTCTGTTAGAATGATACTATCGGAAATTGTATGTTGATACATGCACAGAAGGAGGAAACATCATGAAAACAATCAAGCATTGGATCGCCCTGGCCCTGTGCCTGGCGCTGATCTGCTCCCTTCTGCCCCCCATGACCCTGACTGCCAGCGCGGCGACCTATTCCGGGGAATGCGGCGCGGAGGGCGACAATTTGACCTGGACGTTGGATACGGGCTCCGGCGTGCTGACCATTTCCGGCAGCGGTGAGATGGCGGATTTTGAGGAAGGCGCCGCGCCCTGGAACGAGTACTGCGAAAGCATTACCTCGATCGTATTTCCTGCGGGCCTGACCGGCATTGGCTGGAATGCCTTCTCCGGCTGCACCGGCCTGACTGCGCTCAACCTGCCCGGCAGCCTGCGGACGATCGGCGGCTTTGCCTTCTCCGGCTGCACCGGCATCACCGGCGTCACCATTCCCACGAGCCTGACGCTTTTGGGCGAGTACGCGTTCTCCCGCACCGGCGTCACTGCCGTCACCATTCCGGGGAACCTGACAGGCACCGGAGATGGCGTTTTTGCCGACTGTGCCAATCTGATCGGCGTTACCATCCAGAACGGCGTGACCGGTATCAATGCCTACGCCTTCAAGGGCTGCGCCAATCTGACGGAGCTTTCCCTCCCGAACACCCTGCTCGCCATCGACCAGGAAGCCTTCCGGGACTGCACCGGTCTGACCGGCGTTTCCTTCCCCGGAAGCCTGGAGACCATCGGCGAGAAAGCCTTCTACGGCTGCACCGGCCTCACCGGCCTCAGTCTTCCCACCAGCCTGACGCGCCTGGGCAGACGGGCGTTCTACGGCTGCTCCGGTCTGACCAGCCTGAATCTCCCGGGAAGCCTTCTGACCGTTCCCGAGTTTGCGTTTTTCGGCTGCACCGGTCTGACCAGACTCACCCTCCCGGAGGGCATGGAAAACCTTGAGGAAAGCGCCTTTGAGGGCTGCACCGGTCTGACCGAGCTCACGATTCCGTCGAGTCTCACCAGCATCGGCTGGTACGCCTTCCTGAACTGCCCTGCCATGAGCTCCGTGACGATTCCGGAAACGGTAACCGAGGTGGGCGGCAAGGCCTTTGGCTTCCTGAGCGACGAGCTCGGCATCACCACCAAAATTGAAGACTTCAAAATCATCGGCGTGGTGGGCAGCGCGGCCCAGACCTACGCGGAGGAATACGGCTTCACCTTTGAGCCCCTCGGGCAGGTCAACCCCTTTGTGGACGTCAGTGAGGATGACTTCTTCTTCAAGCCCGTCATGTGGGCGATTGCCAACCAGGTCACCGCCGGCGTGGACGATACCCACTTCGGCCCCGAGCGCACCGTTATGCGTGCGGACTCCATGGTCTTCTTCTGGGCGGCCAACGGGCGCCCGAGCGTGGAAGCCCAAAGCCACTTCAAGGATGTGAAGAAGAACCACTGGGCCTATGCGGCTGTTACCTGGGCGGTGGAGAACGGGATTACCGGCGGCACCGACGAGGCCGGCACCCGGTTCAGCCCCCAGCGGACCTGCACCCGCAGTGAGGTCCTCCAGTTCCTCTACGCAGCCATGGGCAAACCGGCAATCAGCATCGAGAACCCCTACAGCGACGTAAAGCCCAAACACTGGTACAGGGACGGCGCCATCTGGGCCTTTGAAAACGGCCTGGAAAAGGGCGAGAACGGTAAGTTCAACGCCAAGACCCCCTGCACCCGCGCCTACGTGGTGACCTATCTGTATCGCTACTTCACCGGAGACCTGCTGGATCAGTAGGGCCGCTCGAAAGCCGCATTTATCGTGCAGTGCGGGCAATTTGTCCGCCTGCTCGCCGTAACGAAAAAGGACTTGCCGTTGGCAAGTCCTTTTTCGTTACGGGCTAAACAGCCGGAACAGGTAGGTCACCACGTAGGCTCTGGCGCAGGGCTCCCTGGGACAAAGCAGGGTCGGATCGTCGCCGCCTTCGTTGCCCACCGGCACGCCGTTGGCCGCGGCCCACAGCACAGCCTGGTAGTAGTACTTGCTCGGCTTGACGTCGGCGTAGGGGAACTCTATGCCCTCCGGGACCTCCCGGCCAAAGGCGGCCCAGAGGAAGGTAAGCATATCCTCCCGCATTACCCGGGCCTCCGGGGAGAAGCGATCCGCTCCGGTCCCGCCGGTGATCCCGTTCTCCACGGCCCAGAGCACCGGGATATAGTAAAAGGCGTTTGGGGAGACGTCCCGGAAGGGATTCTCTTCGGCGGCGGGCTCCGGCCGTCCGGCGGCGGCCCAGAGGAAGGTCACGGCTTCGCCCCGGGTCACGGCGTCCTCCGGGGAGAAGGTGCTGGGGGAGCTGCCGCCGGTGATTTCCTTTTGCCAGGCCCAAACGATTGCCTCCCTGGCCCAGTGCCCGGGGAAGGGAAGGTCAGTAAAGGGGGTGGGATTGTCCTCCGGCCCGGCGGGAAGCTGCAGCGTGTTGACAAGGAAGTTGTACACCTTTTTCCGTCCGCTCAGGTAGTTGCGGATGGAGGAATGGGTTTTGGAGGCCTCCAGCACCCCGTTGTGGAATTCGTCCAGAGAATCGACAGTATCCCCTTCCGCTTTTCCCAGGGCTTCCCGGACGTACCGCATGAAGTAGGAAACTCCGCCCTCGCCGTATTGGTGCTCCGCCGCGCAGTAGTAGAGCAGGGCGGATTCTGTCCGCACGCCCCGGTTCCAGCCGTGTTGGGCCTCCTCCATGATGAATTCCCGGGCGTATTGGTTCTGACAGTCGATGCCCACCGGGGAGCCGATCAATGCCCGGACTGCGGCGGCTTCGGCAGCGGTGAGGACCCGGTTCTTCCAGCCGCCGCCGTTGGTGCTGGACCAGAGCGGGGTCTGGGTGACTTCGTTGTACAGGGCGCTGCCCAGAAGGGCCTTTGCCTCAGCAGGGGCGGCCTCGCAGATTCGCTTCAGCAGGCGCAGGGCATACACCCCGTGCCATTGCAGGAAGCCGATGCTCAGGGCGTTGGAATCCCGGGGGTTGACGGAGTCGTAATTCCCCTCCAGCGCCAGGTACAGTTCCAGGGCGTGAGCCGTCAGGGCTTCGAGATCGACGCTGGTTTCCAGGGCGGACTCCGCAGCCAGGGCATTGGGAACAAGCGCGGCGCAGAGGCACAGCGTCAGCAGAAGGGCGATAATTTTTCGCTTCATAGAAACCTCGCTTTCCTAAGATTTCGGTGAGTGTGAATGGGAAAACGATACCGGTATCATTTCGTAACCATCTTAGCACAGCCCCGGCCGGGAAGCAAGCAAAGTCGTTCCAAATGATTCGAGGGGAATCGGGTGGGAAACAAAAAAAGGGTGCTTTTCCCGCCGGGAAAAGCACCCTTCGACACAATGCGGTTACTTAAAGAATTATTTCATGATATCCTGCAGCTTGCTGGAGCCGATGAAGCTAATGTTTTGGCATAGGATCACGTCCTGAATCCCCTCCCGCTCCACCAAAGCGGAGATAGTGGGCGTGTAGCCCATCTGATTACACCACTTTGCGTAGTAGCGGAAGTCGACCCAGTAGACGTGCTCGTAGTGGTCGATCAGGAAGGGAATGAAGGCGTTGGCGTAGGAGTCTTTTATCACCAGTACCGAGGAGCCGTCGGTGATCTCCTCGTTGTGAGCGTGGGCGTAGGGGGGATCGCCGCCTGCAAAGGTGCCGTACAATTCACTGCGCGGATAACTGGAGACGTCGTTGACGATCCGCCAACTGTATTCGTTGTAGTGATCGCTGTTGTATTTCGTGTAGAAAGTCATCGAATTGGTGCCGTTTGGCACGTAGGCGTACACGGTGTCCGGGTTTTTGGCCATGGAGGGGTCTTTGCCGGATTTGGAATAAAAAGTTCCCAGGAAGCCTTCAAAGGTGTAGGTTTTTTCAAAGAAGTCCAACTCGTGGGGCGTGATACCCTTGACTTTGCACCATTCCCGGTAGGCGTAGTAGGCGCCCAAGGCCGTCCAGTGGTGGTCGGTGCGGAAGAAGATATACTCGTCGTTGTGAGCCTTCAGGGTGTTGACCATGGAGACGGTCTTTACCGAGGCATCCATGTTCTGATAGATCCATTCCGCTGCCTTGGCTTCGTCGGAGCAGCCGATTTTATTTCGTGTTTCCTCTGAGAGCATCACGCCTGCGGAGATGGGGCACAGCATGCAGTAGAGTTGGGCCTTGCCCTCCAGATTCTTGGCAAGCTGATTTGTTTTCCGGCAGTAATCTTCAGAGTCGGACTGGTTAAAATAGTAAACGCCGTAGCCCGCACCGTTCAGAAGATAAATGTCATCTACCTGAGTCGCGTCTCCGTCCACATCCGCAGCGCCGTGGCCGCTGTATTCCGTTGTCTCGGGGGTGGCGGGCTCAGTGGTGACGGGGGTGCTGCCGTTGTCTGTGTGGACCGGCTGGCTGGGGTTGGTGCTCGCGGGGGGCTCGCTCGCTTCCGTGGTGTCCTTCCCAGCTTGGGCCGCCAGGGCTTCCAGGTCCACGGTGCCGGTGGGAATCTCGTCGGCGGTGCCGCCATTGACGAGCCGCTCGCTGCGATCACCATAGTGGCTTTGCAGCTTGGTGTTCAAATCAATCAGCTGCTCCCGGAAGGGGTAGGTATCGGCATACCAGGTGGACAGGCCCCTCGGGTGCAGTGGATCGGATTCATCGTTGAAGAAGGTTCCGTCCATGAGACCTTCCAGTGTCAGCTTGGGAAATTCCGTCAGATTTCGCTTTTCGAGCTGGGAGTCTGTGGGGCGGAAGAACCAGAGCAGACCGATCAGGCAGCCGATGGCCAGTAAACCGAAGAATAAGAGCTGCTTGATCTGAATGGTGAGAAAACGGGATTCCTGGTATTCTTGTTTGGTCGGTTTCATAGCGGCTCCTTTCTCAGAACTGGAAGTACAGGAAGGGGTTGAAGCTGTTTCCCGCCAGAGCCATGGTGGACAGGAACAGCAGAAGTACCGGCAGGGCGGCGTCCAGTACGTTGTAGACGTGGAGCCAAACCAGGTTCTGACGGCTTAGGTTTTTCAGCATACTGCCAATGTGCTTGCTGATGGGCGTCACCGCAAAAATGCAGAAGATCAGGAAGTAGGCGTTGTTCGCAAAGACGGTGCTGTTGCCGGTGAGGGGGTTGCCGTTCAGACCGAACAGACCCTTGAGGGCGGCCCAGAGCTGCCCGATATCTTCAAACTTGAAGATGACCCAGCCGAACATCACAATCAGCATGGTAATCATGTGACGGAGGGGCTTGGCGATCCGCCCGGTGTCCACCTTGTATTTCTCAATCACCAGGAAGACGAAGTAGTACAGACCCCAGAGAATGTAATTCCAACTGGCGCCGTGCCACATGCCGGTGAGGCCCCAGACCACCAGAAGGTTGAGAATATGACGGCTCTTGGAGCAGCGGTTGCCTCCCAGGGGAATATAGACGTAGTCCCGGAAAAAGGTGGACAGGGAGATATGCCAGCGCCGCCAGAAATCCGTGACGGAATCCGCTGTGTAGGGATAATTGAAGTTTTCCTTGTAGTGGAAGCCGCACATCAGGCCCATGCCGATGGCCATGTCCGAATAGGCGGAGAAGTCCAGATAGATTTGCAGGGTAAAAGCGATCATCACCAGCCACATACCGATCACGGAGGTCCCCTCCACAAGCGCTGTGGTGAGGGGGTCGCCTTTGCCGAGGCCCAGCGCGCCGTTTACGACGGCGGCGCAGCCGTTGGCCAGAATGGCTTTCTTGGCAAGGCCCACTGCAAAGCGGGTGATGCCCCGGCTCAGCTCCGCCATCTTGACCTTGCGGTGGAGGATGTCGTGGTTCACGTCCCGGTAGCGGACAATGGGACCGGCGATGCACTGGTGGAAGAGGCTGGCGTAGAGCAGCAGCAGCCAGTATTTCTCCTGAACCTCCGCGTCGCCCCGGTACACGTCAATGACGTAGGACAGCAGCTGGAAGGAGTAGAAGCTGATGCCGATAGGCAGGATAATATTTGGAATCACTTCCGGCACCCCAAACAGGGTCTGGAAGTTCCGCAGGAAGAAGCCGGTGTACTTGAAGATTCCCAGGACCAGCAGCACTACCGCCACACAGCCAATGAGGATGTTTTTCTTCTCCCGTTGAATTTTGCGGCGGGAAATCAGCAGGGCACCGTACCAGCAGACAAAGGTCAGTCCCAGCATAATCGCAAGACAGCCAAGGCCCGCGCAGGAATAGAAGACCAGGGAGAAGGCGAGCATCACGATATTCTTTTTGCGGATATCAGGCATCAGGGCCTGGGCAATGTAATTGGCGATGAAAAAAACAAACAGGAAAAACAGACTGGAAAAAACCAAGGCAAGGCCTCCTCTTGCGGAAATACGCGCATTCCCGGAGATTTTTGCATACTTCTGCTATTATATTACACAAGCTTCCGATTTGCAACAAAAAACCGCCGAAATTCGGCGGTTTTTGTGAGGAGGAATGAAACGGGAGACGGATCATACAAATCCGTTCATGAAGCTCATGAAATAGTGATACAGATAGGTCACCACGTAGGCGCGGTTGCAGAGCTGCATCGGGTTCAGCGTGGTTTCGGTGCCCTCGTTGCCCACCAGGATGCCGTCGTTATAAGCCCAGATCACTGCGTCGTAGAAGAACTTGCCCTTGGTTACGTCGGAGAAGGGATTCTCATTGTTCAGGGACTGGGGGCGTCCTGCAAAGGCCCAGAGGAAGGTGAGCATTTCAGCCGTGGTGACGGGGGCATTGGGAGAATAGGTAGTGCCGTCGCCGGTACCGGCGGTGTAGCCGTTCTCTACGGCCCACAGCACGGAGTCGCGGAACCAGTCCTTTTTCTTGACGTCCCGGAAGGGATTCTCCTCGGAAAGGGGTTCCGGGTGTCCCGCGGCGGCCCAGAGGAAGGTCATGGCCTGGGCGCGGGTCAGGGTTCCGTCAGGGGAAAAGGTGGTGGCGGAGGTGCCGGCGGTGATTTGCGGGGTGCTGGTGTAGGCCCAGATAATCGCGTCATAGGCCCAGTGATCCGGGTCGGGCAGATCGGTGAAGGGAATCTCCGGCTCCGTCGGATCGGCGGGATCGGTGGGCTCCGTGGGCTCCGGGGGGTTTACCTCCGGCCCGGAGGGGAGGCCCAGGGTCTCGGTCAGGTACTTGTAGACCTTCGTGCGGTAATTCAGGGTGCTGACATTTGCCAGCACAGCGCCCTGGTGGAACTGGTCCAGAGAGAGGATCAGATCGTTTTCGCTGAGACCGAGGGCGTTCCGAACGGCACTCATGAAAGACTTCACGTTGCCCTCGCCGTAGTGATTTTCGGCGGAGCAGTAGTAGATCAGGGCGGCTTCGGTGCGTACGCCCGCGTTCCAGCCGTGCTGGGCCTGGGTCAGGATGTAGCATTTTGCCAGGGCGCGCTGCCCGCGGATGCCTACCTCGGAGCCCAGCAGGGTCTTTGCGGCAGCCAGCTCAGCGGAGGAGAAGCTGCGGTATCTCCAGTAGTTCCATTTCGGCATCAGCGTGTCAGGGACTGCCACGGGCGCGTTGACCACTTCGCTGTACAGCTCGTCGCCCAGAACAGATCTGCAATATTCGGGATCGCCGCCCTTTTCGGGGCTGGCGCACCATTTCAGAAGCTGCAGGGCGGAGGAGCCGATCCAGCCCATGATGCCCATACCCACGCAGCCTGCGCTGGTGTTGACGACGCTGTCATACTTATCTCCGGCCTCCAGGCGCATGAACATGCTGGTAGCGTGTTCGACAAGCTGGTCCAGATCGACGCTGTTCTGCAGCGTCGCTTCTTCCGCACCGACCGTGGGCACAAGGCTCGCAAACAGGCAGAGCACAAGCAGAACGGCGATGAATTGTTTTCTCATAAGTTCCTCACTTTCTGATTTTGAGCAATCAGGGTAGAGACCGAAATGACGAATTTGGTATCATTTCGTAACTATTTTAGCACATTTGTTTTCTCTTTGCAAGCATTTTTTTGGAGATAAATTATAAAACTCCTGATTTTACAAAGAAAAATCGGGATTTATCGCGGTTTTTTCGCGAAAACCAAAAAGTTACAAAATGTAATGTCTGTGAATTATACACAATATATAGTGTCAAATCACCATAAAAATAGTATATATTCCATGTACACGTTCTTGGCGCGGAAATGGCGGGATTTGGAGCGACTGCCGGAATATTTTTCTAAAAAATGTGCAAAATGCCACTGAGAAAGCTGTAAAACGGAGGATTTTTCATGAAAAAGCTGCTGTTTGTCCTGCTTGCGGCGGCGGTGCTCGGGACTTTGGGGCTGCTGCCCTTCCGGGCTGTGGACGCCGCGAAGCTGCTGCCTGTGAAGACGATAATCGTGACAAAGTCGGGAGAGGAATATACCGTGGACATCGGCGCGGGGGTGCGGGCTGTGGGGCGGAGCCTGCGGGAGGCCCTGGACCGGCTCCGGGAGGAGGTCACGGGCGAGGTGTTCCTGCCCACTGCGGAACAGGTGGTAATCACGGAGCCGGGAGACGAGGCTGTGGAGGCGGTGGCGGAGGAGACCGAATTTCGTCCGGCGGCGGGAATTTACCGAACCCCGGAGCCCTTTCCGGACGCAAAGGCCCTGGGCGCTTACCTGGAGTCCCACCCTTCCAACGTGACGATTCTGGACGTGCGGGCTGCCCTGGCTCTGGGGCAGAGGCCGAGGGTTCCGGTGATCCGTGCCGCGGACGGCGGCTTCCGAGTGGATGATGAATAGCTGCAGGGACAGGATCTCCGCCCGGCAGCTGGGGGCCCTGGCTTTGAGCTCCAGCGGGGTGCCGGTGTTTCGGTTTTGCTGCCGGATCCCCTGGCTTTGGACCTTGCTGGGAGCGGGAGCCGCCGCGCTGACCCTGTCCGGCCTGACCCTGCTGCTGAACCGGAGAGGAGGGCGCAGGCTGAGGCCTTGCCGCCTTTGGGCGCTGACGCCCATCCTGACGGTGGGCGGAGCGGCCACGGCCTGGGTGGGCAGCTTTGCCTTCCCGGAGACGGCGGGCAATTGGCTGGCAGCCCTGCTGCTCTTTGGATTGGCTGCTGCGGCGGCGCGGATCGGTCCCGCTGCCGCAGGCCGCTGCGCGGGGATCCTGCTCTGGACCACCGGGGTGCTCTATGGGATCGTTTTGTTGTTCAGCCTCCCCCAGGTTCATCCGGCATGGCTGCTGCCCCGGAGCGGTTCCCCGGCGGACGCGGCAAAGGTCTGGGCCGCCATGCTGATCCCCGGGGGGGCCCTTTGTCTCACGGACGCCCTGGGAGAGGACCAGAAGCTGCCCCATTGGCCTTGGTGGGCCGCGGCGTTGACTGCCGCGGCGGCCTCGGCGGTCACAGGCGGAATCCTTTCGCCTGCTCTGGCGGGGGAGCGGGAGGCCTTTCGCACCCTGGCCAGGGGCGTCTCCGTTCTGGGCGTCATGCGCCGGTTCGAAGCCCTGGTCAACGGGGCGATGCTGATGAGCGCCTTTTGCCTCAGCGCCATGCTTCTGACGGCGGCCTGGAAAAACCGGAAAAGAGACTGTAAGCAAGGCAGTATTCAATAATAATTGTACAGAAAAGACAAATTGCAGCGGATACCGGGCTTGACTTTTTGGCTGTTCCGCGATACAATAAAAACACTCTTCGGGGAGCCGGACCCATCCGGCTGAGACTGAGCGAAAACGGCGCTCTCACCCGTGAACCTGATACGGATCATGCCGTCGTAGGAAAAGGGTGCTTCTCCTCTGATTTGCCGACGGCTGGGTCCGTCGGTATTTTTCAAAGGAGGTACTTATCGTGAAAACCCAAAACAGAAGCACCATTCGAACCATGGTGGAGGGCGGCGTCTGCATCGCCCTGTGCATTGCCCTGAGCTATCTCAAAATTCCCATTGGCCTGGAATTTGGCGGCTTTGGCGGCTCCATTGACCTGGTGATGATCCCGCTGATTATTTTCGCCATGCGCTCCAACGCGCTTTGGGGACTGGGAGCCGGCCTGGTTTTTGGCACCCTCAAGTTCATCTTTGCCAACGGCGCGGCCATTGACTGGGTCTCTATCATCTTTGACTATTCCGTAGCCTATTCCATGGTTGGCCTTGCCGGTCTGTTCCATAAGCGCTCCAAGCTGGTGCCCCTGGCCGCTCTGGTTGGCTGCCTGGGCCGCTTCGCGATCCACTTCATCAGCGGCGTGACGGTTTACGCCAAGTATCTGCCCGATTCGTTCATGGGCGTTGAAAAGCCCTCCGTGGCGCTGTATTCTCTGCTGTACAACGGCACCTATATGCTGCCCAACACCGTTCTGGCCGTGGTGGTCTGCGCCGCGCTTCTGGCGGTCCCTGGCATTTACAAGAAGTCGGAGTGAAACGAGCTCCGGTCTGAGGAAACAGGAGGAGTTCAATGTTTAAGCCTGTCCGCCATCTGATTGGCACCGCGGTTCTGGCGGTACTGACTGCCGTTGCGGTTCTTCTGGCCAAGCTCTTGCCGGAGTTCTGGTTTTCCTTCTATACCGACTTTTCCCGGGGCGCCATCGGATTCCTGGATACGGTCTGGGGCTGGTGCCCCTTCCCGGTCTGGGAGATCCTGCTGGTGCTGCTGTTGGTTGTGGCGGTGGTTATCGGCCTGATTGCGGCCATCCGCAAGAAGCGGGTCCTGGGCTGGCTCACGGCGCTGCTGGAGCTGGTGATGTTGCTGGTCTTCCTGTTCGTGGGCCTTTGGGGGCTGAACCACTTTGCCCCTACTATCGGCGAACAGACGGGGCTGGAGGTGGGAGAATACACCACCGCCCAGCTCAAGGCCGCAGCGATCTACTATGCCGACATGGCCAGCGTCTATTCCACCACGGTGGATCGGGATGAAAACGGCGACGTGATCATTCCGGAAATTTCCGCCCTGTCTGAGGAGGCGGTTTCCGCCTATAAGCGGCTGGCGGAGTACAACGACCGCTTTGCGCTTTCCATTTCCGGGGCAAAGCCTCTGCTGTCCAGCAAGGCCTTTGCCTATATGGGGACCACCGGAATTTTCATCTGCTTCACCGGGGAGGCCTGCGTCTCCACGGAGACCTTCGGACTGTCTCAGCCCTTTACGCTCTCCCATGAGCTGGGCCACAGTCTGGCGGTTGCCCGGGAGGACGAGGCCAACTATCTGGCCTTCCTGGCCTGCCGGGCCTCCGAGCGCGAGCTGTTCCGTTACTCGGGGTATTACAGCGCGTTTATCTACTGTTATAACGCGCTCTATGCCGAAAGCCCCTCCACGGCCAGAAGCCTTTGGGACCGGTGCTCGGAGCAGGTCATCCATGACAGCAACGTCCACGTGGAGCACAACAAGCAGTATGAGGGCACGGTCCAGAAGGCCGCCCGGGCGGTGAACGACGCCTATCTGAAGACCTTCAGCGAGCCCGGTGTCAAGTCCTACGGTTTGGTGGTGGACTACCTGATTGCGGAATACCTCAACAACGGACAGTAAGGCCGCGTCGCAAAGGGAAGGCTCATGCCCGCAGAGCAGGGCGGGGCCTTCCGTTCTGCCGCCGGCGGAGATCTATTTTGAGCGGGGCAGCTGCCCGCTCGGAGCAAAGGAGGAACACCGATGAAAAAGCAAACATCCCTGGCGATTGCCGCAGCGGGGACCGCGCTGGCGGCGGCCTCCGTTCCCTATTTCCATCACCAGAACACGGCGCTGACGGCCTCCCACTATGTGTTTCGTTCTCCCAAGGTCAAGGGAGCTCTGGAGGGCTTTCGGATCACCCAGATTTCCGATTTGCACAACCGGGCCTTCGGCAAGGATAACTGCCGTCTGCTGGCCCTGACAGAGGCCCAGCTTCCCGATCTGCTGGTGATTACCGGCGATCTGATCGACAGCTACCATCCCAATCCGGAGCGGGCGATGGATACAGCCCGGCGGCTTGCAATGATCGCGCCCTGCTACTACGTGACCGGAAACCATGAGCACCGCATGAGTCTGGAGCGGCAGAAGGCCTTTTACCGGGGGCTGGAAGAGGCGGGGGTAATCGTCCTGCGAAATGAGGCCGTGACTCTGGGCATGGGCGAGGGCTTCCGGCTGGTGGGCGTGGACTGCAACCAGGCCCGGACGGAGGTGCTCCGGGAGCTGATGGCGGACCGCCCGGAGGAGGAGCTGAATATTCTGCTTTCCCACAAGCCCCACTACGCCAACTACTATCAGCAGTCCGGGGCGGACCTGGTGTTGACGGGGCACGCCCACGGCGGCCAGTGGCGGCTGCCGGGCCTGGGGGGGCTCTACGCGCCGGGCCAGGGACCGCTGCCCAGGTACACCGCGGGCATGTACCGGCTGGGCAAGACGGTCATGTGCGTCAGTCGGGGGCTGGGAAATTCCTCCTTCCCCCTGCGGGTGGAGAATAAGCCCGAGCTTGTAACCGTGATTTTACGGGGGGAAAACACGCTGTAACCCTCGATTTTTCCTTGAAATTCAAAGGGAAATGCGTATTTTGCATGCAGCGGGCGTCGGCGGTTGGAAATCTGCCGACGCCCGTTTCGAAAAAATTTCTTCATTAATTTTTCATTTTTTGTAAACGAAAACTTGACCTTATCGCTTTTTTCTGGTAGAATATACGGTGCAGGAAGCACACCGTTTGACCCGCCTGTGACCCCTTGAAGGATCACAGGCAAAAGGTGTATTCCAGGCCGCGTGTTGTATCCCTTTCGCGGGGCCGGCCCCGCACCGCGTACCGTCCCCCTTGCATACGCACTATGCATACTGTGTATATTACCCGTTCGAGGGAACCGGGCGGATGATATAAAACTATTCTAAAAGGAGACATGACAATGAAGAACACATCGCTGTTCCGCCGGTTTTGGTCGGTAGTCCTTGTGGTAGCCATGGTCTGCTCTCTCCTGGTCCCCTGGGCCAGCGCTGAGACCGCAACCAAGGTAACTGCAAAGACTGCAGAGCTTGAGCTCGTCCCGACCGACGCCGGCGAACTGGAGAGTCATAAGCTCGGCAACGGGCAGACTGACGACTCCAGCACGAAGGCAGGTTTTGAGCCCACCGACGTGGTCCGTGTTTCTATCGTGCTGGACAAGGCTTCCACTCTGGACGCCGGCTTCAGCGCAAAGAACATCGCGAACAACGCCGCGGCCAAGACCTACCGTGACGGGCTCCGCGCCGACCAGGTTGCCATGACCGCCAAGATTGAAAAGGCGATCGGCGGCAAGCTGGACGTTAAGTGGAACCTGACGCTTGCGGTGAACATTATCTCCGCAAATGTCCAGTATGGCCAGATCGAGACCATCAAGGCCCTGGAGGGCGTTGAGGACGTGTTCGTTGAGAACACCTACGAGGCCCAGAAGGACGAAGAAGGCGAAGAGCCCAACAACGGTTCCGCCTCCTACATGATCGGCTCCAACCTGGTTTGGGCCAACGGCTATACCGGTGCCGGCAGCAAGATTGCCATCCTCGACACCGGCGCCGACGTCACGCACCAGTCCTTCTCCGGTGAAGGCCTGGAGTACGCTTTCGCGCAGAATGCTGAAGAAAAGGGCATGAGCTACGACGAGTACGTGGCTTCCCTGAATCTGCTGACCGCTGAGGGCATTGACGCCGTCAAGGATCAGCTGAACGTCAGCTTCAACACCGCGCAGACCTACCGCAACACCAAGATCCCCTATGCGTTCAACTACTACGCCAAGGGCTACGACGTCGGCCACGATCATGATACCGCGAGCGAGCACGGTTCCCACGTCTCTGGTATCTCCGCGGCTAACCGCTTCATCAAGGTCGGCGAAGAGTACAAGCCCGCTCTTGAGGCTGTCGGCACCCAGGGCGTTGCCCCCGATGCGCAGCTGATTATCATGGACGTGTTCAACACCACCGGCACCACTGCTGATTCCGACTACATGGTCGCTATCGAGGACGCCATCATCCTGGGCTGCGATTCCGCCAACCTGTCTCTGGGCGGCGGCGCTCCCGGCTTCGGCTTCTCCGGCGGCTACGAGCGCGTCATGAACAAGCTGGTTGAGAACGGCATGGTCGTCGCTTTCTCCGCCGGCAACAGCGGCATGTGGTACGACTCGCCCAAGAACCCCCAGATGCAGTATCCCTACCTGTACGTCGATGACATCAACTACGCCACCGACGGCAGCCCCGGATCCTTCACCAACACGCTGGCTGTCGCCTCCGTCGACAATGCCGGTCAGACCGGTATTCCTCTGATCTTCGGCGATCGTCACGTGTTCTACTCCGAGACCTCCGGCTACGGCAATGAGCCCATTGCCACCATCGCTGGCCAGACCTACGAGTACGTCCTGGTGGACGGCCCCGGCGTTGACGACAACGATCACGTTGGCGGTGAGGGCGACCAGTTCGCGGCCCTCGGCTCCGAAGTCCTGACCGGCAAAATCGCCATGTGCTACCGCGGCTCTTCCTCCTTCTTTGCGAAGGCCAACGCCGCCGTGGCCCAGGGCGCTGTCGGTGTTGTGATCATCAACAACACCACCGGTGTCATCAACATGAACCTCACCGGCTACAACTACACTGCTCCTGCTGTTTCCATCCTGAAGGCCGACGGCGACGCCATCAAGGCTGACTCCGAGGCTGTCACCGATGCAGAGGGCAATGTTCTGTACTACAAGGGCACGATGGGTGTTTCCGACGAGATCGAGGTTCAGATTCCCGAAATCTCCGACACTGTCGAAGTTTCCTCCTTCTCCTCCTACGGCACTCCCGGCACCATGGTTCTGAAGCCCGAGATTCTGGCTCCCGGCGGCAGCATCTACTCTGTCAACGGCTATCACCAGAAGCCCGCTTCTGAAGGCGGCGGCTTTGCCGGCGGCCCCGATCAGTACGAGGTTATGTCCGGTACCTCCATGGCGTCTCCCCAGGTCGCCGGTATGGCTGCCCTGATGGGTCAGTACATCCGCGAGAACAACCTGGAAGAGAAGACCGGCCTGACTGCCCGTCAGATCACCAACTCCCTGCTGATGTCCACCGCTCATCCCGTGTACGACTCCTACGGCGAATACTGGTCTGTGTTCCGCGTTGGCGCTGGCCTCGCGAACGTGGGCGACGCTGCCGCTGCCAAGTCCTACATCCTGATGAACGAGGACGCCACCCTGTTCCCCGACTCCGCCAAGGACGGCAAGGTCAAGGTTGAGCTGGGCGACGATCCCGACTGCACCGGCAAGTACGACTACAGCTTCAAGCTGTATCCTCTGGAAGACTCCAAGTCCTTCACTCTCCGCACCGACATCTTCACCCAGTGGATCGCCGGCAACGGCGGCTATGGCATGCTGGCTGACACCGGCACGGCTCTGCTGGGCGCGAAGACCACTTACGAGATCAACGGCGAGACCTACGAGGATCACTTCGAGGTCGAGGCTGACGTCAACATGGACGGCGAGACCAACGAAGCCGACGCCCAGGCTATCCTGGACTACCTGACCGGCGAGCTGGCCGAAGGCGCTGCCTTCGACGAGGCTGTTGCTGACGTGGACGGCGACGAGAAGATCTCCTCCTACGACGCCAAGCTGATTCTCGACAGCGCTGCTTCCCCCATCATCACCATTACCGAGCCCACCGAGATCAAGGTTCACATTGAGATCGACGAGGCTGACAAGGCATTCATGCTCAGCTACGCCACCGGCGGCTTCTATGTCGAAGGTTACACCTATGTGGATCCCGTTGCTGACGAAGAGGGCGCTATGGACGTCGTCCATTCCATCCCCATCTTCGGCTTCTGCGGCTCCTACACCGGCCCCGCCATGCTGGACCGCACCTCCGCCATTGACGAAGCTTACGGCACCGGCAAGCTGCCCTACATTGCCAACACCAACATTAACTACATGACCCTGAAGGATGCCGACGGCGCTACTTCTGTCTACATGGGCAACCCCTACATGATCGAGGAGTCCTTCCCCGTCGATCGGCTGGCCATGAACAGCAATACCACCGTTCAGTCCTTCACCTACCTGCCCATCCGTAACATTGCTACCCTGGGCTTCGCGGTTACCGACGAAGAGGGCAAGGTCCTGTATGCTCAGGCCACGCCCAAGATGCAGAACTCCGCATACTACTATGTCAACGGCGGCACCTGGCAGAACACCTCCCCCGCTTCTTTCAGTGTTGGCAAGGCTCTGAGCGCTGCCAGCGTCAAGGAAGGCGACAAGGTTACCGTCGGTTTCTATGCCCTGCCCGAGTACTACGGCGTTCTCAACGCCAAGATGAACGGTGAAGTTGCCACCTCCGGCAGCCTCGACAACGCCGGCCTGAAGGCCGTCCTCGAGGCCGGTATCGTGGGCAACGGCGCTGGCATCAAGTACAACGTCACCATCGATAACACCGCTCCTGTGGTGGCCGGCGCGATGCAGGATCTCATCACCGGCAACATCGTTGTCAAGGCTTCCGACGAGAACTACATCGCCTACGTTGCCGTGATGAACAAGAACGGCAGCCAGGTCTTCTTCGAGACTGTTCCCCAGCAGACTGCTGCCGGTGAAGAGATCGAAGTTCCCCTGAACCTCGAAGGCCAGAATCTGCCCAATGAGGTCGTTCTGCTGGTCGCCGACTATGCCGGCAACGAGTCCGCCTTCAAGGTCAACCTGGGCGGCAGCAGCACTCCCGAGGAGCAGGAAGGCATGATGCTCGGCTTCGTGACCGACAAGACCACCGCGGCTCCCGGCTCCGGCAACCGCGTCTGGAAGTTCGATCCCGCTACCCTGTGGTACAACCACAACTCCGGTACCTACGCCGGTCTGGAGAACTATGCCAACATCGGCTACGCGGTTACCGCTGCTGAGTACGTTGACGGCTATGTCTTCATGGCTGCTGACGACGGCTATATGTACGTGGCCAAGGTTGGTTCTCTGGAAGACGCTTCCTGTGTGGGCAACGTCGCAGAGGCTGGCTATATCTACGATATGGCCTTCAACTACAAGAACAACCAGCTCTACGCTCTGGGCGAAAACAACACCGTCTACCGTGTTGACATTATCACCGGCGCTCTGACCAAGGTTGCTGTTGTGACCCTGCCCGACTCCAGCGGCAACATGAACCGCCTGGCCATCGACGACAACGGCGTGTTCTACACCGCTAACACCAACAGCCCCTCCTCCACCTACCTGTACAAGTTCGTGCTGGAAGGCGAAATTATCCCTGTTGATCCCACTGAGCCCACCGATCCTACCGATCCTGTGGATCCCGGCGATGCGGCTTATTCCTGGGACTTCGAGACCGAGCCCTCCGACTGGACCTTTGTGGACGCTGACGGCGACGGATACAACTGGTACTACCATTACAACACCGGCTCCGGCAACCACACCGCTCACAGCGGCAACGGCGTTCTTTCCTCTGAGTCCTACAACAATGACACCAGCGCGGCTCTGACCCCCAACAACTGGGCCATTTCTCCTGTGCTCGACCTCTCCGAGGCTGACGCCGCGACCCTGTCTGTCTGGGCCGTTGGCCAGGATCCCAGCTATGCTTCTGAGGTCTTTGCCCTCTACGCCGGCACCTCCGCTGACCCCGCTTCCATGACCAAGATTGCCGGCGACTTCACCGCCACCGGCAGCTACGTCAACTACACCGGCGACCTGTCCGCCTTCCTGGGCGAGGACGAGGTCTATGTGGCCATCCGCCACTACAATGTCACCGATATGTTCGTTCTGAACATCGATGACGTTGAGGTTCTGATCCCCGAGGCTGTTGGCTCCATCGACGTGGCCACCAAGTCTGGCAACGTTGTTGCTACCCGCGTCTACGACTTCAAGGGCTCCGACAACGCCATCGTCGGCTGGGACTTCGAGACCGAGCCCACTGACTGGACCTTTGTGGACGCCGACGGCGACGGCAACAACTGGTACTACCACGTCAACACCGGCAGCGGCAACCACACTACCCACAGCGGCGACGGACTGATTTTCTCTGAGTCCTACGTCAATAACGGTAGTGGCGGCGGCACTGCTGTCAACCCCAACAACTGGGCCATCTCTCCCGCGTTTGACCTGTCTGACGCTGAGGCTGCGTCCCTGTCTGTCTGGGCTGTGGGCCAGGATCCCTCCTGGGCTGCTGAGGTCTTTGCGCTGTACGCAGGCACCTCCGCGGATCCCGCTTCCATGACCAAGATCGCAGGTGACTTCACCGCCACCGCCGACTACGTCAACTACACCGGCGACCTGTCCTCCTTCCTGGGCGAGGACGAGGTCTATGTCGCCATCCGCCACTACAACGTCACCGACCAGTTCGTTCTGAACATCGACGACGTGGAAATCCTCGGCGAGGGCGGCACTCCCATTGATCCTACTGATCCTACCGATCCTACCGATCCTACGGAGCCCATCACTCCTCCGGGACCCATTGATCCTCCTGCTGTGCTCGAGATCACTGCCGAGAAGGCGCCCACCAATATGGGTGTTTGGAACTACGCCAACGGCGGTTCCATGGCTTGGGATCACGAGAACGATATCCTCTATCTGGCTTCCAACTACAATGCCACTCAGGACTATGACCACTATCTGTGGGTCATCGACACCGAGACCGGTGTTGCTGCTCGTGCCAACCAGACCCAGGGCACTGAGCTGAGCTCCTCCAACCCCTCCGCTCGTCTGTACGGCTCTGTCCGCGGCCTGGTCATCGTGCCCAGCAAGACCAGCATCATCAAGCCCAGCGACGTTGCCACCGGCATTGAAGTCACGCCCGAACAGGTCGGCCTCTTTGTCGGCATGCAGGCTGAGCTGAAGGCTGCTGTCTATCCCTGGACTCTGGCCGACAAGGATGTGACCTGGGAGTCCGCTGATCCCACTGTCGCCACCGTTAACGCCAATGGCGTTGTGACTGCTGTGGGTGTTGGCGAGACCACCATCACCGCCACCACCGTTGCCGAGCCTCACCTGACTGCTCAGGCTTCCGTCTCTGTCACCGTGCCTCCCGCTGCGGAGCTCCGCGGCATCATCTGGGACGAGAACGGCAAGGGCCAGGCCTCTGTCTTCAACTCCAACGACACCGAAAATTGGGAAGCTCTCTCCGTAGTTGGCCAGCTGCGCTTCGGCGCCCTGGTTGGCGACACCGTCTACGGCTCCACCAACGACACCATGTTCGCCTTTGACGCTGACACCTATGAGGTCACCACTCTTGGCGGCATTGTTGACCAGTGGATCATGTCCGACGCCTGTGGGCTGCCCCAGGACTTCCGTGATGCCTTTGCGGATATGGGCTACAAAGTTGGTCCCGTTATTGGTCCTAACAACGGCGGTACCTACCTGACCATGCTGGATCCCGAGGAAGGCAGTCTGATCTACTTCGATCTGGGCGATGAATTCGGCTCCGATCCCATGGCCACCTTCACCTACGCCGGCCGCGCCAGCTTTGCCTTCGACAGCGGCACGGATTCCAACGCCGGCCTGTTCTACCTCATGACCGAGGGCGGCGTTCTGTACGCGGTCTACATGAGCCATGACGGCTACATTGCTTGGGAGCTGGTTGGCGAGACCGGTCTGGATTTGACCGGCGTTGCCGATCCCACCAACTCCATCTGGGCCTCCATGGTCTATGATGCAGAAAACAACTTCCTGTATCTGTCTCACTACGACGGCTCCGACGACTACGCTTACCTGTACGCCATTGATCCCGAGGATCCCGCTCGCTGCGGCAGAACCGGTAACTTCAATGACTCCGTGTGGCCCGTTGTCGGTCTGTACGAGTACGAGCCTGCTACCGATCTTGCCATGACCGTGAAGCCCACCGACGTCAAGCTTTACGAGGGTGAGACCGCTGAGATCTCCATCAAGATCAAGCTGGGCGAGACCAACGAGTACACCGCTGTTGTGGCGGACGAGACTGTCTGCTCCTTCGAGGACGGCGTTGTCACCGCCCTGAAGGAAGGCGAGACCACCATCACCATCACCACCGTCGACACCAACGCTGCCGGCGAGCACCTGACCGCGACTGTCGACGTCAAGGTTAAGGGCACTGTGTCCATTGATGGCGTGGTTACCGCTCAGGTTACCGATGGCAACGGCGCTCGCTTCACCGAGATCAGCCTGGCTGACGCGACTGTTGCTGAGACCGGCATTGCCGCTCCCGGCAGCGCGAATGCCGGCGGCCGCGGCGGCGACCTCTACGTTGCCGACATCAACGGTATGCCCCAGATTCTCGATGCCCTGACCTACGAGCCCAACCTCGAGTGGAACGGCTTCGATACCGCTACCTACGCGGAATACCCCGCGATGGACTTCGCCAACTTCCCGACCTATCTGGAAACCAGCGGACAGACTGTTTCCGACAAGGTCCTGATGACTACCTCCATTGGCTGGCTGGTCCGTCCCAGCTACTACGGCTGGAACATGAGCTCCTTCATCGCTGACATGGCGGCTGTTGCCTTTGGCGGCGTGAATGAGCAGGAAGACGGCACGCTGCTCTTCCAGTACTACATCCTGGGCGCTGACGGCACGCTGTACGCTGTCGGTATCGACTTCGAGCAGGGCATCCGCACGAATCCGGAGGCCATTATGAGCACCGGTATCGTCCTGTCTGCCCAGAGCGACGCCTCCATGGCTATGTATGCCAAGCGCAACGCTGACGACACCGCTTTCGAGCAGGCCGGTCTGGTTGTTGCCGACAATGCCACCAAGAACCTGTGGTACATCGACTTCATGGCTGAGTCCGCTGACGACGCTGTCGGCATGATCGGCGTTATGGACGTTGAGAATGTCACCGGTCTGGTTGGCTACTTCGACGACATGGACGACGTCACCGACATGCAGGGCATCGAGCCCTTCGATCCGGGCCCCGAGCCTCAGGATCCCGGCACCTATCCCACTCCCGCTGAGAACTTCAACAACGCGATCACTGTTTGGGACTTCGAGACCGACCCCGCAACCGCCGGCTGGACCTTCTTCAACCGTGACGGCGACACCTACAACTGGATCTGGACGCCCAACAGCGACTACTCGACCATTGCTGCTTACGAAGGCAGCGGCATGATTGTGTCCAACTCCTACGTGAACAACGTTGGCGCACTGAACCCCGACAACTTCGCCATTACCCCCGCCATCGACCTGAGTGAGTACGACGACGCCAACTTCGCATTCATGGCCAAGGGCCAGGATTCCAACTACGCCAGCGAGGTCTTCGCTGTCTACGCCGGTACCTCTGCCACCGTCGGCGACATGATCAAGATCTCCCCCGACTACACCGCAACCGGCTCCTGGACCAAGTACACCGTTTCCCTGTCCGACTTCGCCGGCGAGGATGAGGTCTATGTGGCCATCCGCCACTACAACGTCACCGACATGTACATGCTTGACGTTGACTACGCCCAGGTCCTGACCGAGGGCGGCACGATTGATCCTCCTCCCGAACCGCCCGCAAACCTGATCGCTGGCTTCTACTTCGAGTCCGAAGCTGACTTCAACGAGTGGACCTGCACCGGTGTGGAAGGCTCCAACTGGATCTGGTCCGGCAACAACCTGGGCGGCTACGACTATACCGTTCTTGCTCACGAGGGCACCGGCTTCCTGATGTCCTACTCCTTCGTGGACAACCAGGGTGCCTGCCAGGCTGACAACTGGGCCGTTTCTCCCGCTGTGGAGCTGCCCGAGGGCGAGTGCAGCGTGGTCTTCTATGCCACCAACGCAAACAAACAGTACCCCGAGCCCTTCAGCGTCTACGTCGGCACCTCCGCTGACGTGGAGGAGATGGAGCTCCTCGAGGCCAATATTTCCCCGGCTTCCGGTTATCAGGATGAGTGGACCAAGTACACCTACGACCTCTCCGACTACGCGGGCGAGACCGTCTACCTGGCGTTCTACGATTACAACTACGACGCCTACGAGATCTGGATTGACCAGGTTGAGTTCTTCGGCGGCGAGCCCGTAGAGCCCACCGAGCCCACCGAGCCCACTGAGCCCACTGAGCCCACTGAGCCCACCGAGCCCACTGAGCCCACTGAGCCCACCGAGCCCACCGAGCCCACTGAGCCCACTGAGCCCACTGAGCCCACCGAGCCCGGCGACGTCTACGCTTGGGACTTCGAGACCGATGCTGTGGAAGACGGCTGGACCTTCGTTGATTCCGACGGCGACGGTTACAACTGGTACTACCATTACAACACCGGCTCCGGCAACTACAATGCGCACAGCGGCAGCGGCATCATTGGTTCCGAGTCCTATAACAATGATACCAGCGCTGCTCTGAACCCCGACAACTGGGCCATTTCTCCCGCCTTTGACCTCTCCGAGGCCGAATACGCCGCGGTGTCCCTGTATGCTGTGGGTCAGGATGCCAGCTACGCTTCCGAAGTCTTCGCCATCTATGCCGGCACCTCGGCGGATCCCGCTGAGATGACCAAGGTCAGCGCTGACTTCACCACCACTGGCTCCTACAAGAACTTCACCGCCGATCTGACCGACTTCCTGGGCGAGGAGGTTGTCTACATCGCCATCCGTCACTACAACTGCACCGATATGTTCGTTCTGGTTGTGGACGACGTGGAGATCGTGCTGGAAGAGCCCTATACGCCTCCCATGCCCGAGGGCCTGCTCTATGAGTGGTCCTTCGAGAGTGAGGACGACCTGAACGGCTGGCAGCTCATCGACCGCGACGGCGACAACAAGACCTTTACCCGTTCCGGCGCTGCCGGTGTTGCCACCGAAACCATCCCCGAGACTGCTTACGTGCTGGCCACCACCTGGAACTCCAGCGCTGAGTCCGACAACTGGGCCGTCACGCCCGCCATCGATCTGTCCGATGTAGAGGTCGCCTCCCTGTCCTTCTGGATCAGAAAGGCCTCCAGCACCTGGACTGAGCGCTGCTCCGCCTACGTCGGCACCACCGACAACATCGACGACATGGTCGAGCTCGTGCCCGAGACCGATGCTACCGGCGATTGGGTCAACCTGACCGCCGATCTGGCTGACTACGTGGGTGAGGACGAGGTTTACATCGCCTTCCGCCACACCGGTCCTGCGGATCAGTACAAGTTCTACCTTGACGCCGTCGAGGTCTATGGCGATGCTGCGGAGCCCACCTCCGTGAACAGCGCCAAGATCCCCACTGCCGAAAACCGCGTCATCAACGCGAAGTTCGCTCCCACCGGCACCCTGAACCTCGGCTTCGGCCGCATGGATGTTGCGAAGGTTGCGACCTCCAACGAGATGACCAAGCTCGGCGAGACCGCCAACGAGACCACCGGTTCCACCAACGCCATCAAGGGCGAGCTGAACGTCACGCCCGTCCGGATGCCCGTTGATGAGACCACCGTGGCCGAAGGCAACGTCCACATCGTTCTGACCGAGGACGAGGCTGTCACCAACGGCCTGTTCACCGTCACCTACAATGCTGACGTTCTGACCTACGTGGGCACCGCCTCTACGCTGCCCTACAAGTCCATCCACCACGAGATCGTCGAGCCCGCTGAGGGTGAGGAGCCCGCGCTGAGAACCGGCGTCATCACCATCGCTTACGCTTCCACGGAAGAGATTGCTGCTGAGACCGTTTTGGCTGCTCTTGACTTCACCTACGCCGGCGAAGACGTTGAGACCACCGTTGTTGTCGCCACTCTGGAGCGCAACGATGACGTCGCCGTCGAGGAAGATCCTCTGGTCATTGAGATCAGCACTGCTGAGCCCAATGTCTTCACCCTGACCGAGACCCTGAAGGATGGCGATCAGGTTGTCCTCTACAACCCGCTGTCCGGCAAGGCTGTCTCCAACCTGGATCTGTCCGCTGAGTATCCTGACTACCGTCTCGGTATCGACGTCGCCCCCGCTGAGGGCGTCCTCGAGACCAAGGAGACCGCTGTGATCTGGACCGTCAAGGTTCTTGAGACCGGCGTGGAGTTCCTGGATGCCGAAGGCCACAAGCTCTCCATGGAGAACAAGGGCCTGCAGCTCGACAAGACCAACACCGTCTGGCAGATCCGTGATCGCAACGATGAGGACATGACTGTCAACATCGTGAACACCACTGCTGCTCCCGGCACCTCCGGCGATCCCAAGGCTATGGAGTGGTACACCAACTACTCCGAGTTCAGCACTCACTACCTGAACGCCGATGATCCTCAGTTCATCTTCGAGATCTACGGCCAGTCCGAGGAAGAGTGCGCGATCACCTTCTTCACCGACATCGAGGAGTACCCCCACGGCACCAATGAGCACAGCGCCATCGAGTGGGCTTACCTGAACGGTGTCACCGCCGGTACCGGCGACGGCACCACCTTCGAGCCTGCCAAGATCGTGTCCCGTGCCGAGGCGATGCTGTTCATGTACGCCGCCGAGGGTCGTCCCGAGTTCGAGATGCCCGAGGATAGATTCTCCGATGTGAAGCCCAGCCACTGGGCTTACCAGGCCGTCATGTGGGCCGTTGCCAACGGCATCACCGGCGGTACCGGCGACGGCAAGTTCTCCCCCAACAAGACCTGCACTCGTTCCGAGATCCTGCAGTTCTTCTACGCTGCGGAGGGCAAGCCCGAGTACACCATCGAGAATCCGTACTCCGACATCAAGCCGAAGCACTGGTACTATGATAGCGCAATCTGGGCTTACGAGCACGGTCTGGAGAA
The DNA here is from genome assembly GCA_016282135.1 of Oscillospiraceae bacterium. Classification (GTDB taxonomy): domain Bacteria; phylum Bacillota; class Clostridia; order Oscillospirales; family Oscillospiraceae; genus JAFRPC01. Next base: position 32,538 of record JAEEKA010000117.1, read on the forward strand.
GGGCGAGGACGGCAAGTTCAACGCCACCACCGACTGCACGCGTCTGTCCACTGTGCTGTACCTGTACCGGTACTTCACCGGCAACGCTCTGGTTGAGTAATCACCTGAGCTAAGTCAACCAACGCATAACAAAGCCCGGAGCGGGCAACCGCTCCGGGCAACCGAAAAAACCATGGCCGCCGAGCAATCGGCGGTCATGGTTTTTCGGGCTCTATGTCAGTTTTTTGCAGGGACGGCACACAGCCGTCCGCGTCTCAAAACCTCCCCTGCAAAGGGGAGGGGGACCGGCGGAGCCGGTGGAGGGGTCTTCCTCACGCCGGCATCCGTCCGCAGGGCGGCCAGCCCTCTGGCCGCCGCTTCCGGTGAGTTCCGTTCCATGTTTTGGTTTCATTCCAAGGGCATTTCCAACGCCATTTTGGAGCAAATACAAATCCGCTTTCCTGTGATCGGCTGGTACAGGCAAATCCGTTTGGCAACCAATTGCTGCCCCGCAAATACCGGAAGCCCTGACCCTGGATCCCTGAGCTCTGATTCCTGAAAATCCATTCCCCCGTATTGGGGATCCCCCAAAATGGGGAAGCCCTCGTGGGCGCAGTGGACCCGAAGCTGGTGGGTCCGGCCTGTCAGAGGCTGCAGCTCCAGGCGGCAGATCGGCCCCCGCTCCAGCACCCGGAATTTGGTCTGAGCCGGCTTGCCCTCCGGACTTACGTATCGCAGCAGGCTGGGGTTGGGCCGCTTCGCGATGGGCAGGTCAATCAGCCCGCTGTCCGCATCCGGTCCGCCCACGGTCAGAGCTTCGTAGTTTTTTTCGATTCGTCCGGCGTCCAGCTCCTCCATCAGCAGCCAGTGGGTCCATGCGTTTTTGGCGAAGATTACGACCCCCATGGTGTCCCGGTCCAGCCGCGTCAGCACATGGACCGCGCAGGCCTGGCCTGTGCGCCGGTAGTGGCCCAGCAGATAGTTTGCCAGGGTCCCGGTTTGTCTGGAAAAGGTGGGGTGGACGATGATTCCCTGGGGCTTGTCCACCGCGATCAGGCATTCGTCCTCGTAGAGCACGGTCAGCGGTCCGTTCTCGGCGGGAAAATCCGGCGCGTCCTCCTGAATCGTCACGCTGACCACGTCTCCCGGAACCAGAATCCGATTGGTGTGGGCCGGTTCTCCGTTGACCCGAAAGGCGTCCAGGGGCTTCAGCCGCCGGACGAGACCGTCGGAGATCCGCAGCTCCCGCCGCAGGGCGGACAGCAGCTTTGCCCGGCGTTCCATGGTACAGCGCAGGATCACAGAGACCCCTCCCTTCTGTTTTATATAACTATACCGCATAATTTTGAGTTTTGCAAGCTTGAACCAAATTTGTGCTTGACAAGCGCCCGCTTTCCCGGTAAAATAACCGGTGGATTAGTGTGCCCGCCCGCTCTTTTGAGGGGCCGGTTCGGGTATTTCTTTTTCTCGGCATACCCAATTCATTATGAAAGGAGGTGTGCGGAGTATATGGATATATGGCATGTTATTTTCCCCATTCTGGGTCTGATCATAGGCGTATTCGTCACTTACCTGATTTTCAACAAGACGAAGAAGGACGCCATCGAAAAAATCAAGAACGCGGACGAGGAAGCTACGCGCCTGTATAATGAGGCCATCAAGGCCGGCGAGAGCAAAAAGCGCGAAATGCTCTTGGAGGCCAAGGAGGAAATCCATAAAACTCGCACCGAAAACGAAAAGGAGATCAAGGAACGCCGCAGCGAACTGAGCAAGCAGGAACGCCGCCTGCAGCAAAAGGAAGAGTCCCTTGACAAGAAACTGGACAACTTCGAGCGCAAGGAGGAAGAGCTCCGCAAGCGGCAGCAGGCAGTCGCCGCCACCCAGGAGGAGGTCAACCTCATCAAGAAGTCTCAACTGGAAATGCTGGAGAAAATCTCCGGTCTGACCCAGGAAGAGGCCAAGGTTCTCATCATCAAGAACGTGGAGCAGGAGGCCCGGCATGACGCCGCCGTCAAGCTCAAGGACATCGAGACCGAGCTCAAGGACAACGCCGATCAGCTTGCCCGGGAGATTATCTCCACCGCCATCCAGCGCTGCGCCGCCGACCATGCCGCCGAGGCCACTGTCTCCGTGGTGTCCCTGCCCAACGACGAGATGAAGGGACGCATCATCGGCCGCGAGGGCCGCAACATCCGCACCCTGGAAACGATTACCGGCGTCGATCTCATCATCGACGATACCCCGGAGGCCATCACGGTCTCCTCCTTCGACCCCGTCCGCCGGGAAATCGCCCGGCTGGCTCTGGAGAAGCTTATTGCCGACGGCCGCATCCACCCCACCCGCATCGAGGACATGGTGGAAAAGGCCCGCCGCGAGGTGGAGACCACCATCAAGCGGGAAGGCGAGCGCGCGGTCTTCGAGACCGGCGTTCAGGGCCTGCATCCCGAGCTGATCAAGCTCCTGGGCCGTCAGAAGTTCCGTACCTCTTACGGCCAGAACGTCCTCAACCACTCCATGGAGGTGGCCCACATCGCCGGCCTGCTGGCCTCCGAGCTGGGCGAGGATGTGACCCTTGCCAAGCGTGCGGGACTGCTGCATGACCTGGGCAAGAGCGTGGATCACGAAATGGAAGGCAGCCACGTCCAGTTGGGCGTGGAGCTGGCCCGAAAGTATAAGGAATCTCAGGAAGTCATCCACGCCATCGAGGCCCACCACGGCGACGTGGAGGCCAAGACCATTGTTGCCTGCCTGGTGCAGGCTGCCGACGCGATCTCCGCCGCCCGTCCCGGCGCCCGCCGCGAGAACGTGGAAAATTACGTCCGTCGGCTTGAAAAGCTGGAAGAGCTTACCGGCTCCTTCCCCGGCGTGGAAAAGGCCTACGCGATTCAGGCCGGCCGCGAGGTTCGTATCATGGTTCGTCCCGAGGATGTGTCCGAGGACAACATGATCCTCCTGGCCCACGACATCGCCAAGAAGATCGAAGCCGAGCTGGAATACCCTGGCCAGATCAAGATCAACCTGATCCGCGAGACCAAGGCTGTGGATTACGCCAAGTAAAATATGCCCGCGTGCAGAACTGCTGCACGCGGGTTTTCTAATTTTCCTCAAAAGCAGAACAGGCTTTTCCAAATCACCGGGACAGCCTATTCTTTTTGTTTTCAAATGGCAATTTGAAAACACCTCAATTTTACATTTTTCATTCTGCATTCTTCGTTCACAAGGCCTGAGCCTCCGGCTCAGGCCTTGTGTCCGCCTACCTGCTCATTCCTGGCCCGGGCGGTGGCGGCTTCCTGGAGATCCATTGCCTTGAACACGGCATTTTTGCCGAAGCGGTCCCGGAGGGACAGAATGGCCTCCTGCTGGCGGCGTTCCTTTGCCTCAGCGGCCTCCCGGGCGGCGTCGGCCTCCGGGTCGGAGAAGAGACTGAGCTGCTTCGGCGCTTCGGCCTGCTCCGCCTCAAAGCAGACGTGGTTTGCCGCGATGGTGAGGCGCCGCACCGTCAGGGCCGGATCTGAGAATCGGGCAAAAAGCGCCGCGGCGGCCTCGGTGATCTGTTTGGTGGAGGCGGTGCGCCGTCCCAGATTTTGGGAGCCGTGGACGCCCTGAGGCACAGAACGTCCGTAGTGGTCCCGGATCACCTGCCCCTGGAAGTCAGAACGGGCCTCCGGGGAGCTCAGGTTCTCCACGTCGTAGCCCACGGAAAGGACGATCTGATCGGTGACCAGGCCCTTGCGCACCAGATCCAGAACCAGGGAATCCGCCATCTCCCGGACAATCAGCCGGGCTTCTTCAAAGCGATAGGGGCGGGTGAGAACCTGGCCCACGGACAGAGATTTCTCCTCGGTGCGATAGGCCTTGATGTCCGCCATGGTGCAGGGCTCGACACCCCAGGCGTGGTCGATCAGCAGCTCGGCGTTGACGCCGAAGAGCTTGAACAGCAGTTCCTCATTCCAGCGATCCCGGTCAGAGCCCAGGGAGCAGCGGGCAAGGTCCCCCATGGTGTTGATCCCGTTGGCGGCCAGCTTCCTGGCGATTCCGCGGCCCACCCGCCAAAAGTCTGTCAGGGGCCGGTGGTCCCAGAGCTGTTCCCGGTAGCCCTGCTCGTCCAGCTCGGCAATCCGCACCCCGTCCTTGTCGGCGGGCATTTTCTTTGCCACAATGTCCATGGCGATCTTGCACAGATAGAGGTTGGTGCCGATGCCCGCCGTGGCGGTGATCCCCGTCCGGGCCAGCACGTCCCGGATCATCTGCATGGCCAGCTCCCGGGCAGTGCAGTTGTAGGTCCGCAGATAGGCTGTCACGTCGATGAAAACCTCGTCAATGGAATAGACGTGGATGTCTTCCGGGGCCACGTAGTTCAGATAAGTCTGGTAGATTCCCGCGCTGCAGTCCATGTAGTGCGCCATTTGAGGCGGGGCGATGATGGGCTCCAGCTTCAGGGATGGATTGGCCAGAAGCTCGTCGGCCAGAGCGGAGGAGCCGGTGAAGACTCGGCCCGGGGAAGCGCCCAGGCGGCGGGCGTTGACCTGTTCCACAGCCCGATTGACCTCAAACAGCCGAGGCCTGCCCGGGATTCCGTAGGCCTTCAAAGCCGGGGAAACCGCCAGACAGATGGTTTTGTCCGTGCGGCTGGGGTCCGCTACCACTAGAGCGGTGTTCAGGGGGTCCAGCCCCCGTTCCACGCACTCCACGGAGGCGTAGAAGGATTTTAGATCAATAGCGAGATATTGTTTTTGCTGGTCCATGCTCACGCCTCCCTTCCGGCGGGATTCTCTGTCCATTATATCCCACGATTCTCCCGCTGACAAGCTCCAAAACGGTATTTTTTCTTGCATTGCCCTGCGCCCCGTGATATACTAACCAAGATAAACTTTTTCTTTCGCAGGGGATGATTTTGCCATGAAGCTATTTCTTTCCGGCCATACGGACCGCTACGCACTGGAACAGCTCCAGCTCTGTCTCTTCCCCGAGGAGCCCATGGAGTATTGTGAGAAGCCCTTCGGGGGGGACGGGGCGGTCTCCCGACTCAGCTACGGAACAAAAAATCTGACTGCCACTGCCAAAATCACCCGGAACGGACATACCACCCGGGCTGTGCAGCGTCTGCCTCTGGAAAAAGAGAGCTATGCCCTGCGACGCCGCATCCTCCAGCGGGCCTATTACCTGGCGGCCCTGCCCCAGCTTCCGGCGGCCCCGCCCTGGGGGGCGCTGTCCGGGGTCCGGCCCACCAAGCTGACCACCCGGCATCTGCTGGAGGGAGGCACGGCGGAGAGCGCCGACTTGCTGCTGGATCAGACCTTTTTCGTGACCCCTGCCCGGCGGAAGCTCTGCGTTCAGGCCAGCCTGGCCTCAGTGGAGGCCGTCCGGCGGCTGATCCCCTCGGACGTTTCTGTCTACATCGGCATTCCCTTCTGCCCCACTCGCTGCAGCTACTGCTCCTTCGTGAGCCAGACCGAGGGCAGCGCCGGGAAGCTGCTGAGCCCCTATCTGGAAGGCCTGCTCCGGGAGATCGAGACCGTGGGAGCGGGCATGAAGCGGGCAGGTCTGACCCTCCGAACCCTCTACGTCGGCGGCGGCACCCCCACCACCCTCTCTGCCGAACAAATGAAACTGCTGATGGAGACGGTCAACCGGCATTTTGACCGATCCCGGCTGATAGAATATACGGTGGAGGCCGGACGGCCCGATACCATCGACCCGGAAAAGCTCCGGGTGATCCGGGACCTGGGGGCCAACCGGGTCAGCATCAACCCCCAAACCATGAACGACGCCGTGCTGCGGGCGGTGGGCCGCCCCCATACCGCCGCGGACGTGGAGCGGGCCTATGCCCAGGCTGCGGCGGCGGGCTTTACCAGCATCAACATGGATCTGATCGCGGGTCTGCCCGGGGACGACCCCGAGAGCTTCGCCCGGTCTCTGGACCGGGTCCTGGCGCTGGATCCCTCCAACATCACCGTGCACACCCTGGCCCTCAAAAAGGGAGCGGAGCTCTTTTCCCGTCGGGAGGCTCTGCCGCCCCAGGCGGCGGTGGAGGCCATGGTAGACCGCGCCAACGCCGTTCTGTCAGGCAAAGGCTATGAGCCCTACTACCTCTACCGGCAGAAATATATGTCCGGCAGCCTTGAGAACGTGGGCTGGTGCCGGGACGGGGATCTGTGCCTCTATAACGTCTATATGATGGAGGAGCTCACCGATATCCTGGCCCTGGGGGGCGGGGCGGTGAGCAAGCGCCTGCTGCCGGAGCACCGGCTGGAGCGGCAGTGCAACCCCAAGTACCCCAAGCAGTACGTGGAGCGGATTGAAGAGGTCCTGGCGGAAAAATCCGCCCTGCTGGAACAATTGACAAGCGGCGAAAAACCGGGTATAATAAACCAATTAAACCCATAGAATGATAGAAATAGAAAAGGAGACACACCTATGCGGATAGAACTGAACGACATCAATACCGCCCTTCGGACCAATCCGAAGGCCTATGTGGCCAAGTGCGACGCCCTCTATGACAGCCGCATCAACAACGCTGCCGAGCTGGTGGAAAGCCGCCTGAACAGGAGCCGGGTTGTCCTTCTGGCGGGCCCCTCCTCCTCCGGCAAGACGACCACAGCCGCCCGGCTGAAGAAGGCGCTGGAGGCCCGGGGCATCTGCGCCCACATGATTTCCCTGGACGACTATTACCGCTCCAAGAGCGAGCCGGACTTCCCCCTGACCAAGGATGGGGAGCCCGATCTGGAGGCCCCCGAGGGTTTGGATATCGCCCTGCTGGGCCGTCACCTGGAGGCTCTGGACCAAGGCGGGGAGATTGTTGTGCCCCACTTTGACTTCCAGCTTCAGGCCCAGGTGCCGGAGAAGTATCAGACCATCCGGCTCCACGACCAGGAGGTTGTCATCTTCGAGGGCATCCACGGTCTGAACCCACTGCTCACCGGGAAGAACCCTGAGGCCACCCGGCTGTTTGTGTCCACCGCCTCCTCCGTCTACGACAACGACGTGGAGGTCTTCGACCGGGTCTGGATGCGGGTCCTGCGGCGGATCGTCCGGGATTACAATTTCCGCGCCGCCTCCGCCGAGGAAACCCTGGGCATGTGGCGGAACGTCCGCCTGGGCGAGAAGAAGTACATCACCCCCTTCAAGGGCAGCGCCCACTATGCCATCGACTCCTCCCACGGCTACGAGGTGGCGGCCTTCCGCACCATCGCGGAGCCCATGCTCCTGAAGCTGGAGGAGCATCCGCAGCCCAAGCTGGTGGACCTGATTCTGGAGGGTCTGGAATCCTTTGATCCCCTGGACCTTTCCTACGTCCCGGAGAGCTCCCTGCTGCGGGAAGAGTTTTTGCCGAAGGAGTAAGCGATGGACACTTTATTCTCCAACGTCACCCTTGTCACCATGGACGAGGCCATGCACGTTTACTACGCAGCCTTCCTGGGCGTGACGGATGGGAAGATTTCCTACATCGGAAAAACCGCTCCCCAGGAAAAGCCCAAACAGATCATCAACGGCGAGGGCATGGTGCTGATGCCGGGCCTGATCAACTGCCACACCCACCTGCCCATGAGCCTCCTGCGGGGCTACGGCGACGGCCACGACCTGCACACCTGGCTCTTTGACTACATCTTCCCCCGGGAGGCCCGGCTGGATGATCGGGCCGTAAAGGCGGCGACCCTGCTCTCTATTGCCGAGTGCCTGCGCTTCGGCGTCACCTCCGTTTCGGACATGTACGACCACTGCGGCGCCATTGCCGAGGCCGTGGCGGAGAGCGGCATCAAGGCCAACCTCAGCCGGGGCATTACCCTCTGGACCGAGGAGTTTGACCCGGAGACCTATCCCGCCTGCGTGGAGCTTCGGGAGCTGCGGGAGAAGTGGGACGGTTATGACGGCAGCAGGATCAAGGTGGAGGCCTCCATCCATGCCGAATACACCTCCAACTACCACCTCTGGGAGGCCATGGGGGAGTATGCCTGCAACGAGGGCCTTGGCTTGCAGATCCACCTGTCCGAGACGAAGAAAGAACACGAGGAATGCAAGGAGAAGTATGGCCTGACCCCTGCCCAGCTGCTGGACTGCCACCACGTCTTCGCAGCCCGGACCCAGGCGGCTCACTGCGTCTGGCTGGAGCCGGAGGATATGGCGCTTTTGGCCAAGCGGAAGGTGACGGCAGTTCACTGCCCGGTGTCCAATTTGAAGCTGGCCTCCGGCGAGGCCGACGTGGTTGCCATGGTGAAGGCCGGCATGAACGTGGCATTAGGAACGGACGGCGCCTCCTCCAACAACAACCTGGACCTCTTTGAGGAGATCAAGGCCGCTTCCCTGATGGCAAAGAACGTCCATGCCGACGCCCAGACCCTGCCTGCCCAGGCGGCTCTGATGATGGCCACGGTCTGCGGCGCCCGGGCCCAGGGCCGGGAAAAGGAATGCGGAATGCTCAAGGAGGGCATGGACGCGGACCTGATTCTGCTGGACTTCACCCAGCCCCACCTGATGCCCTGCCACGACGTGCTTTCCCATCTCTGCTACGCCGCCTCCGGTCATGACGTGGTGATGACCATGGTTCGGGGCAGGATCCTGTACGCCGCCGGGAAATACCCCACCATCGACCTGGACGCCGTGGTCCGTGAGCTGGCAGAACATGCCATGCCCAAGGTGTTTCTGGACGATGCGGCCAGACAGACGGAGGACAGCATTTCCCGATAATTCCCTCTGAAAGGAGGACAAACTTTTTGCCCAATCACACGAATAAGAAGCAAACCTTCCTGGGCGGCGCCGCGGTGCTGGCGCTGGCAACGGCCATTGTCAAGATTATCGGCGCGTTCTACAAGATCCCGCTGAAGCGGCTGATCGGCGACGAGGGCTTCGGTTACTTCAACACGGCGTACGACATTTACTCCGTGCTGCTGATGGTCTCTACCACCGGCCTTCCCGTGGCCATGTCCCGGATGATCTCCGAGGCCAAGACCCTGGGCCGGACCAATCAGATTCAACGGATTTTCCAGACCTCCCGCAAGGTCTTCCTGGCGCTGGGCATTGTGGGCACCGCGGGTATGGCGCTGCTCTGCAAACAGCTTGCCGACATGATGAACCAGGCCAACAGCTGGTTCGCCATACTCTGCCTGTCTCCGGCGGTACTGTTTATCTGCCTGATTTCCGCCGAGCGGGGCTTTTTCCAGGGCCAGTCCAACATGGTTCCCACCTCCGTCTCCCAGGTCATGGAGGCGGTCTGCAAGCTGGTGGTAGGCCTTTCCCTGGCTTATATTCTGAATAAGGCCACAGGTGAAATGGGCCGCGCTGCCGGCGGCGCCATCCTCGGCGTCACAATCGGCACCGTGGTTTCCACGGTCTATCTGATTCTTCGGCGGCGCAAGGCGGAGGCCCAGCTTCAGGTGGAGTGTCTGGATCCCTCTGTGGATTCCCAACGGGACACAATCCGGAAGCTGATCTCCATCGCCGCTCCGATCACCCTGGGCGCGGCCGGCCTGCAGATTATCACCACCGTGGACGCGGCGGTCTTTATGGGCCAGCTCAAGGGCCCTGCCGGCGTCAGCGAGGAAATGGCCGATAAGCTCAAGGGCATCTATAATTTTGCCCAGACGATTTTCAACCTGCCCTGCGCCTTTGTTACCCCCATCATCGTTTCCGCCATTCCGGCTATTACCGAGCAGCTGACCCTCCGGAAATCCCGCCGGGCCAATACCATTGCCGAGTCCGCCACCCGGGTCATGGGGCTGATCGCCATGCCCTGTTCCCTGGGCCTGGCCGTACTCTCCGAGCCCGTCATGCAGCTGCTGGGGGGCTACACGGCGGACGGCTCTCTGGGGACGGCCTCCGTGCTGATGCGGATTCTGGCCTTCTGTGTGTTCTTTAATTCCTTCGTGCTGGTGATGAACGCCATCCTCCAGGCCCACGGCTACGTCTACCTCCCGGTCATCAATATGGTGGTAGGCGGCATTGTCAAGGTGGTTATCAATTTCATTCTGGTGGGCAATTCCAAGATTAATATTGTGGGCGTGCCGGTGGGCACCCTGATTTGCTACATGGTGATTGCCATGCTGGACCTGGTTGCCATCCAGCGGGTTCTGCGGAGTCCGCCCAGGCTGATGGTCAACGTGATCAAGCCTGCCCTGGCGTCCCTTGCCATGGGGGCGGCGGCCTTTGTCCTGAACCACCTGTGCATGGCCGTCAATCTGCCGCTGATCCTGCGAACCGGCGTCTCCATCCTGGGCGCCGGCGCGGTCTACCTGGTGCTGGTCATGGCCCTGAAAATCATCACCCGGGACGATTGCAGCCTGCTTCCCAAGGGCGAAAAGATCGCAAAGCTGCTCCACGTGCGGTAATTCGGGGCAAAATCGCAAAAAAATCTTGAAAAAATCACAGTTTTTTTGAATTTGCACTTGCGAAATCGCACAAAATATGATAGATTTTACCAAGTGAGCCGAACACGGGAGATTCGCCCGGCCCGGTCGCCCCGTCCCGGTGCGGTCAGGCGTCCGGCAGAACCCCGTTAGCATTATTGTACGGCTCCCTTCGGGGATGCCGCAGCGTCACAAGAAGAGAAATTTCTAAGAAAGAGGAACTATTCATGAACAAGACTGAACTCGTGGCAGCAATTGCCGAAAAGACCGAACTTTCCAAGAAGAACGCTGAGAAGGCCCTTGCCGCCGTTCTCGAGACCGTGGCCGAGACCCTCGCCGCCGGCGAGAAGGTCCAGCTGGTTGGCTTTGGCACCTTCGAGACCAGAGACCGCGAAGCCCGTACCGCCAAGAATCCCCGCACCGGCGAGACCGTCAAAGTCCCCGCCAGCCGCACCCCCGCCTTCAAGGCCGGCCAGGCTCTGAAGAACAAGGTCGCAAAGTAATCCGCTCAGCCGCAGCCCAGAGGGCTGCGGCTTTTCCATGGGCGTTGTCGAAATGCACAAGATTTCAAGGCGAATATCTCTGTACTTAGGCCGCGGACGATGCAAATAATGCTTGTCCGCGGCGTTTTTTTGTGGTACAATGATACTACTGAAAATGTCCGTTTTCGGATATTCAGAAATCATGTAAAGGAGATTCCAGTATGAAGACACATCTTTCCAAGCGGATTGTCGCGCTTCTTCTGACGCTGCTCATGGTTCTGTCCCTGATGCCCATGGCCGTTGCCGAAGAGCCGGCAGAGTCTGACGATGTGGTGGTTCTGTTTACGAACGACATCCATTGCGGTGTTGATCAGAACGACGATTCCATCGGCATCGCCGGTTTGGCGAAAATCAAAAAGGAACTGGAGACCACCCATAACCACGTTGCGCTGGTTGACAACGGCGACGCGGTACAGGGCGAGCTCATCGGCACCATCTCCAAGGGCGAGTACCTTGTGAAGCTGATGAACTTCGTGGGATACGACTTTGCCACCCTGGGCAACCACGAGTTCGACTACACCATGCCCCAGCTCAAGAAGCTGATCGACATGGCCGACGCCGAGTACATCAGCTGCAACTTCCAGTACATCGGGCCGGAAGATCCCGACTCGGTGAGCCTGGCGGGCTACAAGGTTGTGGATTATGACGGCCTGAAGGTCGGCTACGTGGGCATCACCACCCCCGAGTCCCTGACCAAGTCCACTCCCGCCTACTTCCAGGATGCCGAGGGCAACTGGATCTACACCTTCTGCAATGACGAAACCGGCGAGAAGCTGTACGAAGCCGTACAGACCGCCGTGGACACCGCCCGTGCGGAGGGCGCCACCGTTGTGGTGGCCCTGGCCCACCTGGGCATCGACGAGCAGTCCGCTCCCTGGCGCTCCACCGACGTCATCGCCAACACCACCGGCATCAACGCCATGCTGGACGGTCACTCCCACAGCACCATCGAGCGGGAAGAGGTTGCCAACAAGAACGGCGAAACTGTCCTCCTCTCCTCCACCGGCACCAAGCTGGCCAACGTGGGCAAGCTGACCATCACTAAGGAAGGCGCGGTCAACACTGAGCTCATCGAGCGCGCCGACGTGGACGGCGTGGACGAAGAGACCCAGACCTACCTGGAGCAGATCGAGGCCGAGTTTGAGGAGCTGAAGCAGACCGTCGTGGCCCACGTGGACTACGATCTTCTGACCAAGGATCCCGAGACCGGCAACAGAATGGTCCGTATGCGCGAGACCAACCTGGGTGACGTCTGCGCCGACGCCTACCGCACGGTGCTGGGCGCCGACATCGCCTTTGTCAACGGCGGCGGCGTTCGTGCCGATATTGTTGCGGGCGACGTGACCTATGAGCAGATCATCAACGTCCATCCCTATGGCAACATGGCCTGCATGGTCAAGACCAGCGGCCAGCAGATCCTGGACGCTCTGGAAATGGCCTCCAGGAATGTGACTGTCAACGAGGACGGCACCCTCTCCGGCGAGAACGGCGGCTTCCTCCAGGTCTCCGGCCTGAAGTACACCGTCAACACCGCCATTCCTTCCTCTGTCATTGTTGACGAGACCAAGATGTTTGTCGCGGTTGCCGGTCCCCGCCGCGTGGAAGACGTTCAGGTCCTCCTGGCCGACGGCAGCTATGCGCCCATCGATCCCGCCGGCACCTACACCCTGGCTTCCCACAACTACATGCTCAAGCAGTCCGGCGACGGCATCAACATGTTCAAGGACGACGAGCTGCTGCTGGATGAGGTCAAGGTGGACAACCAGGTCCTCATTGAGTACATGACCTCCGAGGAATTTGCCGCCCACGACTACTCCGACTGGAAGGGCGAGGGCCGCATCACCATCACCAAGGAAGGCATGGAAGGCAAGACCGTCATCCTCCACACCAATGACACCCACGGCGCGCTGATGGGCTTCGCACAGGTGGCCCACGTGAAGGCACTCTACGAGTCCATGGGCGCCAAGGTCATCCTGGTGGACGCCGGCGACTACAGCCAGGGCACCACCTACGTCTCCACCAACAAGGGCGAGGCGGCTGTCACCATGATGAACGCCGCCGGCTATGACATCGCGACCCTGGGCAACCATGAGTTCGATTTCGGCTACGACCAGCTGGTGGCCAACATGACCAAGGCTGAGTTCCAGCTCATCTGCGCCGACATTATGCTGAAGGAGAACGGCGAGTCCGCCTTTACGCCTTACATCATCAAGGAAATCGACGGCGTCAAGATCGGCTTCTTCGGCATGGAGACCCCCGAGACCTTCACCAAGGTCAACCCGGGCCTGATCCAGGAGATCACCTTCCTCCAGGGCGAGGAGCTCTACGCCTGTGCCCAGGCGCAGGTTGATGCGCTGAAGGCTGAGGGCGCCGACCTGGTGATCGGTCTGGTCCACCTGGGCGTGGATGACGAATCCATCCCCAACCGCTCCATTGATATGTTTGAGCATGTGACCGGCATCGACTTTGTGATCGACGGCCACTCCCACACCGTTATGACCCAGGGCCCCAACGGCGAGCCCATCCAGTCCACCGGCACCAAGGCCAGCAAGACTGCCCTGATGAACGTGGGCATGATTGTCATTGACAATGCCACCAAGAAGATCGAAAAGAACGAGCTGATCCCTCTGGGCGAAGAGGCCCCCGTGGATGAGACCGTAGCCGCTGCTGCCAGCGAGATCATGGAGGCTGTGGACGCCGAGTACGGCGCCGTCTTTGCCCAGTCCGAGGTCGAGCTGAACGGCGACAAGGCCCCCGGCAACCGCAACATGGAAACCAACCTGGGCGACCTGATCACTGACTCCATGCTTTGGGGCGTGCTGAAGGATATGGACGCCGAAACCCTGGGCGTTCCCGCTGAGAACGTGGTCGCCATCACCAACGGCGGCGGCATCCGTGCCTGGATCCATGCCGGCGACGTGACCAAGAACGACGTGAATACCGTCCTGCCCTTCGGCAACACCGTGGCCGTGGTCTATGTGACCGGCGCCGAGCTGCTGGAGGCTCTGGAAGCTTCCACCTACTCCACCCCCGGTGCTGTGGGCGGCTTCCCCCAGGTCAGCGGCATCAAATTCAACATTGATACCACCAAGGAATTTGACCAGGGCGAGCAGTATCCCGCTTCCACCTACTTTAAGCCCGCTTCCATCAAGCGTGTCACCATCGAAGAAGTCAACGGCAAGAAATTCAGCAAGAAGGCCACCTACGCTGTGGTCACCAACAACTTCTGCGCCGCCGGCGGCGATACCTACTACGCATTCAAGGCCGCTTCCAGACAGTTTGATACCGGCATCCCCCTGGATGAGATGTTGATCGACTACATCAACACCGAGCTGAACGGCGTCATCGGTGAAACCTACGCCGAGCCTCAGGGCCGCATCACCCAGGAATTCCGCTTCACCGACGTGCAGGATCCCTCCAAGTACTACTTTGAGCCGGTCTACTGGGCCTACAACCATGAGCCTCGGCTTGTGGGCGGCACCGGCGACGGCACCACCTTCTCCCCCAACGACATCTGCGACCGCGCCGCGGTTGTGACCTTCCTCTATGCGGCTGCCGGCCGGCCGGAGATCGGCGACGTGGAGAATCCCTTCACCGATATCAAGGCGAAGGATTGGTACTACACCGCCGCCCTCTGGGCCGTGGAGAACGGCATCACCGGCGGTACCGGCGACGGCACCACCTTCTCTCCCAAGGGCGAGTGCACCCGTGCTGAGGTCGTGACCTTCCTCTATGCTGTGGCGGAAAGACCCGAGCCCAGCACCACTGAGAATCCCTTTACTGACGTCAAGACCAATGACTGGTACTGCAAGGCTGTCCTGTGGGCTGTGGAGAACGGTGTTACCGGCGGCACCTCCGCCACCACCTTCTCCCCCAAGAAGACCTGCACCCGCGGCGAGATCGTGACCTTCCTCCGCGCCTTCCTGATCAAGACGGAAGTTCCCGCTGAGCCTGTCAGCTTTGAGTTCCTGGTCACCTCTGACCTCCACGGCCAGATCTACGCCACCGACTACACCGCTCCCTACGAGCAGTCCGGCACCTACAAGCGGGGCCTGACCCGCGTTGCCACCTACATCAAGGAGCACAAGGCTACCTACGGCGACAATGTCTATACCGTGGACATGGGCGACACCTTCCAGGGCGCTCCCCTGACCTACTACTACGCTTTCAACAAGCCCGAGGAAAAGGATCCCGCCATCCTGGCCTTCCGTACCATCGGCTACGATATGTGGATCGTGGGCAATCATGAGTTCAACTACGGCCTGGAGATTCTGGGCCGGCAGATGGCCTACGCTGTCTCCGAAAGCACCGAGACCGAGCAGCAGCTGACCATTTCCCTGGCCAACTACCTGAAGGCCGAGACCAACAACGACGAGACGAAGGACTGGGCTACCTGGAAGGACACCGCTCCTTACGTCATCAAGGACTTCGACGGCTACAAGGTTGCCATCATCGGCTTCGGCAACCCCAACATCCCCAAGTGGGACGTGCCCGCCAACTGGGAGGGCATCTACTTCGCCAACATCATCGAGACCTATCAGCACTATGAGGCCGAGATGCTCGAGCAGGCCGACATGATCGTGGTCGTGGCCCACAGCGGCATCGGCTCCGACGAGGGCTCTGATTTCATCGAGCGCCTGGTCAACCAGACCAACACCATCGCCTTTGCCTTCTCCGGCCACGAGCACGGCAATCAGGTCTACATGGCCGAGAACGCCGACGGCAAGGAAATCCCCATTCTCCAGCCCTATACCAAGGCTCGCGCTATCGCCCAGGTCGACGTGAAGGTCGAGAACGGCGAAGTTACCGTGGAGCCCCAGATCGTCAACATGGAGAACTACCCCATTGATGAGGACCTGGCCAATCTGCTGAAGCCCTACGAGACCGATACCTGGGAGAACTACATGCTCCAGCCCATCGGCAAGGCGCTGGGCGATTATCCCGCCGCCAACCTGGGCACCGCTCCCTCCGCCTTCATGGATCTGATCAACACCGTGCAGATCTGGGGCGCCTATGACCGCACCGGCGAGAACACCCCCGATAAGACCGAGGACAACACCCCCGCCATGCTGTCCATCTCCGCGCCTCTGACCTCCGGCGACAAGGAAAACCTCATCTCCGCGGGCGACATCGTTCTGGGCGATATGTTTGGCCTGTACCGCTTTGAGAACTGGTTCTACCAGATCACCATGAGCGGCGAAGAGGTCCACCAGTGGCTGGAGTTCGCCGCCACCAAGATCCAGGTAGACGAAGCGGGCAAGCCCTTCGTCACCAGCGGCGACCTGACCTACTACGACGTCATCATGGGCGACGGCTTCCACTACGACATCGACGTGTCCAAGCCCGAGGGCCAGCGCGTGGTCAACATGACCTACAACGGCGAGCCTGTGGCTGCTGACAAGGTGTTTACTGTGGTTGTGAACAACTACCGTTACAACGGCGGCGGCAACTACGTGAAGTGGCTCAACGAGCACGGCTGCGAGTTCGTTGCCAACGATCCCGAGCGCATCATCTACTCCACCCAGTTCGACATGATCCAGGGTGAGGACGAGGGCCAGGCCCGCGCGCTGCTGGTCAGCTATATCAAGGACCAGACTGCCACGAACGGCGGCATTACCCCCTTCATTACCTCCACTTGGACCGTGACCAACGGCACGGAAGAATAATCCAAACCCTAAGGGGCCGCTGCCAACCGGCAGCGGCCCCGTTTTCTTAGAGCTGGGATATGCCGAGCTTTGCTCGGCATATCCCGATCTATCCTGCGATTTTCAACAGCACCCGCAGCCAGATCTGGCCAAAGCTCAGCCGGGGGATTTCCTCGGCAGCGGTGAGGGGAATCTCTGCCAGCAGCTCCTGTCCGGCCAGGACCCGGAGGGTGCCCAGCACCTGCCCTTCCTCCACCGGCGCCTCGCAGCCCTCAACCAGGACGATCTCCCGGGTCACGGCGGACGCCTTGGCCTTTTCCAGCAGGATGGGCCCGCAGTCTCCCGGAACCGGCGTCACGGATTCCCGGGTTCCCAGAATCACCGGAATCGGCGTGGGCGTGAAGCCCTCTGTGGGGTCCGTCAGAGCATAGTTGGCAAAGCCCCAATTCAGCAGGGCCTTGGCGTCCTCGAAGCGGTGGGAGGAGGAATCGCCTCCCAGGATCACCGCAATCAGCTCGATTCCGTTTCGCTTGGCGGAGGCGGAGAGACAGTGTCCCGCCCGGGAGGTGTAGCCGGTTTTGAGCCCGGTGGTCCCCTCGTAGAAGCGCACCAGCTTGTTGGTGTTGGAAAGGCCGAAGGCCCCGTTCCGCACCGTGTCCATCCAGACGGTGGTGTAGCGGCGGATGGCGTCGTGCCGCAGCAGCTCCCGGGACATGATCGCCACGTCCCGGGCGGTGGTCAGGTGCTCCCGGGCCTCCGGTTCGTCATCCAGCCCCGTGCAGTTGACAAAGTGGGTGTTGTTCATTCCCAGCTCCGCCGCCCGCTGGTTCATCCTTGCCGCAAAGGCGGCCTCGCTGCCTGCCAGGTGCTCCGCCAATGCCGTGGCACAGTCGTTGGCGGAGCTGACCACCACGGATTTCAGCATTTCGTCCATGGAGAGCCGCTCCCCCTCCTCCAGATAGATCTGGCTGCCGCCCTTGGCCGCGGCGGCGGCGGAGGCAGTCACCTCGTCCCCCCAGCCGATCTGCCCGGCGTCCAGAGCCTCCATCACCAGCAACAGGGTCATGACCTTGGTGACGCTGGCGGGCTCCCGCCGTTCATCGGCGTTCTTCTCAAAGAGCACCGTCCCGGTGGCCGCGTCCATCAGAATGGCCGAAGGGGCCTGAATCTCCACCGCCGCGGTCGCCGCGGCGGTGTCCACCGCGGCCGCTTCCGGTTCCCGTGCGGCGACCCCTGGCGCAAGGCCCAGGAGCATGGCGCTTATCAGTAACAAACAGAGCGTTTTTTGCATCCTTTTCCCTCCTGAATCGCTTTGTACAAGATATGCGCGCCGGGCGGAAATATGTGGCCCGTTTTCGTTGACAAGCGGGGAGAGAGTTGATATAATGTGGACTGCAAAGACGGGCGTGCCCAGCACTTAATCAGGAAGCAGGTCCAACCCCTGCGCCAGACCGTGGCCGTAGATGGCATTTTTGACCGGACTTACCGCTTACCGCAAAGCGGGAACAGACCATTGGGACAGCCCCGAGAAGGTCGCCCGGTCCGCCATGAGCCGGAAGACTGACCCGCGCGATGCCGCCGCCGCGAGCTCCGGGGCGGCCCCAGAGCCCCGTGCAGACCGGGTTCTCGGCCGCAGGGAGGGTATTTCGCCTCCCCCAGGACGGCAGAGCCTTTGCGAAACGAAAAATGAAAAAGGAGATACTTACACATGAAAAACACCCGCAAATCTCTTGTGTGCCTGCTTCTGGTCCTGCTGCTTGCGGTGGCGGCGCTGACCGGATGCGGAAAGAACGAGACCAACACCGAAGCTCCCAAGACCCCGGGCCAGACCAACACCGAGGCCCCCAAGACCCCTGACCAGACCAACGCGCCCGAAGCCAACCAGGCCCGCAAGGTGGTCAAGCTGGGCGAGGGCGAGAAGCAGTTTAACTTCGACGTGACCTTCTCCGACGGCAGGACTGCCCGCTACTCCATCAACACCAACGAAGAGACCGTGGGAAAGGCCCTGGTTGCCCTGAAGTTGATCGCCGGTGACGAGAGCGAATACGGTCTTTACGTCAAGACCGTGGGCGACGAGACCCTGGATTTTGATACCGACGGCATGTACTGGGCCTTCTATGAGAACGGCGAGTACGCCGCCACCGGCGTGGACGCCACCAATATTACGGCAGGCGCCACCTACGCCTTCGTCGCCACCAAGGGGTAATGAAGACCAAAACCAGGCTGGACCTGCGGCATCTGATTATCTTTCCCATGTTTGCGGCGATCCTGTTCTGCTCCAAGCAGCTTTTGGAAGCGCTGCCCAACGTGGAGCTGGTCAGCACCCTCACCATGGTCTATACCCTGGTCTACCGAAAATGGGCCTTGATTCCCATCTACCTGTATGCCCTCCTACAGGGCATTTTCTGGGGCTTTCCCCTATGGTGGGTCCCATATCTCTACGTCTGGACTGTCCTTTGGAGCATTACCATGCTCCTGCCCAAGGAGCTGCCGCTCCGATGGGGCGTTCCGGTGTATGCCGGAGTTTGCGCCCTCTTCGGAATGGCGTACGGGACGCTTTGGGCGCCCTTCCATATCCTCGCCTACGCGAATGGCGACTGGAATAAGATGCTGCCATGGATTATCACGGGTCTGCCTTGGGACCTGACTCATGCCCTGGGGAACTTGGGGCTTGGGCTGCTGATCGTCCCCCTGACTACCCTCCTGCGCAGCCTGGAGGCCCGCACACAGCGCCAATAGAACAAATCAGCCCGCAGAGCGCATGCTCTGCGGGCTGAAACGTTTCAAGGCTGAAAATTGAGAATAAAAAGTGGATAGTTGTGGGATCGTTCCAATTGCCATTGGAAGGGACAGTGGAGGATTTCAGGAAGATGCTCGTTTGTTGGCGCAGACGCTTGCCTGATCGCGTGAAAAAGGCTGTATCGGATAATTTGGTTCTGTTTTTCAAGTGTCATTTTGAAAAACTCGCTGTTTTCAATTCTCAATTCTCAATTCGCCCCGCTTTGCGGGCTGAAACGATAGCAGTTTATACAAGCGCCCGGTAAAGGAAAGTCAGAATTTGGGCTCTGGTGCAGAAGCTTTCCGGGGAGAAGCGGTCGGGGGCAGTGCCGGAGCTGACGCCGGCCCCCACGGCCCAGAGGACGGCCGGATAATAGTATTCGGAATCCGCCACGTCCCGGAAGGGGTTCTCCGCGCCAGACGCCTCGGGATCGTCCAGATAATGCCAGAGGAAGGTAATGGCCTCCGCCCGGGTGCAGGTCTTGCCGGGGGAGAAGGTGGAGGCGGAGGTGCCGGCGGTGATGCCGTTCTCCACGGCCCAGAGCACGGCCTTGCAGTAGAAGGCGTTCTCCTTGACGTCCGTAAAGGGATTCTCCGCGGCCTCCGGCTCCGGACTGCCCGCGGCCCGCCAGAGGAAGGTCATGATCTCCGCCCGGCTGCAGAGCTTGTGAGGGGAGAAGCTGTCGCTGCCGGTGCCGGTGCTGATGCCCTGGGTATAGGCCCAGTCAATGGGATCGTGGGCCCAGTGGGATTTGGGCGGCATGTCCTGGAACACGGAGCCGGGGCAGGTGATTCCGTCGCAGGGCGTCCAGCCCTCGTCTCCGCCGCCGTCGGCCTTCACGGTGACGGTGCAGGTGACGGTTCCGGAGATTTTGGTGATCCGGTAGGCGTTTTCCGTTCCAATCTCGTCGGGGCCCTTCAGGTTCTTGAAGGCCTCGGCAGGCTCGGCGGTGATGCTTTCCAGGGTGTAGCCCTCCTCCATGTGGAGGATAAAGTTCACCTGCCCGGCGCCGCTGAGATCCACCTGGCCGGAGACGCTGTCTCTGGCCAGGGCGATGACGGCGTTGTCCGTCCCGTTGGCGCTCAGGTCCTGGGTGGGATAGGCGGTGACGGAGCAGTGCTCGCCGCAGGCGAAGATCACCTTGGGGGCCTCCAGACCGCAGTGGATGCAGAAGCCGTCCTCGTCAAATTCATGCGGACAGACGTTGGTGGAGGCAGTTACGGTAACGGTGACCGGGCCGGTGAGCTTGGTGATCCGGTAGGCGTTTTCCGTGCCGATCTCCTCGGGACCCTTCAGATTCTTGAAATTGGCCGCGGGCGTTACCACCACGCTTTCCACCTCATATCCTGCCTCGGGCACCACCAGGAAATTCACCTGCCCGCTGCCGCTGACGTCGATCCCGCCGCTGTCTCCGCTGCGGGGGAAGGCATAGGCCGCGTTGGCTGTGCCGCCGGCGGTCAGATCCTGGGTGGGGAAGACGGTGACGGAGACGCCCTCGGAGCATGCAAACACAGCCCGGAAGGCCTCCAGATTACAGCGAGAGCAGACGCCGGTGGTATCGTCGAAATCGTGGCCCAGGGCCTCGACGGCCTCAGTCATGGTCTCGCCGCAGACGGTACAGGTAAAGGTGCGTTCTCCGGCCTCGGTGCAGGTGGGGGTCAGGGTGATCGTGCCCTCGTCCCAGCTGTGGCCGTCCTGGCAGGGGCCGGGATCCCCGGTGGGATCGGTGAAGTTGGTCCGGTACTGGCCGCCGCAGTGGGAGCAGGTATAGAGATCATAGCCCTCCCGGGTTTCGGTGGGGGCGACGGTCTCAAAGGACCAGTCGTGGCCGGTGGGCGCGATTTCCCGGGTCACGGTGCCGCCGCAGCCGGAGCAGACCGCGGTTTCGATTCCTGCCGTCGTGCAGCCGGGCGCCGTGGTCTGAACGTAGATGCCGTAGCTGTGCTCGGTCCAGAACCTGCTGACAGTGGGGGTGGAGGAATCAGAGGAAATGGACCAGCCGCTGCCGGAGCTCATGGTTGGCGCGGAATAGAGGGCGTAGTTGACGGCTTTGGGGGCCTTGATGCTGAATACGGTCTGATTGGAGGAATTCTTCACCACCACGGTCTTGCCGCTGGCAATGGAGGAACCGCCGCCGCCCCAGCCGGAGGAGCCGAACTTCACGTAGGGCTGGCTGCCGCTGCCCGGATTCTCCGCCATCTGGCGGGAGCCCGCGGCAAAGACCGTGGCCCCGTTGATCAGCAGGGTGCCGTCGCAGTCCAGGGGAGCGTTGTCGGAGCCGCTGCCGCTGGAGGACGCGCCCCAGACGATGATGCTGCCGCCGGTGAGGCTTTCACTGCCGTTGGAGTCCAGGCCGTCGCCCCCCGCGTTGACGTTGACCATGCCGCCGGAGACCACCAGCTCATAGTCGCCGGCGTCGCCGCCGCCGGGGCCGGGATTCCAGGGGTCCCAGGGGCCGGGATCGGAGCCGTTGCTGCTGCCTCCGGCGGCGTTGACGCCGTCGTCGGAGGAGCTGACGTCATAGCAGCCGGAACGGATGTAGAGGTTCTTGGCTTCCAGCCCTTCGTAGCAGTTGACAACGCTCAGGTGGATTGCGCAGTCGGCGCCGTTCACCGCGCCGAAGTCGGCCTGACTGTTTGCGTGGACGCCGTCGTCTCCGGTCCGGATGTTGAATTCGCCCCCCTGGATGACCACAAAACCGTCGGCGTGGATGGCGTCGTCGGCGGTGTTCAGCTCAAAGCTGCCGCCGTTGATGGTGACGGTGTTGTCGGTGTCCTCCTGGTCGGTGGAGTCGTCGGTGTTGCGGGAGGCCTTGAGCCCTTTCCAGCTCATGGTGTCGCCGTTGAAGCTGCTGTCATTGTAGCCGCTTCCGGTCTTGATGGTGATGCTGCCGCCGTTGACGGTGAGATTCTGGGCAGCCTGGATGCCGTCTCCCTTGGGATAAAGCAGGAGCGTGCCGCCGTCGATGACGATATTTCCGGCGCAGCCCGCCTCCGGGTCCACCGCGTCCGGGTCGGAGCGGATGGCGTCCCCGTCGGCGGTGGTGATTTCCAGGGTTCCGCCCCGGATGACCATGGTGTTGTCGCTGGAGATGCCGTTTTTGGCAGAGTTGACCTTGAGCGTCAGCTCGTCAATGGTGAGGCTGCCGGATTCGCCCACCTTCAGGGCGTTCTTGCTGGCGCAGTTCAGGTTCAATACACCCGCGCCGTTCAAGCTCAGCTGAGCGCCGGATTTGGCCTTGATGACGGCGGATTCGGCGTAGACGGCGTTCTCGCCGTTGCCGCCGTCCTCCGCGCTGCCGTAGGTGTCGGCGTTGTTGAAGGCGCTGTCCCTCAGACTGCTGGTCCAGCCCGCCAGGGCCGTCACAGTAACGGTGCTGGTGGATTCCTTCTTCACGGTGACGGGGGCGGTAAAGGAGGAGCTCAGATCCAGCCCCGCCAGCAGGAGCACGGCGGGACCGGTGGCGGCCTTCTTCACGGCGATGGAGCCGTCCGTACCTGTGCCGGTGAAGACGAAGGTGCCCCCGGTTTTCTTGATGTTGACGCAGAGCTTATAGGCGTCGGTATTCTCATAGACCTGGTTCCCGTCCCCGTCCGTGGCGACGGGCAGGGGGAAATTGGCGTCTCCCTCCAGGTACTCCTCCCCCGCGGCGTTGATGCCGGAAATTTCGTATGCGCCGCTGCTGCCGGGGATTACCGTGAGCTTCCCACCGTCGAAGACGAAGGTGGTGTAGCCCACGGGAACGTCAAAGACCGCGTATCCGGAGGCGGTTTGAACGGTGAGGCGGGCCGTGCCCACGGCTCCGTCCCTGGCGATGACCCGGACCTGATCGCCGCGGATCTCCACAATGGCCAGGTCGTTGTCGTCCACCTGGGCGGAAAGGGGGACTTCCCCGCAGGTAACGACGGCCCCGGTATTGCCGGTGAGGACCGCCGTGCAGGCCGTGCCGCGCTCCGCCGTGACAGCGGGGAGCAACCCCGCCATCAGGCAAAGGCAGAGCGCCAGGGCCAGTAACTTACGAATTTTTCGCATGGTGTGATTCCTCCTTTTGGGATGATACGGAAATTATACCATGTCGAACCTTATTTATAATTTAAAATTGTGTGTGTTTTTCTTGACAAATTCCCTCCTTCCGTATAAAATAACAAGTGTTATTTTATACGGAAGGAGGCAACGCCATGGCCGCGCCCGTGCGGATCACCGAGGCCGCCATTCGGGAGGCCGCGCTTCGCCTTGTTCGGGAACAGGGTCCCCAGGCCCTGAACGCCAGAGCCCTGGCCGCCGCCCTGGGCTGCTCCACCCAGCCGATTTTCAAGAATTTCCCCTCCATGGAGGCCCTGCGGCGGGCTGTGGTGGAGGATGCCCTGGCCGCCTACCACCGCTTTGTGGAGGCCGCTGTGACCGTGTCGCTTTTCCCGCCCTACAAGGCCCGGGGCCTGGCCTACATCGGCTTTGCCCGGGCGGAGCCCGCCCTGTTCCGTCTGCTTTTTATGCGCAGCCGGACCGGGGAAACGGAAAGCCCGGAGGACCCGGATTGGACCGCAGATTCTGCCCGGGCCGGGAGCAGCGCGGGCCTGGCAGGGCAAGATGCGGAGCTGTTTCACCTGGAAATGTGGGCCCTGGTCCACGGCATCGCCGTGATGCAGGCCACGGGCTATCTGAACCTGGAGGAGGCTACCGTCAGCCAAATGCTGACCGACGCCTTCCGGGGTATCAAAGCAAGTTGGGAGGAAAATCATGAATGCCATTGAAATCAAGGGCCTTACCAAGCGGTACGGTGACCTGACCGCGGTAAACAGCCTGGATCTGACGGTCCGTCAGGGGGAGCTGTTCGCCCTGCTGGGGGTCAACGGCGCCGGCAAGACCACCACCATTAAAATGCTCTCCTGCCTGACCCGCCCCGACGGGGGCGACGCCCTGCTCTTGGGGAAAAGCGTCATCAGGGAAGCGGAAGAAGTGAAGAAGCTGCTGGCGGTTTCTCCCCAGGAGACCGCCGTGGCGCCCAAGCTCACCGTGCGGGAGAATCTGGAGCTGATGGCCGGAATCTCCGGCGCGGGAAAGGAAGAGAGCAAACGGCGGATCGACGCCCTCAGCGGCCAGCTTGGCCTGGAGGAGGTCCTGATCCGTCCCGCCGGGAAGCTCTCCGGGGGCTGGCAGCGGCGGCTGAGCATCGCCATGGCCCTGATCCTGGAACCGAAAATCCTCTTCCTGGACGAGCCCACCCTGGGGTTGGACGTGCTGGCCCGCTCCGCCCTCTGGGAGGTGATCCGGGGCCTCAAGGGAGAGCTGACGATGATTCTGACGACTCACTACATGGAGGAGGCGGAGGAGCTCTCAGACCGGATCGGCGTTATGGGAGCGGGACAGCTTCTGCAGGTGGGCACCGCGGCGGAGCTGAAGGCCGCCACCGGAACCGACACCTTGGAGAAGGCCTTTATCGCTCTGGCAAAGGAGGCGGCAAAATGAGAAAAGCAATGCTGCTGGCAAAGCGAAATGCCAAGGAGATCCTGCGGGACCCCCTGAATCTGTTTTTCGGGCTGGGCTTTCCGCTGGTGCTTCTGGGCCTGCTGACGGCCATTCAGTCCAACGTCCCCAAGGAGCTGTTCACCCTGGATCAACTGGCCCCGGGGATCACGGTTTTCGGTCTGGCCTTTATGAGCCTGTTTTCGGCCACTTTGATCTCCAAGGACCGGACCTCCGCCCTGCTGCTCCGGCTCTATACCACGCCCCTACGCCCGGTGGACTACATTCTGGGCTACACGCTGCCCATGGTGCCCATCGCCCTGGCCCAGACGGCTATTACCCTGGTCTTCGGCCTGATTCTGGGCCTGACCTGGACGCCCAGGCTTCTGCTCTGCGTCCTGGTGAACCTTCCTGCCAGTCTGATCTTCATCGCCCTGGGCCTGCTCTGCGGCAGCCTGCTGACGGACAAGCAGGTGGGGGGCGTCTGCGGCGCCCTGCTCACCAACCTCACCGGCTGGTTTGCCGGGATCTGGTTTGACGTGGCGCTGGTGGGCGGCGTCTTTGCGGCCATTGCCAAGGCTTTGCCCTTCTACCATGCGGTGGAGCTGGCCAAGGCTGCCTACGCCGGGACCCTGGGCAGCGCCCTGGCCCACCTCTGGGTGGTCCTGGCCTGGGCCGTCGGCCTCTCCGTGGCCGCCGTCTGGGCCTTCCTGCGCCAGATGCGGAAGAATTGACTCAGGCAACAGGAGAACAACGCCATACGTAATCCGCAGTACCTTGTTTTGATGAAACCTTTCCTTAGGGGCCGATGACTGCATCGGCCCTTTTTTCTGTCGAAATATTTTTGAAAAAACCCTTGACAAATCGTTCAGATTGTATTATAACAATAACACAGTAAAACAATAATACAGCAACACAATCCAAGCATCATAAGGAGGCGATGCCATGCGGTGGGAATTCCACAACGACGCGCCAATCTACGCCCAGGTCATGGAACGGGTGGAGCGGATGATTGTCTCCGGCGCGCTGACGCCGGGAGAACGGCTGCCCTCGGTGCGGACCTTCGCCCTGGAGGCGGGGGTCAACCCCAACACTATGCAAAAGGCGCTCACGGAGTTGGAGCGGGGCGGGCTGATCTACAGTCAGCGGACCTCCGGCCACTTTGTCACCGAGGACCAGGCGGTGATCGCTTCGGTTCGGGCGGAGCTGGCGGAGCTCCACACAGACCGCTTCCTGCAGGACATGCGGGAGCTGGGATTTACCTCGGCGCAGACCGCCGAGCTGCTTCATCGGAAGCTGGAAAACAAAGAGGAGGAATGATTCTTTATGCCGATTTTAACCTGTGAAAATCTCTCCAAGCGATACGGAACCGTCCAGGCCCTGGACCATGTGAATCTGAACATTGAGCCGGGCCGGATCGTGGGGCTTTTGGGGCCCAACGGCAGCGGCAAATCCACGCTGATCAAGCTGGCCAACGGCCTGCTGACTCCCACCGAGGGACAAATTCTGATCGACGGCAAGGCCCCCGGGGTGGAGACCAAGGCCATCGTTTCCTACCTGCCGGAGCGGACCTATCTGGCCGACTGGATGAGCGTCCGGCAGATTCTGGATTTCTTCCAGGACTTCTACGGAGACTTCGACCGGGAGCGGGCCATCGCCATGCTCAGCCATCTGGGCATTGCGGAAAAGCAGCGGATCAAGCAGATGTCCAAGGGCACCCGGGAAAAGGTCCAGCTGATTCTGGTGATGAGCCGCCGGGCCAAGCTCTACCTGCTGGATGAGCCCATCGGCGGCGTGGACCCCGCCGCCCGGGACTACATTCTCAACACCATCATCGGCAACTATGACCCCAGCGCCGCGGTGGTGATCTCCACCCACCTGATCGCGGACGTGGAGCAGATGCTGGACGAGGTTATTTTCATCAACGGCGGCCATATCTTGCGCCATACCTCCGTGGACGAGATCCGCGAGGAGATGGGCAAGTCTGTGGACGCTCTGTTCAGGGAGGAATTCAAATGTTTCTGAAATTGGTAAAGCATGAATCCCACGCCGCGGCCCGGGCCATGGTGCCCCTGCTGGGCGGCCTGCTGGCCATGGCCATTCTGGCCCGAGGCTCTATCTGGATGATGGAATCCGTGGAATCTCCCGTTACCAGCATGCTGGGCGTCTTCCTGGTGAGTATCTTTTTCCTGGCCTGCGGCGCCATGGTGGTCACCACCACGATCCTGATGATGGTCCGCTTCGCCAAATCCGTCCACGGGGACGAGGGCTATCTGACCCACACCCTGCCGGTCAGCGTCAGCACCATCCTGCTCAGCCGTCTGCTGGTCAGCTTCCTGGCGGTGCTGCTTTCCTTCGGCGCGGTCTACGCGGGCGTCCGGATCGCCACTCTGGGGGTGGATTCCATCGAGAGCCTGGGGGTCAGCTTCCGGGTTATCATCGAAAACAGCGGCATCGAAACCAAGTCCATCCTGCTCAAGCTCTGCTGCGTGGGCGTCCTGTCGATCCTGAGCATGATCCTGATGATCTATGCGGCCATCTCCATCGGCCACAGCTTCCCCACCGGAAAGACCGGCAAGAGCGTTCTGTTCTTCTTCGTCCTGTACATCGCCGCCCAGATCATCACCTCGATTGCGCTGGTTGGGGTGCTGACTGCAGAATATGGATTTGACGGACTGAGAACCATAGAAACCAATGATTTCCCGTCCAGCCTGTTCTGGTTTACTGTGGGGCAAAGCGTTCTGTTCGGCTCCGTCTACTACTTCCTGACCTGGATCACCACCAAGAAACGCCTGAACCTGGCCTGAGGCCATCATACAAGAAACGAGGATGCGTCGCCGCATCCTCGTTTCTGTTATCGTATACCAATATTAGCATAAAAAGTCCTTCAGTCTTCCCAGCGCGTCCTCTACAAAGGACCGGGGGCAGGCCAGGTTCATGCGGAAGAAGCCCTCGCCGGTTTTGCCGTAGGCGGTGCCGGGGGTGACCCAGAGGCCGGTCTCAGCCCGCAGCCGGTCGGTGAATTCCTGCACCCTGTCTGTCCGGGCGGACACGTCCACCCAGAGCAGGTAGGTGGCCTCGGAGACCGAAACCTTGACCCCGGGCAGCTCCCGGTCGGCAAAATCCTTTACCAGTCGCTTGTTCTCCCAGATGTAGGCCCGGGCCTGATCCAGCCAGCCGCCGCCCCGGGTAAAGGCCGCGATAGCGGCGGGCGCGGCGAAGCTGTTGGGCTCTGCGACCTCGTCGGTGTTCAGAGCCCGCCAGGCCTTGTGGCGCAGCACCGGGTCCGCCGCGTAGACGGCGGAGGAGTGCATCCCCGCCAGATTGAAGGCCTTGGTGGGGGCGATGCAGGTGATGGAAATGCTTTTGCAGGTCTCGTCCACGGCGGCGAAGGGCAGATAGCCCAGGCCGGGGGCGGTGAGGTCGCAGTGGATCTCGTCGGAGATCACCGTGACGTGGTGCTTTTGGCACAGGGCGCCGATCCGGGCCAGCTCCTCCCGGGTCCAGATCCGGCCCACGGGATTGTGGGGATTGCAGAGAATCATCAGGCCGGTCTGGGGGTCCGCCAGCTTCTGCTCCAGATCGGCGAAGTCAATGGACCAGTTCTCCCCGTCATAACGCAGGGGACTTTCCAGCACCCGGGCTCCGTTGTTGAGAATGGAGTTGAAAAAGATGTTGTACACCGGGGTCTGGATCAGCACGTTTTCATTGGCCGTGGTCAGCTTGCGCACCAGGGAGGAAATGGAGGCCACCACGCCGGCGGAAAAGATCAGGTTGTCCTTCTCCATGGTCAGCCCGTGACGGTCCCGCCACCAGCCTATATAGGCCTCATACCAGGCTTCTCCCATGTCGTCGTAGCCGAAGATGCCGTGGTCCAGCCGCTTTTGCAGGGCGGCCCGAATTTCCGGAGCGGCCTCGAAGTCCATGTCCGCGATCCACATAGGCAGCTCGCCGGGCTTGCAGTCCCACTTATAGCACAGACTCCCCCGCCGGCTGGGCGGGGAATCAAAGTTGTATTTCATTTCCATACTCCTGCTGCCTGATGCCTACCGTCTCCACTCCGGATGCTCGAAGCACTCGTCGATGGCCTTGCAGACGATTTTGGTCTTGCCGGGATCGATGAAGTCCTTCTCCAGAATCAGCTCCCCGATGGCGGGGGCGGTGATGGTGCCGGAGCCGGGATTCAGCACGCTGTCGATCCTGGAGGTGATTTCCGCCTCCACGCTGGAATACTCAAAGGCCAGACTGGTGTGGATCAGCTTGCAGTTGACCATCTTCAGGTTCTCAATATAGCACATACCCTGGAGGCTCTCGACGGTGCAGTTCACCAGGGTCAGGTTCTTGGCGTTCCAGCCCAGGTACTCGCCGGAGATAAAGGAGTCGTAGACCGTGACGTTTTCCGTGTTCCAGAAGGCGTCCTTGGTCAGCAGCCGGGAGTTGCGGATCACCGCGTTCTTTGCCCCGTCGAAGGAGTAGTTGCCGTCCAGGGTCAGCCCGTCGATCTCCAGATTTTCGCTGTTCATGCAGAAGTAAGGGGCCCCGGCGGCGCTGACGTTTTTCATCTTAACGTCCTTGCAGGCCCAGATGGTCTCGGTGGGATTGGTGAACACCACGTCCTCCAGGGTCAGGCCGGTGCAGCGGCGGAAATTCTTGGGGGCCTGGATCACGGCGTTTTTGACCCGGATGTTGTGGGTGTACCACACGCCGGCCCGGGCCATCTCAAACCAGGTGCAGCCCTCCACGTCCACGTTTTTGCAGTACCAGAGGGGGTACTTCCAGCGGAAGAGATCCCCCCGCAGCTCCAGATCGTGACATTCCTTCAGGGGAGATTCCCCCGCGTCGAAGACGGAGTCCACCACCCGCAGGTCGTGTTCGCCGAAGAGGGCGCGTTCGCCGGTGAAATAGCCTTGCTTCAGTTCTTTCATAGGTACCTCCTGTTTTTGTAGATGGGTTGAAAATTTCTTCTCGTTTACCGGGCAGGATGCTGATGAAAATACGCTTCCGCCTGGGCTTGGTTGCGGAAAATTTCTTCCTTCAGGGCTTCCAGACTTTCAAAGCGCCGTTCGTCCCGGAGTCGGCAGTAGAAGTCTACGGTGAGGGTCTTGCCGTAGAGTTCTCCGGCAAAGCCTGAGAGCCAGGTTTCCACGGTGCGGCGCTTCCCGTCCACCGTGGGATTCGTGCCCACGTTGCAGACGCCGTTCCAGCTCTTGCCGTCCGCTGTTCCCCGGACGGCGTAAACCCCGTCCTTGGGCAGGACCAGATCCGGGCTTGGCAGCAGATTCGCCGTGGGGAAACCCAGTTTGTGACCCAGGTGCCGCCCCGACTGCACGATGCCGGACAGCGTGTGGGGATGCCCGTAATAGAGGGCGGCGGTCTCCACGTCTCCGGCCTCTACCAGGGCCTTGATCCGGGTGGAGGAGACGGTGATCCCATCGATGGCCCGAGCGGGTATCACGTCACAGCCCAGGCCCCGGGCTTCGCACCAGCCCCGCAGCAGAGCAGGCGTGCCCTCCCCCCGGAAGCCGAAGCGATAATCCCAGCCGCAGACCAGCCAGGCCGCCTCGTAGTCCCGGACCAGGCTTTCCAGAAAAGCGTCCCAGCTTTGGCCCATGAATTCCTCGGTAAAGGGCAGGACTGCCACGTCCCGGATGCCGTAGAGCGCCCGCATCAGCCGGACCCGGTCGTCCACGGTGGTCAGCAGCCGCCCGTCCTTGCCGGGGCTCCGGTCAAAGGTCAGGGCCAGGGCCCGCCAGTCCCGTTCCCGGGCAAGCTCCGCCGTCCGGCGCAGCAAATCCCCGTGGCCCAAATGGACCCCGTCGAAAAAGCCAAGGGCAATGACTGTTTGCATAGCTTATCCTCAAAGAATCGTGTAGCGCGGGCAATCTGCCCGCTTTGCGACTAAACCTCAAAAAAGCTCTTGATCGTGGTGAGTTCCCCGTGGTTGACGGCGCAGAGGCCCAGGAAGTCCCCGGCGGGGCCGTAGACCCGATACTCGCCGTCGGCCAGCTTGCCGGTGCGCAGGCTTGCGCCGTTGCGGAGCTTGTGCTCCCCCGCCTCGTTGACGGTACAGCGGGGCCGGTCGGCAAAGAGACTGTCCACCGGCAGCAGGAAGCGCGCCGGATCGGGGTCAGCCAGAATCTCATCCAGCGTGTGGGCCTGCTCGATCCCGTAGCGCCCGGCCCGGGTCCGCCGCAGACCCGCCATGCAGCCCCCGCAGCCCAGGGCCGCGCCAATGTCGTGGCAGAGGGTCCGAACGTAGGTGCCCTTGGAGCAGTGGACGCGCAGGGCAAATTGAGAATTGAGAATTGAGAATTGAGAATTATCCCGATCAAGAAGCGTCAGCTCGTGGATCACCACCGTCCGCGCCTCCCGCTCCACCTCCTGCCCCTTCCGGGCCAGGGCGTAGAGCTTCTGCCCGTTGACCTTCACGGCGGAATACATGGGGGGAATCTGTTGAATCGGCCCCCGGAACCGGGCCAGGACTGCCTCAAATTGCTCTGATGTTATGTCAACCGGACGCTCCTCCAGGGTGCGTCCGGTGGTGTCCTGGGTGTCCGTGACCAGGCCCAGGCGCAGAACGGCCTCATAGACCTTGTCGGCGTGCTCAAAGAAGGGCACCGCCCGTGTGGCCCGGCCCAGGAAGATGGGCAGAACGCCGGTGGCCATGGGGTCCAGGGTGCCGCCGTGGCCCACCCGTTTTTCGTGAAAGACGCCCCGGAGCTTGGCCGCCACGTCCTGGGAGGTCCAGCCCGCGGGCTTGTCTACGATCAATATTCCGTTTGGCATGTGTTTCGTTCCGTTTCTGTCGTTGTGAGCGGAGCAATGCGAAGTCGAAAAACCCGTCCTTTTTCCGCTTCTACAGCTTGATGACTTCTCCAATTGCCCGCAGGATGGCCGCTCGGGCGGCGGGAATGCCGCCCTCCACCGAGGCGCCGGCGGCGCCGGGATGTCCGCCGCCCCCCAGCTTTGCGCAGATGGCCGCGGCGTTGAAGGCAGGGCCGCAGCGCAGGGAAATTTTTCCCTTGCCGCCCTCTACCTCCCGGAGCATCACGGCCAGCTCCACGCCCTCCACGGCCCGGCCGAAGCCGGAAATGTCGTCGATGTCGTCCTCGGTCAGCTTCAGCTCCTCCATCAGAGCCTGGGGGATGGCGGAAACCGCCACCCGGCCTCCGGCAAAGAATTCCATGTGCTCCACCAGCCAGGCCTCCAGGGCCAGCCGGGGACGGCGCTTGATCTCAAAGAAGGCCCGGTTGATGGGGAAGATTTCCGCGCCCGCCTCCACGCAGGCGGCGGCGCAGCGGAAGGTGTTGGCGGTGACGTTGGAGTAGCGGAAGCAGCCCGTGTCCGTGGAAATCGCCACGTAGAGGGCCTCGCCCATCTCCTTTGTCATGGCCGTGCCCAGCAGGGGCAGGAGCTCCGCAATGATCTCCCCGCAGGCTGCTCTGGTTTCGTCGGTGTGAGTCCGGACGGCGAAGCCGTCGTTGGTCCCGTGGTGATCGATGGCCAGCTCTACCGCCGCGTCCTCCATCCCAAAGGGCAGCAGTCCCCGGGAGGCAACGTCGCAGGAAATGATACAATACTCCTCTGATCTCTGATCCTTGATCCCTGATCCCTGGATGGCCGTCAGGCCGTCCAAGCAGGGCGCGAAGCGGGGGGTGAACTGGGGGTTGGCATAGAGCCAGGCTGTCTTGCCGATGGCCCGGAGGGCCCGGCAGAGGGCTGCACAGGAGCCCACCGTGTCCCCGTCGGGACGGCGGTGGGAGAGAATCAGATAGTTGTCATGCTCCAGCAGGAAGGCGGCTGCCTCCTGCAGGGAAAACCGCTCGTTCATGCGTCCTCCTCATGATCCGCGGCTTCCTGGGCCGCGGCCTGTTCCTCCTCTGAGCTTTCCTCGTCCTTGGGAATATCCAGGGTGGAGAGAATGTCCAAAATCCTGGCGCCGTAGGTGATGGAGTGATCCTCGGCCCACACCAGCTCGGGGGTGTGGCGGAGGCTCAGGCGGTTGGCCAGCTCGTGGCGCAGGAAGCCTCCGGCGGCCTTGAGGCCCTTGAAGACCTCCTTGCTCTGCTCCTTATCGTAGACGGAGACGTAGACCTTGGCAAAGCGGAGATCCGCCGTGGTGTCCACCCGGGTCACGGAGACCATGGTTTTCTGCACCCGGGGATCCTTCACGGACCGCAGCAGGTCGGATAATTCTCTCTGTATTTCTTCGTTGATTCGTCCGATTCGGTTGGATGGCATCGTGCATCCTCCTTTCTGATGCAAGGGAATAGGGAAGAGTGAATAGTGAAGAGTTTCGGTATTTTTCAAATCACCGATTTGAAAAATGAAAATTCAAATCGTCGCGATGCGACACCTTAACTTTTCACTATTCACTCTTCATTCTTCACGGAACTTAGTCGCGGTACTGCTCCATTACGAAGCACTCGAAAATGTCGCCTTCCTTGAGGTCGTTGTACTTGGCCACGGACATGCCGCACTCAAAGTTGGCCTGAACCTCCTTGACGGAGTCCTTGAAGCGCTGCAGGCTGCCCAGCTCGCCGGTGTAGATGACCACGTTGTCCCGGAGGACCCGCACCTTGCAGT
>JAEEKA010000118.1 GCA_016282135.1 Oscillospiraceae bacterium
ACCCCCGACCTACTGCTTAGAAGGCAGTTGCTCTATCCAGCTGAGCTACTGGCGTATATGGAGCGAGTGATGGGAATCGAACCCACGCCCACAGCTTGGAAGGCTGTTGTACTAGCCGTTATACTACACCCGCAGCTTCCTTGACACAATCAGCCTTAGCATATTACCATAAGATTCCCCGCTTGTCAAGATTTTTCTTTGCGTTTTCAGGCATTCTCCCGTCAGACCACTAATAACGCGGCTGATTTTGCAGTTTTTGTGCAAATGAAGTGCCCGATTTTTCAGTATGAGTAGTTGACGAGCGGTGCCGAACACGATATAATAAGTGCGTCAAATCGGTTGATTATTCGGTGTGCCGCCCGGTACGGTCCGCGGCGTACCCAGAGAGGTCGTCTGAGCGATGGACAAGAGCGTGCTGAAACAGGCCCAGCGGGAATTTGACCGCTTTCTTCGGTCAGTTCCGGACCGGCTGCAGGAAATTTTTGAGACGGTAAACTATGACGCCGCCCTGCAAAAGTTCAAAAACGCCAGGGACCCCGCCCCGGATTGGGTGGCGTCCCAGGTTCGCAGCCTACGGGTCAAGACACGGACAATCCGGGCCGCTGTATCAGATCTGGCGGAAGCACTGGAATCCCGATTGACGCAATACACCGAAGCGGGGGGCGACGACCCGACACGGATCGCCCACGCCCGGTCGGAGCTTCTGTTCCTGCAAAAAACGCTGGACGAGCAGGCGGCCCGGGCCGCCCGGCTGGAATTGATCCGGCAAAGCGCGGCGCAGCTGCGGGAGCAGGAGGAACTGCTGGACAGTCTCTCCGTGGAGCAGCTCCGGCAGAGGATCGAACAGGCGGAAAACGCACAGCAAAGGGGGGAGCGGCATGAAGAATAAGGGAACGATCATCGGTCTTTCGGCCTTGGGTATCGGACTGGCCGGCCGCATCGCACTGGCGCTGTCCAAGGATTCCGTCGTGATTTCCGGCGGCATGTCCACCTATCGTGCCCTTTTGTGGGCAGCCCGGGGCGCGCTTCTGGTGGGCGCAGCATTTTTGGCCGGCATCGTGGTTCGGATCGCCCTGGCCAGAAGCGAGGCCAGGCAGATGGAAAAGCGTATGGACACCCTTCGCGCCGCGGACCGGAAATCCAAGGCGCCCCTCTCCACCGAAGCAGGCCGCTTCAACGAAGAAAAAATGCGGGAGCTGCTGCGTACGCTGTTTGACAGCGCCCCCGGCCAGGTGGCGGCCTACCGGCCCAAATTCCAGGTCCAGCTGGATCGCATGAACGAATATCAGGCGAATCTGAAGCGGCTCCTGCGGAACAACGACGCCACGGAGCTTTCCGAGGCGGAGGCTTTTCTGGACAAGCTGGAGCAGAATATGTTCGGCAAGATGCGGCAGGTTTACAACCGGCTGATGATGTACGACGACACGGCTCCCATCGAGGAGCTCAGCGCCTCCATGGACGAGGCGCTGGACCACAACAACCGGGTGCTGGATCAGGCGAAACGCCTGAATTCCACCGTCACCGAGTATATCAACAATCAGGGCACCACGCAAGAATCGCTGGGCTCTGTGGAAGCATTCATCAAAGTATTACAGGAGGAACTGGCATGAAAAAATTGATCGCGCTCGCACTCGTCTTTGTCCTGCTGCTGGGGGCCTTCTCCGGCTGCAGCCAGGTCTATGACGATCCCTCTTCCGACGTCAAGGAGATCAGCAGAGAAGACGCCATCGAGGAAATGAAGGCGATTTTGACCCGCGTAAACGTCAGCCATGAGAATCCCCCCATCGATCTGGACGCCGCGGACTACTCCAACGAAGCGGACGCCCTGTCCGACATCTCCGTCTTCCCCATCACTGTGCGAGGCAACGGTGCAATCAACATTGAGATCGCGGCGGACACGGAGCTCTCCTCTGAGGCGCCTGACGACTGGATGAACGTTCTGGCGGAGAGATTCAACCGGGAAAACCACGAATACAACGGCAAAAAGGTGACCATCACCGTCCGGCAGATCACCGGCGGCGAGGTTGTGACCTACATGCGGGCCGGTCTCTATCAGCCCGATCTCTACGTTCCCAGCCACGGGGCCTGGGGCAAGATGCTGGACGCCTCCGGCATCCAGACCGTCACCCTCTGCGACCGGCTGCTGGGCAACACCGCGGGCATTCTGATCTCCGACAAGGTCTATGACGACTTCATCGCCAAGTACAAGGAAGTCAACATGAAGAACGTGGTGGAGGCCACCATCAACAAGGACCTGACCTTCGCCTACACCTATCCCTACGCCTCCAGCACTGGCCTGAACATGCTGACCATGATCCTGGCGGCCTTTGACCCCGAAAACCCCCTGTCGGAAGCCGCCTCCGCCAAGCTGATGGAATACCAGAAGACCGCGCCTCCCACCGCCCACACCACCGCCATTATGCGCAACAACGCCAAGCGGGGCATCGTCAACGCCATGGCCATGGAGGAGCAGGCCTACGTGCTGAACAAAGAGCTGGAAAACTATGTCTACGTCCCCGTAGGCATTCGCCACGACCATCCGGTTTTCACCTTCTCCTACGTGAGCCAGGAAAAGCAGGAGGCTGCCAAGCTCTTCATTGACTACTGCCTGACCCCCGACGCCCAGAAGCTGGGCACGGAGAAGGGCTTTAATCGCCACGAGGACTACAAGGGCCAGGATCCCGGTCTGGACGGTCTGGGCTATCTGGCTGCCCAGAAGCTCTGGAAGCAGAACAAGACCGGCGGCCGCCCCGTCATCGCGGTCTTCGTCACCGACGTTTCCGGCTCCATGCGGGGAAACAAGCTCTCCAGCCTGAAGGACGCCCTGCTGCGCTCGGCCCAGTTCATCAGCTCCGAGAACTACCTGGGTCTGGTTTCCTACTCCACGGATGTTCACGTTCTGCTGCCCATCGAGCAGTTTGACGCCACCCAGCGGGCCAAGTTCTCCGGCGCCGTGAAGCAAATGAGCGCCAACGGCGGCACGGCCATCTACGACGCCACCATGGTAGCAACCCAGATGCTGCTGGAGAAGCAGGCGGAGCTCCCCGACGCGGTGCCTGTCATGTTCGTCCTGTCCGACGGTCACCAGGAAGGCGGCGTCAACCTGAGCCGCATTCTTCCCATTGTCAAGGCTCTCAAAATCCCTGTCTACACTATCGGCTTTGATATGCTGAATGAGGACATGCAGGACATGCGGAAGCTCTCCCAGGTCTCCGGCGAGGCCGACCTGACAGACGCTGGGGAAAAGGACGTGGTTAACGTTCTCCGCGGCCTGCTGAACAGTCGCACCTGATCTTTCACAAAGCGCTTGGCCCATCCCCCCGGGATGGGCCAAGTTGTTTTCTTCTTGACATTGACTTTCCCAAAAAGCTCGTGTATAATAGCCAATTAGAGGGAAAATTCAGACTTTGTTTCCGGACATTTTGCCCGGCAGCGGGCTCGCAGATTTCATCCCCCGCGGGCCGCCGGAACGGCCCGTAACAACTCTCAGCGAATGAACGAAAGGAAGGATCGGCATCTTATGAAAAAGAAAACCATGGACGGCAATGAGGCCGCCGCGTACGCCAGCTATGCGTTTACAGAGGTAGCGACGATCTATCCCATCACGCCCTCCAGCCCCATGGCGGAGCACGTGGACGTCTGGGCCGCCAACGGCATGAAGAACATGTTCGGCCATCCGGTCAGACTGGTGGAAATGCAGAGCGAGGCAGGCGCCTGCGGCGCTATGCACGGCAGTCTGGAATGCGGCGCCCTGTCCACCAGCTACACAGCATCGCAGGGCCTGATGCTGATGGTCCCCCCGCTGTACCGCATCGCCGGTCAGCTGCTGCCCGGCGTCATCCACGTGGCAGCCAGAACCGTGGGCACCAGCTTCTTCTCCATCTTCGGCGATCAGTCCGACGTGATGGCCTGCCGTCAGACCGGCTTTGCCCAGCTGGCCTCCTCCAGCGTCCAGGAGTGCATGGACATGGCCGCGGTGGCCCATCTGTCCGCCATCAAGTCCAGCGTTCCGTTTATGCACTTCTTTGACGGCTTCCGCACCTCCCACGAGCTGCAGAAGATCGACGTGCTGGATTTTGCCGATCTGGAAAAAATGGTAGATAAGGAGGCCCTGCAGCGCTTCCGCAAACGCAGCCTGAACAGCGAGCGCCCCGTGATGCGCTCCACTGTCCAGAACCCCGACACCGCCTTCCAGTGCCGGGAGGCCGTGAACCCCTTCTACGACGCCACCCCGGCCATCGTGGAGGAGTACATGGAGAAGATGAACAAGCTGACGGGCCGCAACTATCAGCTGTTCAACTACTACGGCGCCCCCGACGCCACAGAAGTCATCGTGGCTATGGGCTCCGTCTCCGACTGTCTGAAGGAGGTCGTGGCCTATCTGAATGCCCAGGGCCGCAAGGTGGGCTTCATTCAGGTTCACCTCTACCGTCCCTTCTCCGCCGAACATCTGCTGAAGGCCATTCCCGAGACCTGCAAGGTCCTCACCGTGCTGGACCGCACCAAGGAAGCCGGCGCCAACGGCGAGCCTCTGTATGAGGACGTGGCCGGCGTGCTCTTCAACCGGGCCAACCGCCCCGTCCTGCTGGGCGGCCGCTACGGTCTGTCCTCCAAGGACACCACCCCCGCCATGATGAAAGCCGTCTTCGACAACATGATCGGCGAGAAGAAGGATCACTTCACCGTGGGCATCAACGACGATTTGACCCACCGTTCCCTGGCCGTGGGTGAGAACATCGTCACCGCCGACGAAAAGACCATCTCCTGCAAGTTCTGGGGTCTGGGCTCCGACGGCACCGTGGGCGCCAACAAGAACTCCATCAAGATCATCGGCGACAACACCGACCAGTACGTGCAGGCCTACTTTGAATACGACACCAAGAAATCCGGCGGCGTCACCAAGAGCCACCTGCGCTTCGGCCACAACCCCATCCTGTCCACCTACTACGTCACCATGGCGGACTTTGTGGCCTGCCACAACGAGAGCTACGTCAAGAAGTACGACATCGTCAACGAGATCAAGCCCGGCGGCACCTTCCTGCTGAACACCGTGTGGAAGGGCGACGAGCTCATTGCCAACCTGCCCAACAAGCTCAAGCGCATCCTGGCGGAGCGCCATATCAAGTTCTACACCATCGACGCCACCGACATTGCCGCCGAGATCGGCCTGGGCAACCGCACCAACACCGTGCTGCAGTCCGCCTTCTTCAAGCTCTCCGGCGTCCTGCCCATCGACGACGCGGTGCGCTATATGAAGGAAGCCATCACCAAGACCTACGGCAAGAAGGGCGAAAAGGTTCTGAACATGAACTACACCGCCGTGGACCGGGGCCTGGACGGCATCGTGGAGGTCTCCGTGGATCCCGCCTGGGCCAAGCTGCCCGACGAGGTTCAGACCGTCAACGAGAACCAGCCCGACTACATCAAGACCATCATGCACATGGTCAACGGCCAGCGGGGCGACCTGCTGCCCGTCAGCGCCTGGAAAGATATGGCCGACGGCACCGTGCCCATCGGCACCGCCAAGTATGAGAAGCGGGGCTTTGCCGCCTTCGTGCCCGAATGGGACGCCTCCAAGTGCATCGGCTGCAACATGTGCTCTTTCTACTGCCCACACGCCGCTATCCGGCCCTTCCTGCTGGACGCGGAGGAGGTCCGGAAGGCTCCCGCCTCCTACGTTACCAACGAGGCCAAGGGCAAGGGCTTCGAGGGCCTGCGCTACCGTCTCCAGGTGGACCCGCTGGACTGCACCGGCTGCGGCACCTGCGTCACCGCCTGCCTGGCCAAGGAAAAGGCGCTGACCATGAAGCCCATCGCCAGCCAGCTTTCCGAGGCTGCCAACTGGGAGTTCAGCATGGGCCTGAAGGAGAAGAAGAACCCCATGGACAAGTTCTCCGCCAAGGGCAGCCAGTTCGAGCAGCCCCTGCTGGAGTTCTCCGGCGCCTGCGCCGGCTGCGGCGAGACGGCCTACATGAAGCTGCTGACCCAACTCTACGGCGACCGCATGATCATCGCCAACGCCACCGGCTGCACCCAGGCCTGGGGCTTCTCCATCCCCAGCTACCCCTACGCCACCAACAGCCGCGGCCACGGCCCCGCCATTTCCAACTCTCTGTTTGAGAACAACGCGGAGTACAGCCTGGGCATGGTGCTCTCCGTGCAGCAGCAGCGTATGGCCCTGGCTGCCAAGGCCAAGGAATACCTGGAAGCCGCCAAGGACGAGACCCTGAAGGCCGCTCTGGAGGAATGGCTTGCAGGCTATGAAGACGACGAAAAGGCCCGGGAGCTGGCTGACGCCGTGCTGACCGCCCTGGACAAGACTGCCGACTGCGGCGAGCAGATCGACTACATGAAGCAGAACAGCGAGCACTTCGTCCGCAAGAGCATGTGGATGTACGGCGGCGACGGCTGGGCCTACGATATCGGCTACGGCGGCCTGGATCACGTGCTGGCCTCCGGCATCGACGTCAACATTCTGGTGGTAGACACCGAGGTCTACTCCAACACCGGCGGACAGGCTTCCAAGGCCACGCCCATCGGCGCGGTGGCCCAGTTCGCCGCCGCGGGCAAGCGCACCGTCAAGAAGGACCTGGGCCTGCTGGCCGCCGAGTACGGCGACGTGTACGTGGCCTCCATCGCCCTGGGCGCCAACCCCAACCAGGCCATCAAGGCCATCCGGGAGGCCGTGGCCCACAAGGGTCCCTCCCTGATTATCGCCTACGCCCCCTGCATCAACCACGGCATCGTCAAGGGTATGGGCTACTCCACCGAGGAAGCCAAGCTGGCGGTGGACAGCGGCTACTGGTTCCTGTACCGCTACAGCCCCGCACTGCGTGCCGAGGGCAAGAATCCCTTCGTGCTGGACAGCAAGGCGCCCAGCGTCCCGCTGGAGGACTTCCTCAACGGCGAGGTTCGCTACGCCTCGCTGCGCCGGACCTTCCCGGATCAGGCGGACGTCCTCATGGAGAAGGCCAAGGCCTTCAGCGCCGAGCGGTATGAGAAGTACCGGAAGCTGGCGGAAAACTAAACATATCTACGGGCCCGGCCGCAAGGCCGGGCCTTTGCTTTGCCGGGGGCCTGCTTCCCGTCCGTGCCCGGCCCTCAGGGAGGCAAGACGCCTCCTGCCGCCGATACGGCGGCGTCATTGCCCGGGGGAATGGCCGGAGCGATGTGGGCATCGCTCCCTGGGGAGGGCGCGGTACATTTTGCACTTTCTGCCAAAATCAGCCTCGAAATTTTGCAGTTTTTGTCGTAGACTTTCATGCAAACCATGTGTATAATGGTCTCACAAGAAAGATTATTCGCCGTCTCGCCGGAACAGAAAGGAGAACAGACGTTGGAAAAACTGAGTCGACTGCGCCTCGCCGTCCGGAATCGGCTGATTGCGTGCATCGTTCTCTTTTCCGTGACCGGGCTCCTGCTTTGGGCGAAAACAGACAGCTTTTCCGTATTCGAGAATTCCATCATAGCGGGCATCCTGCTCACCTGGCTGGCCATTCGCCGCCCCCTGGAGCGGTTTCGCGCCGCTTACAAGTATACCTTTGTTATGCGCGCTCTGGAGTCGCAGTTCACCGACGTGGTGTACAAGTCGCGGACCGGCATTTCCCGCAAGACCATCGCCGACACACAAATGATGGACCTGGGAACCAGCTTCCACTCGGAGGACTACATCCGCGCCCGGTACGGAGACATTCTCTTTGAGCAATCGGACGTTCTGATCCAGCAGTCCGCCGGGAAAAGTACGGTTACAATTTTCCAGGGTCGATGGATGATCTTTGACTTCAACAAGCATTTTCGGACGAATTTTCAAATTGTGCAGAAGGGCTTCCCCAACGCAAAGCACCGGCGCTTCTTCGGCACGGAAAACTCCCTGTTCAAAAAGATATCCATGGAATCCGAAGCCTTCAACGAGGAATTTCGAGTTTACGCCCAGAACGAGCATGACGCCTTTTATGTCATCACCCCCGCCTTCATGGAGCGGCTTCAGAACCTGGCCGCCCGCAACAAGGGCAAGCTGCTGTTCTGTTTTGTCAGAAACAGGCTCCACATCGCCATCCACGACGGCAAGGATTCTTTTGAGCCCGGCAGTGTCTTTGAGCCCATCGATGCGCAGAAAGCAATCCGGATGGCCTGCAGCGAGATGGGCGTTGTCACCCGCTTTATCAACGAGCTCAGCCTTGACAACGACCTGTTCCTGCCAACGGAGTAATCGCTTTGGAAGGTGCTTATGGCCGCGCTGCCCCGTCGCCGCTGCGGCCATGTACAAGGAGGGAAAACCATGGACGAATTGAACGAACTCCGCGTATCGGCCCGGAACCGGCTGCTCGGCTGTATCGTCGGAATCATCGCGCTGGGGGCAGCGT
The DNA here is from genome assembly GCA_016282135.1 of Oscillospiraceae bacterium. GTDB lineage: Bacteria > Bacillota > Clostridia > Oscillospirales > Oscillospiraceae > JAFRPC01. Next base: position 8,364 of record JAEEKA010000118.1, read on the forward strand.
CTGTAGCGCTCACCCGCCAGCCATTTCTGCTGTTCTTCATTCTGATCGGGGGGTTCATCGTCTCCACACTGGTGATGAAGAAGCCCCGGCAGCGGTATCGGGCCGCCTTCAAGCAGGCCTGCGTGCAGCAGTCTCTGCAATCGATGTTCACCGACCTGGACTACCACCCGGACTGGGGCATCCCCTATGAGACCATCGCCGCCACCAAAATGATGTACATGGGCGACCGATACCACGCGGAGGACTATATTTCCGCCCGGTACAAGGGCATTCCCTTTGAGCAGTCGGACGTCCACATCGAGGAGGAGCGGCAGTCTACCGACTCCGACGGCCACACCCACACCGAGTACGTCACCATCTTCCGGGGCCGCTGGATGATCTTTGCCTTCAACAAGGAATTTCGGGCTAAGGTCCAGATTGCCCAGAAGGGCTTCCCCAACGCCAAGCGCAAGCGCTTTTTCGGCAAAAAGGAGGAGCTGTTCCAAAAGGTGGAAATGGAGTCCGAAACCTTCAACAAGGCCTTTCAGGTTTTTGCCCAGAACGAGCACGACGCCTTCTACATCATCACCCCCGCCTTTATGGAGCGGGTACAAAATCTGGCTGCTCACAACAAGGGCAAGCTGATGTTCTGCTTCGTGGGGGACCGGCTCCACATCGCCATCCACGACAACAAGGACTCCTTCGAGCCCGGCGGCATCTTCAAGTCTGTGGATGAGGAGGCCGTCATGCAGAAGATTCGCAGCGAAATCGGCATCATTACCCAGTTCATTGACGAGCTTAGCTTGGATAACAATTTGTTCAAACAGGAGGTATAAACTATGAATCCGGTACTTATTGCAATTATCGCGGCAGTCGTACTCCTTGTGGGCTACGTCATCTCCCTCTCCAACCGGCTGAACAAGGCCCGGGTAAAGATCGACGAAGCCGGCTCCGACATCGACGTCTCCCTGACCAAGCGCTACGACGTGCTGACCAAGATGATCGACGTGGTGAAGAGCTACGCCCGGTACGAGAAGGAGACCATCTTTGAGACCGTTCGGATCCGGCAGGGCATGACCATGCAGGAGAAGAACGAGGCCAACCGCGTCATGGGCGAGAATCTGGAGAAAATCCACATTCTGGCGGAGCACTACCCCGATTTGAAGGCCAGCGCCAACTACAACACCCTGCAAAAAGCCATCGCCGACGTGGAGGAGCATTTGCAGGCCTCCCGCCGCCTCTACAACGCCAACGTCTCCCGCTACAACCAGATGCTGGTGGCCTTCCCCTCCAGCATGATCGCCGGCATGAAGGGCCTGACCAAGGAGGAGTTCTTCTCCGCCGAGGAGCAAAAGCGCCAGGACGTGAAGATGAATTTGGATCTGTAAAAGCAGGACGAAAAACCCATGAGACAAGATCAGCACCCCCGCCGTCAGGCGGGGACGTACCGAAAGAAAAAAGCACGGCAGCAGGACCCGTTAAAGGTCCTGCTGATCGTGCTGCTGTTGGCTTGCTTTATTCTGCTGGGCATTTATCTGCTGAAAAACAACAGCCCAGCGCCCGGCGGGGAAAGCGAAAGCACCACCGCTCAGACCCAGCCGCCCCGGACGGGGCCATCCACGACAGAAGCTCCCACCGAATCGTCGGCCCCCCAAACAGAGTCCGCCACCCACGCACCCACCACGGCAGCGCCTCAAACCACCGAGGCCCCGGCGGACGAGAGCTGGAAGCTTGTTCTGGTGAACGCCGACCACCCTCTGCCCGAGGGCTTCACGGTGCAGCTCAAGGCCCTGCGGAACGGTCACCACGTAGATGAACGGATCTATCCCGAGCTCCAGCAGATGTTTGACGACGCCCGGGCCGCTGGCATCTACCCGCTGATCAACGAGTCCTTCCGCACGGGGGAGCGGCAGCAGGAGATCATGGACAAATACATCGCCGGCTACGAAGCCCAGGGCATGAGTCACGACGAGGCGGTGAAAAAGGCCCATACCGTCGTGGCGGAACCCGGCACCAGCGAGCATCAGCTTGGCCTTGCCCTGGACATCATCGCGGAGTTCGACGCGGACTCCACGGCCACCTGGAACTGGCTGAAGGACAACGCCTGGCGCTACGGCTTCATTCTCCGCTACCCGGCGGACAAGGTGGACCTCACCGGCATTGACTACGAGCCCTGGCACTACCGCTACGTGGGCAAGGAAGCGGCGAAGGAGATCACCGAGCGGGGAATTTGCCTGGAAGAGTATTTAGCGGACGCGGACTGAACCGGAATGAAGTATTTGCTTGCGCAAATATGAAGTGCGGCTGTGCCGTATGAAGACGCTTCGCTTATTATGTGCGGAGCACATACTTCACATCGTGCCAACGATACTTCATATTCCTCAGGAATACTTCATATTGCCGCAAGGCAATACTTCATTGCAAGCACAAAGAGGCAGCAGACAATCCGCCTGCTGCCTCTTTGTGCTTATTTGTGATTGAATTATTTGCCCATCAGATATTCGTCGATTCCCTTGGCGGCCAGCTTGCCGGCGCCCATGGCGGAGATGACGGTAGCCGCGCCGGTGACGGCGTCGCCGCCGGCGTAGACGCCCTCCCGGGAGGTCAGGCCGGCCTCATTGACGATGATGCCGCCGTGGGCGTTGACCTCCAGGCCCTTGGTGGTGGACTTGATCAGGGGGTTGGGGCTGGTGCCGATGGCGATAACCACGGTGTCCACGTCCAGAACGAACTCGCTGCCCGCAATGGGGACGGGACGGCGGCGGCCCTTGGCGTCAGGCTCGCCCAGCTCCATCTTGATGCAGCGCAGGCCCGTGACAAAGCCGTTCTTGGGGTCTCTGGGATCGTCAGGATTGTTGTAGCCCAGGACCTCCACGGGGTTCTGCAGCAGATGGAAATCGATGCCCTCCTCGATGGCGTGCTCCACCTCTTCCTTCCGGGCGGGGAGCTCCTCCATGGAGCGGCGATAGACGATATAAACGTGCTCAGCCCCCAGACGCAGGGCGGTTCTCGCGGCGTCCATGGCCACGTTGCCGCCGCCGACGACGGCCACCTTGCCGCCCTTCATAATGGGGGTGACGGGGTCGTCCTTGTAGGCCTTCATCAGGTTGGAGCGGGTCAGGAACTCATTGGCGGAGTAGACGCCCTTATAGGCCTCGCCGGGGATGTTCATGAAGTTGGGCAGGCCCGCGCCGGAGCCCACGAACACGGCCTCATAGCCGTCCTCGAAGAGCTCGTCGATGGTCAGGGTCTTGCCGATGACCACATTGGTCTCCACGTCCACGCCGAGGGCTTTGAGGCCTTCGACTTCCTTGGCTACGATGGCCTTGGGCAGACGGAATTCGGGGATGCCGTAGACCAGCACGCCGCCGGCGGTATGCAGAGCCTCGAAGATGGAGACCTGATAGCCCTTCCGGGCCAGGTCGCCGGCGCAGGTCAGGCCGGAAGGGCCGGCGCCCACGATGGCCACCTTGTGGCCGTTGGGGGCGGGCTTGACAGGAGCCTCGGTGGCATGGGCGTTGTGCCAGTCGGCCACGAAGCGCTCCAGACGGCCGATGCCCACGGGCTCAAACTTGATGCCCAGGGTGCACTTGCTCTCGCACTGGCTCTCCTGGGGGCAGACACGGCCGCAGACGGCGGGCAGGGCGGAGGACTGGGAAATGACCTGGTAAGCGCCCTCAAAGTCGCCGGTCTTCATCTTCGCGATGAAGTCGGGGATGGCGATGTTGACGGGGCAGCCCTGGACACAGGGACGGTTCTTGCAATTCAGACAGCGCTGGGCCTCGGCCAGGGCGATCTCCTGGGTGTAGCCCAAGGCGACCTCGTTGAAGTTGTGGGCCCGAACCTGGGGCTCCTGGGAGGGCATTTCGTGTTTCTTGGGTTCAATGGCCATTTCAGTTGCCTCCTTTCAGCAGATTGCAGGTTTCCTCGTAGGCGTGGCGCTCGAAGCCGAAGTACATCCGGCCCCGGGACATGGCCTCGTCGAAGTCCACCTCGTAGCCGTTGAAGTCGGGGCCGTCCACGCAGGCGAACTTGGTGACCCGCTTGCCGTCCTGGATCAGGGTCAGGCGGCAGCCGCCGCACATGCCGGTGCCGTCAATCATAATGGGGTTCATAGATACGGTGACGGGCACGCCGAAGGGCTTGGCCGCCAGGGTGACAAATTTCATCATAATCAGAGGCCCGATGGTAATGACCATGTCGAACTTCTCGCCGGCCTCCAGCATTTCCTTCAGGGGCACGGTGACGTTGCCGTGACGGGCATAGGAGCCGTCGTCGGTCATGACGATGAGCCTGTCGGAGCAGGCCTTGAACTCATCTTCGAGGATCAGCAGGTCCTTGCTGCGGAAGCCGATGATGGAGGTAACCTCCGCGCCGAGACGGTGGAACTCCTGGGCCACGGGCATGGCGATGGCGCAGCCCACGCCGCCGCCGACGATGCAGACCTTCTTGATGCCATCGGTGTGGGTGGCGACGCCCAGGGGGCCTACGAAATCCTGGATGGACTCGCCCTCTTTCTTGGCGTTCAGCAGGGCGGTGGTAGCGCCGACGATTTGGAAGATGATCTTGACGGTGCCTTCTTCCGGGTTGGTACCGGCTACCGTCAGGGGGATGCGCTCGCCTTCTTCATTCACCCGGAGGATGATGAACTGGCCGGGCTTGGCCTTCTTGGCCACCATGGGGGCCAGAATCTCCATCTGGGTCACGGTGGGGTTCAGTTCTTTCTTGCGGACGATCTGATACATGATACACGCTCCTTCGAGGTTCTGTTCGTTAGTTATACTGCGGGGAAACAGATGCCACGAGGTATTATACATCATTTTTACAGAAAATCAACCCGGGAAATGGCGGATTTTCGGCAAATCCACTGCCATTTCCCGGGTTTTTTACGTTGTCACTCCGGCAGCTTTTCCCACCAGGCCCGTTCCACGGCCTGGACGCTGGGGAAGGCTTCCCGGATCGTTTCAATCAGACGTGCAACCTTCGCCTGAACCTTGGGACTGTCAGAGTACCACCATTCCTCCGACGGGTCCGTGCTGTCGAAGAGCAGCTGGAAGGTCTCGGCCCGGTCCTCGGCGTCGTTTGTTCTGGCATAGTCGGAGACAAAGTATTCGCCGACCTCCGCCAGCTGTGCATCGTCCAGCCACTCGGTTTCATCGTAGGCCCAGGAGGGGCTCAGGGCCAGCCAGTCAGCCTCAAAGTTCCGGCCATTGGCGCTGCTGTATCGGTGCAGCCGGTAGTCGATGATGTGCATGAACTCGTGGGCCAGGTGCGCCTCGCTGAATTCCCCCGTGGCAAAGCAGACCATCATGGGCTCGGTCCAAGTGTTGGCAAAGGCGGCCGCATCGCCCGGAACGTTGCGGACGATAAAGATGTGCAGACTGTCCCGGTTTTCATCCTCGTCCGGCATTTGGCCGGAGAGTTCGCGGATGAAGCCATCCGGGAGCTTGTTCGCAAAGCTCCTCAGTTCAGAGAGGATACGGTACTGCCCAAAGAGGGAAGCACCCAGGTCGCAGACGCTCTCGCTGACGTTCAGACCCACAGTCGGCGTCTGCTCCGGCGTAGGGGCTTCATCCAGATGGAAGGTAAAGCCCAGGGGCTCCAGCTCCGTTTTCAGAGCATCGATCCGGTCCGTCAGGCTCTGCTCCGTCAGGATCTCCTGGTCAAAGGGCGTCTGCTCCTCCGGCTCCGGATACCAGAACAAAACCTGATAGCCGGTGCTGCCGGCGCCGCTCCATTCCACCGCCAGCAGAGCATAATCCTCTCCCAAGGCCGCGCCGCAGGGGTTCGCCCAGCCCGCCCCATCCTCCTCCGGGGGCAGAACGGCCTCGCCCAGGCAAAGCGCCTCGTCCAGGTCCAGCAGCGTGTAAGTCAGGCCATTGTCAGACAGTTGACGGCGGGTCAAGAGCCGGTGTCCCGACACAGCTTCGATGGCGTCAAAGGGTTGTTTCAGGGCATGGAGCTGGTCCTCCTCGTCGTAAAAAGCCACAACCCGGGAAAGCTCGACCCCGGAGTCGCTGGTGAAAGCGGCGTAATTGGTGTTTTTCCAGAAGGAATCGTCGTTCAGCAGGCGGTTCCGCCAGCCGCGATTCTCCTGGCTCATGGTGGGGTAATCCCGGAATCCCAGGAAGGCTCCGGTCCGGTCAAAGCACCCGCAGCGTTCGCCATATTCGTCGATCAGCAGAATCTCTGACTCCGTCACAACCAGTTGACTGAAGCCCATATTTGCCTGGAAAGCAGCCAGCTCCGTGATCTCCGTCAGAGCGGCGGTCTTTGCGTCCAGGGCGGCCATTCGATACCGGAGTCCTTCCATCTGCTGATCCCAGTGCTGGAGCAGGACGTAGCCCATCCCGTCGACACAATACAGGCCGAATATGCCCTCGTCCTCCGTAATTTCCAATCCCTCGACAGCCACAAGGCCCGTCAGCGAAGGCTGGGGCGCCTCCGTGGTGGTGGGTTCGGTGGGCGTCTGGGTCGTCGTAACCACGGCGGGAGCCGCGGTGGTCTCCGGCCCGGAAGTGGGCGCGGGTTCACTGCCGGGCCGAAGCAAAAGCACCAGCCCCACCGCCAGCAGCAGACAGACCGCTGCCAGCGCAATCCATTTTTTCATTGTTGCTATTTACCTTTCCGTTTGTATCCTTGTTGCGGACTCGGCGGAAAAGCGCAAGGCTCTCGGCGGAATCCGCCTCACCGGTCTCGCAGAACTCCCGTCAGTTTCCCCTCATCCGAGCAAAGAAAGGGGCGAATGCGGGTGTACTTCCGGCAGACGTTCAAAATCTGCCCGCTTTTGTTCCGGTTTGGAAGGTGGAGCAGGATATTTGCTTGCTTTCTGCCTATTCGCTTTTTTCCTTCTCCGTTGGATTCCAGCCGTTCCTCAGAGAAATACAGCCGCAGCTGTCCCCAATATGCGTAGGACAACCCGTAGTCATGGATCCTGGCCCAGGACAGGCGCCGCTTCCGAATCAGAAAGCGGTACTCCACGCCGTTTTCGTCGATGGTCACAGAACGCCCCTGGACGTACCAGAGCAGAAGCTCGGCAAGGAAAAAGATCGCAAAGACAGCGCAGAGCGCGAGAGGCGCAGGCTGCCGCTCCGAACTGCCGTTCAGCATTTGCGTCAGCGTGAACATGACAAACAAGCCGGGAAATATGGCGGAGAACGCCCGCATCTCGGTGCTTGGGCGGATAATCACACGGTCAGCCCCCACGGAAACATCCTGGAGCTTGACGCCTGTGCCGCCTGCGGGTTTGCCGGAAGGAGAACGCAGAGGAGAATACATTGCAACTTCCCTTTCGCAGCCTATTGTCCGGCCAGCTCCAGGAACTGCTCCACTCTCGCCTTGAAGATTTCCAGGCTGGAGCGCCAGAAGTTCACGTCGCCCAGGTCGATGTCGGCCATCTTGGCTACGTCCTCCACGGAGGCCACGGTGGTGGCCTTCAGCAGGGCCCGGTACTTGGGCAGGAAGGCCTCGCCCTCCTTGCGGTACTGGGCGTAGAGACCCGCTGCGAAGAGGCCGCCGAAGGCGTAGGGGAAGTTGTAGAAGCTCAGGCCGGAGGAATAGTAGTGGCCCTTGCAGACCCACATGTAGGGATGCAGGGTATCCAGGTCCAGGCCGTCGCCGTAGCCCCGCTTCTGGGCCTCCTTCATCATGGCGCAGAGCTCGTCGGGGAAGGCGAAGCCCTCCTTGGCTTTTTCAAAAACAGCGGTCTCAAACCAATAGCGGCTCATAATGTCGCACATGATCTGGGTGGTGTCCTGGAGCTGGCTTTCCAGCAGGCCCAACTTGACCTCCCGATCGGACGCCTCGTCCAGAGCGGCGTTCATCACCACGGTCTCGTTGAAGGTGGAGGCGGTCTCCGCCACGGGCATGGAGTAGTCCAGGTTCAGGGGGCGGTGGTCCTCGATCATCATGCCGTGGTAGGCGTGGCCCAGCTCGTGGGCCAGGGTGACGATGTCGGAGAAGGAGCCGTCAAAGTTGGTGAGCACCCGGCTCTGCTTGATGGTGGAAATATTGGCGCAGAAGGCCCCGCCCACCTTGCCGGAATGGGGATAGAAGTCGATCCAGGCGTCGTCAAAGGCATGCTCCATCATATCGGCCATGTCCGGGGCGAAGGGGCGGAAGTGCTCGATTAAGTACTTCTTCGCGTCCTCCACCGTGTAGGTGGCGGTGTTCTTGCCCATAGGAGCAAACATATCCCACCATTTCAGGCCGCCCTCGTAGCCCAGCATCTTGGCCTTGGCCCGCAGGTACTTCCAGAACACGGAGAGATACTCCTCGATGGCCTGAATCATGGCGTCCAGGGTGGTTTTCTTCATGCGGCTGTGGCGGAGGGTCATCTCCAGAGGAGAGCCGCCCTTGCGGAGCTCACATTCGGTGGTAACCTGCTGCTTGATGGAGTTCAGCGCGAAGCAGACCCCGTCCTTGATTTTGTCATAGCAGGCGACCTCCGCGTCGTAGGCGTCCTTCCGCACCTGGGGATCGGCGTCATAGGCCAGGTTCCGCACGGCGGAAAGGGTAATCTTTTCGCCCCGGTAGTCGGCGGTGACGGTGGAGGTCAGATAGGATTGGAGATTGCCCCAGGCGGTGCCGCCGGAGAGGTCCATCTTGGCCAGGGCCTCCTCCACCTTCTCATCCAGGGTGTACTTGGCGTCGTCCTTCATGGTCCGCAGCAGATAGGCATACTCGCCCAAGAAGGGATCGGCGGCAATCAGCTCTTCCAGGTTCTCCGTCCGGCCCACGTAAGCCTGGAGCGCGGCCTGGGCGGCACTGAGGTCGCTCATGATCTTCTGCAGCTTTGCCTCGGCGTTGACGGCCTCCTCGTCGGCCGTGTTCACGCTGCTCCGCAGGCCCGCGTACTCAAACAGGGGAATGACCAGCAGGGTGATTTCCTCCTGCAGCTCCAGGGCCCGGTGAAGAACGGCGCCCCGGTCCTCCTCCGGCAGCTTGGCTGCAAAGGCGTTAATAGCCTCCGCCGTCTCGGTGAGCTTTTTCATGTCGTTCCGGAATTTCTCTGTTTCCATGCCCTCATACAGGGGCGTCAGATCCCACTCTTTGTTCATTTGCTTGTCCTCCTTGTGTTTCTTTTATCTTATTTTTCTGATTTTTTCACACGGTTTACAACGATTTGGGCGGCAATGCCGGTGAAGAAGCCGGTGACCATGCCGGAGAGCAGCAGCACCGGCAGATAGGCCCACAGGCCCGGGGTGGCAGCAATCCATACGGCGGCCAGAAGCTGGCCCAAGTTGTGAAGCATGGCTCCCAAAACGGAGGCCACCCATAGCTGCTTGGGCCGAAGCAGGCCCCGGAGCAGGCACATGCCGCCCCAGCTCAACAGACCGCCTCCGGCGGAATAGGCCAGGGCCCCCAGGCTCCCGGTGATGACGGCGGAAAGGACGATCTTCACGCTCAGCACCGCCAGGGCCTCCCGGCGCCCGTAGAGAAAGAGCACCGCCACTACAATGACGTTTCCCAGTCCCAGCTTGACCCCCGGCACCGGCACAGGCGGCGGGATCTGGTTCTCCGCCACGAACAGCACCAGGCTCACTGCGGTCAGCAGACTCAACTGCAAGAGCTTTTTCAGTTTCATGTTTCCTGTTCTGTCGGGCGGACGGCAGAGTGCCGTCCCTGCACGTTTTATTCCGGCGGACGGCAGAGCGCCGTCCCTGCGTCTCCTATTGCCTATTGCCTATCGCCTGGTGCCTGTTGCCTAATCACTCATATCATTGTCCATCGTCACCCGGAGCCGATACTTCGGATACCGCTCCTGAAGCTCTTCCTCAATCTGCTGCCAGACTGCGTGGCGGTCCGGGGCTTCGAAGCCGATGATCACGTCGAACTGGATGCTGTCCTCCGTCATATAGAAGCCATGCATTTGCAGCACGTGGTCCTTCATCATGACCCGGCGGCGGATGTCCTCCCGAATGTGGGCAGCCTCGTCGTCAGTGGTATTCACCGAGTAGACGCTCACGCCCGTCAGTACCACGCCGGTTTCCTCCATAACTTTCTGGACGATCTCCCGCTCCAGGCTGTCCAGCCGGTCTGCGGTGTAGTAGTCCGGTACCTCGATGTGGACCGAGCCCATGAGCAGGTCCGGGCCGTAGCTGTGGAGAATCAGGTCGTAGGCCCCGGACACGTCCTCGAAGCCCTGAATAACCGCCTTGACGGAGCGGGCCAGCTCCGTGTCCACCCGCTCTCCCAGGATGCGGGAGATGGTCTGGCGGAGCAGATCAAAGCCGGATTTGAGGATCACCAGGGAGATGACCGCGCCCAAAGGTGCCTCCACAGAGAGGTTCCAGATCAGATAGATTCCCGCGGCAACCAGGGTGGCTGCGGAGATCACCGCGTCGTTCCGGGCGTCCTGACCGGAGGCGATCAGGGCGTCGGAGTTCACCTTCTCGCCGGTTCGTTTGGAATAAACGCTCAGAGCCAGCTTCACCACGATGGCCGCGCCGACGATAATCAGGGCGGCAGGGCTGTATTCCGGCGTTTCCGGGTGGATGATCTTCTTCACGGATTCCACCAGGGAGGTGACGCCGGCATAGAGAATGATGATGGCAATGATGGCCGCGGTGAGATATTCCGCCCGGCCGTGGCCGTAGGGGTGCTCCTTATCCGGCTTTCGCCCGGCGATCCGGGTGCCCACAATGGTGATGACGGAGGAGAGCGCGTCGGAGAGGTTGTTGACCGCGTCCAGCACAATGGCAATAGAGTGAGACAGCAGACCGATCACGGCCTTAAAGCCCGCAAGAAGCACGTTGGCGATAATTCCGATGATACTGGTACGCACGATGATTCCCTTGCGATCCATAACAAAACGCCCCCTGAAATCAATTGCCTCCATTGTATAATATTTTCCCGCAAAATACAATCGAAATTTTTCTCCTTGCATTCGCAGAAAAAGTGTGCTACGATACATTATAATGTGTTTATTCATTTGAAGGAGGCGGGGGCATGTCGGAGCTGATTACATCGAAGGCCAACGGCACCCTGCAGCATGCGCGAAAACTGATGGCCAGTCGGAAATACCGGTATGAATGCCGTGCCTTCGCAGCCGACGGCACAAAGCTGGTGGAGGAAGCCCTGCGCTGGGGGCTGGGCGTGGACGCCCTGATCCTGCGGGAAGACCTGGCCTTTCCCGTGCCCCCCGGCGTCCGGGAGCTGCGGGTTCCCGAGAGCCTCATGCGGGACCTCTCCCGGATGGAGACTCCCCAGGGCGTGCTGGCCCTGTGCCGGATGCCGGAGCCAAAGCCTCTGGATCTGCGCCCCGGCTGCCTGATTCTGGACGGGATTCAGGACCCGGGCAATCTGGGCACCATTCTGCGAACGGCGGATGCCTTTGGCGTGCCGGTGGTTCTGGCGGACGGCTGCGCCGATCCCTACGGGGAAAAGACCGTCCGGGCCACCATGGGGGCCGTCTTCCGCTGCCCGCCGGTGCAGGCGGCCACGGAGGAGATTCTGGCCCAATGCGCCGCCCGGGCACTTCCGGTCTGCGTCACGGCCCTGTCCGATCGGGCGGAGGACCTGCGCCGGATCGAGCTATCCGCCTGCGTCACCGTCATTGGCTCCGAGGGTCAGGGGGTCAGCGAGGCTTTCCTGTCCGCCGCGGCCCGGGAGGCCATCATCCCCATGACGCCTCACTGCGAGTCTCTGAACGCTGCGGTTGCCGCCGCGGTGGTTCTCTGGGAGCTCCGGCGCCGGGAGGGACTTTCATGAGGGAATCGAATCTTCTCTGGGTCTGGCTGTCCCTGCGGCCAGGGCTGGGACCCGTGAAGCAGCGAAAACTGCTGGACCTGGCCGGAAGCCCTGCGGAGCTCTACGCCGCGGGAGAAGAAGCGCTGGCCCGGATGGGCATTTCTCAGGCTGCCCGCACGGCCCTGCTGGACAAATCTCTGGATCGGCCGCGCCGCATTCTGCAAGACTGTGAGGCGCTTGGTATTACAGTGCTGACCCCTGGCGCGGACGCCTATCCCGCCGCCCTGCGCCGCACCGCCGACGCGCCTGCCGTACTCTATTGTCTGGGCAGGCTCCCCGTCTCCGGGGAACGGCCCTGGATCGGACTGGTGGGCGCCCGGCAGGCAGACCGGCGCGGGCTGGCTCTGGCCCGCCGCTTTGGCGCGGAGATTGCCGCCTGCGGCGGCCTGGTGGTCACCGGCATGGCCCGGGGCGTGGACGCGGCTGCCGCCGAAGGCGCTCTGGGCCAGGGCGGTCCGGTGGTGGGCGTGCTGGGAAGCGGCGCGGACGTGGTCTATCCCAGGGAAAACGCCCAGCTCTTTGCCCGGGCTGCGGCGCAGGGCGGCCTGCTCTCGGAATATCCCCCCGGCACCGCCCCCGACGCCCGGCATTTCCCCGCCCGCAACCGGATCATCAGCGCCCTTTCCGACGGGATCGTGGTGATTCAGGCAGGCGCGGAGAGCGGCGCTCTGATTACGGCCCGCTGGGCCGCGGACCAAGGGCGGGACGTCTTCTCCGTTCCCGGTCCTCCGGAAGAGCCCCTGAGCAAAGGCTGCAATCAGCTTTTGCGGGACGGAGCCCGCCTGGCGGAGTCCGGCCTGGACGTGATGCGGGAGTATGTGTACCGCTACCCCGGGACGGTTAGAATGCAGAATGCGGAATGCAGAATGCAAAATGAGGGATCAGGGATCAGGGATCAAGGATCAGGGACGTGCAGCGGCGTACAGTGTGCGCCACGGGACAGCGCGCGCCAGCCTGTGGAGGGCTTGACGTCTGAACAGCGGGCCATCGTGGCCGCCTTGGAAGGCGGTCCCATGCAGTTGGACGCGCTGATCGACAAAACCGGTCTGCCCGCGTCTCAGGTGCTGTTCCAGCTCACGGTTCTACAAATCAAAAAAATTCTTTCCCAGGAGCCTGGGAAGATTTACAAATTACGCTGAATCTACGGACGGCGCTCCGCCGTCCCCACGATACGAACTCTCAGGAGGAAAATCTTACATGTCGAAGCAAAACCCCGATCTGGTAATCGTGGAATCGCCCTCCAAGGCGAAAACAATCGGAAAATACCTGGGACCGGATTTCCAGGTGAAGGCCTGCATGGGCCACCTGCGGGACCTGCCCAAGAGCACCATGGGCGTGGATCTGGAGCACGACTTCACCCCGGAATACATCCCCATGAAGGAGAAGGCCGACCTGATCAAGGAGCTAAAAAAGGCTGCCGAGAAGGCCGGAACCGTCTACCTCGCAACTGACCCGGACCGGGAAGGCGAAGCCATTTCCTGGCACATCAAGGAGCTGCTGGATCTGCCGGAAAGCAAGACCCGCCGGGTGACCTTCAACGAGATCACCAAGGGCGTGGTCACCAAGGCCATCCGGCAGCCCAGAGACATTGATCTGGACCTGGTGGACGCCCAGCAGGCCCGCCGAATTCTGGACCGGATCGTGGGCTATCAGCTCTCCCCCCTGCTCTGGCGGAAGGTCCGCCGGGGCCTCTCTGCGGGCCGGGTTCAGTCCGTGGCCACCCGTCTGGTGGTGGAGCGGGAAAATGAGATTCGCGCCTTTGTGCCGGAGGAATACTGGTCCCTGGACGTGACTTTGGAATGTCTGGAAAAGCCGGGCCGCTTTGAGGCCCACTACCACGGGGAAAACGGCAAAAAGGAGACGCTCCCCAACGAGGAGCGGACCATTGCCGTGCTGAACGACGTGCAGGGCCAGCGCTTCACCGTCCGGGAGATCAAGACGGCGGAGAAGCGCCGTTCCCCCGCGCCCCCCTTCATCACCTCCACTCTCCAGCAGGAGGCCTCCCGGAAGCTCAACATGACCCCCAAGCGCACCATGGCCCTGGCCCAGCAGCTCTACGAGGGCGTGGAGGTCACCGGCCACGGAGCCGTGGGTCTCATCACCTATATGCGTACCGACTCCCTGCGTCTGTCTGAGGAGGCCCTTTCCGCCGCCAAGGACTTTATCGAGGAGCGCTACGGCAAGAGCTACCACCCCGGCGCACCCAGGCGCTTCAAAACCAAGGGCGCGGCCCAGGACGCCCACGAGGCCATCCGGCCCAGCGACGTGCGCCTGGATCCGGAAACCCTCCAGGCGGACCTGACCCGGGATCAGTATCGGCTCTATAAGCTGATCTGGAGCCGTTTTGTGGCCAGCCAGATGTCCAACGCGGTCTACGACACCGCCACCATCGACACCGACTGCAAGGGCCACAGCTTCCGCTCCAACCACCAGAGCCTGCGCTTCGCCGGCTTCCTGGCCGTCTATGAAGAGGGCCGGGACGACGAGAGCGAGGAGAAGACGGACACCCTGCCCGAGCTGCGGGAAGGGGAGCAGCTCCGCCACGTGGAGAGCCGGCCCGAGCAGCATTTCACCCAGCCCCCCGCCCGCTACACCGAGGCCACTCTGGTCAAGGCCATGGAGGAGAAGGGCGTGGGCCGTCCCTCCACCTACGCCTCCATCGTGTCCACCATCCAGGATCGGGAGTACGTGGTAAAGAAGGACAAGAAGCTGGAGCCGACCCCTCTGGGCGAGGTGGTCACTCAGCTTATGCTGGACCGGTTCAACGACGTGATCGACGTGGAATTCACCGCCGGCATGGAAAACAAGCTGGACGAGGTGGAGGCCGGAAAGCTGCCCTATAAGCAGGTGCTTCGGGACTTCTACGCCGGATTCCACAGGGAAATGGAGGACGCCGAGGAGGCCCTCAAGGACACCCGGATCAAGGTCCCCGAGGAGGTTACGGAGGAGGTCTGCGAGCTCTGCGGACGGAAGATGGTGGTGAAGTTCGGCCGCTTCGGCAAGTTCCTGGCCTGCCCCGGCTACCCGGAATGCAAGAACGCCAAGCCCATTGTGGAACACATGCCGGGCCGCTGCCCCAAGTGCGGCGGCGGCATGCTCAAGCGCAAATCCAAGCGGGGCTTTGCCTACTACGCCTGCGAGACCGGCGCCGCCTGCGGCTTTATGACCTGGGACGTGCCCACGGATCAGGACTGCCCCGCCTGCGGCCAGACCATGTTCAAGCGCTCCGGCAAGGGCCGGATGAAGCCCTTCTGCATCAACGAAAAGTGCGAAAACTTCCTGCCCGAGGACAAGCGGGGCTACTACAAGAAGCCCGCCGCCACCCCCGAGGAAGCCGCTGCCGCCGAGGCAGCGGAGGGAGCAGGGAGCGAGAAAAAAGCCCCGGCAAAGAAAACCGCTGCCAGGAAGACAACCGCAAAAAAAACCGCAGCGAAGAAAACAACTGCCAAAAAGACAACAACAAGGACGAAAAGTAAGAAGGAATAAGTGAGAAGTAAGAATTATCCGAGAACGAATCGTTTCTCTTCTGTCGCGTTTACTTCTTACCTCCTACTTCTTAGTTCTTACTTGCTTGCGAGATACTATGAGTGAACAAACAACTGTAACGGTAGTCGGGGCAGGTCTGGCCGGTTCTGAGGCCGCCTGGCAATTGGCCCAGCGGGGGATTCCCGTGCTGCTGATTGAAATGAAGCCCCTGAAGATGACCCCCGCCCACCACAGTCCGGACTTTGCCGAGCTGGTGTGCTCCAATTCCCTGCGGGGTGATCGGCTGGAAAACGCCGTGGGCCTGCTGAAGGAGGAGCTGCGGCGGGTGGGCAGCCTGATTCTGGCCTGCGCCGACGCCACCCGCGTGGAGGCGGGCGGCTGCCTGGCCGTGGACCGGCAGGGCTTTTCCCGGATGGTGACGGAAAAGATCCGTTCTCACCCCAATATCACCGTGGCGGAGCAGGAAATCACTGCCGTCCCGGAAGGACCGGTGATTATCGCCACCGGACCGCTGACCTCGGAGCCCCTGTCCAAGGCCATTGCCGAATACTTCGGCGGGGCGGGCTACCTGAACTTCTTTGACGCCGCCGCCCCCCTGGTCACCTTTGAGTCCATCGACATGAACGAGGCCTGGTTCGCCTCCCGGTATGACCGGGGGACTCCAGATTATGTAAACTGTGCGCTGGACGAGGAGCAGTACAAGGCCTTCGTCCGGGAGCTGGCCGCCGCGGAGGAGGCCCCGGTTCACGGCTTCGAGGACAGCAAGGTCTTCGAGGGCTGCATGCCCGTGGAGGTCATGGCAAGGCGGGGTGAAGACACCCTCCGCTTCGGCCCCTTGAAGCCCGTGGGCCTGCCCGACCCCAAGACCGGGAAGGACCCCTACGCCGTGGTCCAGCTTCGGAAGGATAACGCCGCCGGGACGGTCTACAATCTAGTGGGCTTCCAGACCCACCTGCGCTTCCCGGAACAGAAGCGGGTCTTCTCCATGATCCCCGCCCTGCGGGAGGCGGAGTTCGTCCGCTACGGGGTCATGCACCGGAACACCTTCCTGGACTCGCCCCGACTGCTGGACCGAAGCTACGCAGACCGCCGGAACCCCCTGGTGGCCTTTGCCGGGCAGATGACCGGCGTGGAGGGCTACGTGGAATCCACCGCCTCCGGTTATCTGGCCGCCGTGTGCATGGCTGCCCGGGTGAAGGGCGAGCCCATCCCGGATTTCCCCGCGGAGACCGCCATCGGCGCCCTGGGCCGCTATATCAGCGACGAGTCCGTGACCCATTTCCAGCCCATGAACGTCAACTTCGGCATTCTGCCGCCCTTGGGCCGCAGAGTCAAGGGAAAGGCCAACAAAAATCTGGCCATCGCGGAACGAGCGCTGGAGGCGCTGGATCAAGTTAAAAAGTAAGCGGTAAGAAGTAAAAAGTAAAAATTGAACTCTACAGATACTTCTTACTTTTTACTTCTTCCTTCTTACCTCGAAGCAACCCCCGAAACACAGAAAGGGAGGCATAATATGAAGATTATCATTGACGCCATGGGCGGCGACAACGCGCCCCAGGCATTCCTGGAGGGCGGCTTCCGGGCCGCCGCGGAGCTGGGCGTTGAGGTGGTTCTGGTAGGCCGCGTGGAAGAGCTGCTGGAGCTCATGAAGGCCCAGGGCATCGACACGCTGCCCAAGGGCGTGGAGCTCATGGACGCCGAGCAGGTGGTAGATATGCACGACGACCCCGCCACAGTGGTTCGCACCAAGAAGGATTCCTCCATGGTCAAAGGCCTCAAGCTCCTGGCGGACGGGGGCGGCGACGCCTTTGTCTCCGCCGGTTCCACCGGCGGCCTGCTCTCCGCCGCCACTCTGGTGGTGAAGCGGGTGCGGGGCATCCGCCGGGCGGCCTTCGGCCCCACCATTCCAACCAAAACCGGCAGCCTGATTCTCATCGACTCCGGCGCCAACGTGGAGTGCACCCCGGAATTCCTGCTGCAATTCGGCTGCATGGGCTCCTTTGCCGCCAAGCAGACCCTGGGCATTGAACGGCCCCGGGTGGCTCTGCTGAACAACGGCGCCGAGGACTCCAAGGGCGACACCCTCCACAAGGAGAGCTACAAGCTGCTGAAGGAAGCGGGAGAGAAGGGCGTCATCAACTTTGTGGGCAACATTGAGGCCCGGGAGGCCATGCTGGGCGACTGCGACGTTTTGGTAGCCGACGGCTTCTCCGGCAACGTCTTTTTGAAGGGCGTGGAGGGCACCGGCATGTTCATGGGCTCTCTGGTAAAGCACATGCTGCTGAAAAACTTCAAAACCAAGCTGGCTGCCCTGCTGCTGAAAAAGGATCTGAAGGAGCTTCTGAGCATCATGGACTATCGCCGGGTGGGCGGCACCATGCTGCTGGGTATCTGCAAGCCCGTGATCAAGGCCCACGGTTCCGCGGACGCAGAGGCCGTTATGGGCGCCATCCGGCAGGCGGTGGCCGCCGTGGAGGGCGAGATCTGCCAGGCCATCACCGACAACATCGACGGGATGATCCTGCCCAGGGAGGCCCAATGATGCGCACGCTGCAAGAGGCCATCGGCTACAGCTTCCGGGATCTCTCCCTGCTGGAGACGGCTCTTACCCACACCTCCTATGCCAATGAGGTCTACAAGGACGGGCTGCGGAGCTATGAGCGGCTGGAATTTCTGGGGGATTCCATTCTGGGATTCACCGCGGCGGACTATCTGATCGGCACCTTTCCTCAGCTCCACGAAGGGGAGCTCACCAAGCTCCGGGCGGAGCTGGTCTGCGAGACCAGCCTGGCCGAGACAGCCAAAAAGCTGGGACTGGGCGAGTATCTGCGCCTGGGCAAGGGCGAGGAGGCCGGCGGCGGACGCCACAGAGTATCCATCATCGCAGACGTGGTGGAGGCCGTCATCGCGGCCATCTATCTGGACGGCGGTTTGACTGCCGCCAAGCGTTTTATTTACGATCACGTCCTGGTGGACGTAAAGGCCCGGGTCAAGCTGAACGCCGACTACAAGACCATGCTTCAGGAGCTGATCCAGCAAAAGAAAAACCAGCAGCTTAGCTATGAGCTGCTGGGAGAAAGCGGCCCGGATCACGACAAGACCTTTTCCGTCCGGGTGCTGCTCAACGGCGAACCCATCGGCTCCGGAGCGGGCACCAGCAAAAAGCGGGCGGAGCAGGCCGCAGCCCGGCAGGCCCTGGAAGCGCTCGCATCAAACACGGCTGAACGGAAGATGGACGCGGTAAAATGTAAGAAGTAAAAAGTAAGAAGACAGCGGTATTCTTCTCCTTCCTCTTTCTTCTCACCTCTTACCTTTTCCCTCTTTCTTCTGAAAAGGAGATACCATCACATATGAAAAAATTACTGCTGATCATGAATCCGGCCGCCGGAACCAAGAAGGCCAACCCCCACCTGCCGGAGATTCTGTCCGTATTTGCCCGGGCAGGCTACGTCTGCCTGAGCTGCATGACCCAAAAGCGGGGGGACGGTACGGAGCTGGCCGCCAAATACGCCGGCTGGGCGGACCTGATCGTCTGCATCGGCGGCGACGGCACCTTTAACGAAGTGATTTCCGGCGTGGTCCGGGTGGGGTCCAAGACCCCCATCGGCTACATCCCCGCCGGTTCCACCAACGACTTTGCTTCCAGTCTGGGACTGCCCAAGAACGTGATCGAGGCCGCCCAGTATATCGCGGCGGGCCACCCCCAGCCCTATGACGTGGGGCGGTTCCGGGACCGCTATTTCACCTACGTTGCCTCCTTCGGCGCCTTTACCAAGACCTCCTACGCCACCTCCCAGAGCGTCAAGAACGCTCTGGGCCACCTGGCCTACGTGCTGGGGGGCATCAAGGAAATCGCCTCCCTGCACCGCTACCATGTGGCCGTGACCTTGGACAGCGGCGTCCGGGAAGAGGGAGACTATATCTTCGGCGCTGTCAGCAACTCCACCTCCGTGGGCGGGATCCTGACCCTGGACCCGAAGATCGTGGACATGGACGACGGGCAGTTTGAGCTGCTGCTGGTGAAATATCCCGGCAGCATGGGAGAGCTGGCGGAGGTCATCCGGGCCCTGACCACGCAGAAGTACGACTCTCCCTCCCTGGTTTTCCGGTCCGCCTCCCGGCTTGCCGTCACTGCCGACCCCGGCATGGACTGGACCCTGGACGGAGAATTTGCCAAGGGCAGCGCCGAGATCGAGATCGAAAATCTCCACAGCGCCGTCAACATCATCGTCAACAAGCAATGAAAAACACCACACTCTGCTACATCGAGCGGGAGGGAGCCTATCTGCTGCTCCACCGGGTCAAAAAGGTCAACGATGAAAACCGGGACAAGTGGATCGGCATCGGCGGCCACTTTGAGGAGAATGAGAGCCCCGAGGACTGCGTTCTCCGGGAAGCCCGGGAGGAAACCGGCCTGAGCCTGCTGTCGCCCCGGTACTGCGGCATCGTCACCTTCGTCTCCGACCGCTGGGAGGGAGAGTATATGCACCTCTTCCACGCCACGGACTTTGCCGGCGCCCTCCGGGACTGCGACGAGGGCGTGCTGGAATGGGTCCCCAAGGAAAAGTTCCGCAGCCTGCCCCAGTGGGAGGGGGACAAAATTTTCCTGGACCTGATGGAGCGCCGGGTTCCCTTTTTCTCCCTCAAGCTCCGCTACGAGGGCGAAGCCCTCCGGGAAGCGGTGCTGAACGGAGAAGCGATTTTGCAGCGCCGCAAACTGCCGACATAAAAGCTGCCCCGTGTCTTGTGTATCAAGACACGGGGCAGCCGGCTTTTTACTTGACAATCTGCCCCCAGAAGAGCAGCTCGGGGGTCTCGCCGCCGTTCACCACGTAGAAACTGAAGGGGCGGTCGGCACAGAAGCTCACGGGCTCCTCCGGCTTCGGCATCATTGCGCCTGCGTACATTGCAAGCGCGGTAACGGCAGCGGCCTCCAGGCCCTCCTCGTCAATGTGGACCTTGGCCTTCTGGATGATATCGCCCACGTAGAGAGAGCTGGTGTACATGGGGTCAAATTCCGCCTTTTGGCCGTCAAACATCCTGTCGCAGCCCAACAGGCGAAGATAGTTCACAAGCTCCTTCTTGTCCAGGGAGGTCTCCACGTCAAACATGGGGACGGTGAGCTCCACCAGTCTACTCTCGGCCTTGCTGAGCTTTTCGGCCAGGTTGGTATCGTCTCCCAGGACGAACACCATAGACATGCCGCCCTGGAGCGGTACCCGGACAAGCTGCGTCTTCTCGTCGCTGTAATAGTTCAGCCTGGATGTCTTACCCATAAAGGGCTTCTGCACAGTTTCCCCGGAGACGGTAGTAAACGCGCGCTCCTCCAACTTGCGGAAGCTGCTCTCCCAGCCGGATTTCAGGTACAGGGCGTTTACCAAAACCGCAGATACCTCAGAGGCGTCGTCCAGGATGGAGGGGATCAGGCCGTTGGTCTGTTCCTTGACCCAGGCGTTCACGGCGTCGGCCAGTTCCGCTGCCTTGGCGGAGCAGGCCTCAGCCCGGCAGGTTTTGGCGATATCATCCAGGAAGCTCTGACGGAATTCCCCGGGCAGCTCCTGATTGGACCACACGGAGTTGACGACCCGATAGGCCGACTGTCTTTCCTTATTGGCAGCGGAACTGCTGAAACCCGGAAATTCGGATTGATAGGCGGCGTTTTCTTTCTCCATCTCCGCAAAAAAAGCTTCAAAGTTGTCCGCTCCCGCCAGGACGGTGCTGTACCAGGCCCGGAGCTCCTCCAGGTTCCGGAAGCCTAGAGCCGCCAGAAGCTGGGCCTGGGTCTCCCCCTCCGCGCCCAGGGCCGCCATGGTCAGGGCCGCCTTGAAGGACAGGGGAGAGACGGTGAAGTTCTCGTCCGCCTTGCCGGTCTGCTTCAGGTATTCCACCAGCTGACTGTCAAAGGCTGTGAAGCCCAGCGGTTTTGCGTTGGTGACGGCGGAGAGCACTTCGGCGGAGGCGGGTTCGTTATTCCTCACCTGCGGCTGATTTCCGGCGGTAGTCCCGGTGGGTTCGGCGCCGGCGCAGCCGGTGAAGCAGGACAGCAGCAGAAGGGCTGCCAGGAACAGAGATAGGGTAGTTTTCAGTTTCATCTGTTTTCATCCTTTCGCTTTGCGTTTCAAAGTAATTCTGCCGGAGTCAGTTTTATAGACGACAAAGCGAAAGAAAAGTTCCCCATAATAATTCGCGGCTTTGGCCGGAAGATTGCCCGCGCTACAGTTCCGAAAGCCAGGCCTCCGCTTCGGCACGGGAGCGGAAGGTCACAACCTGCTTGTCCGGGAATTGCTCCAGCAGGGCAAGCAGCTTCGGACGGGCCTCGCTTTGAAAAGATCGTACCAGCTCCACCAGCTCCGGGTCCAGCGCCTGCTCCGTCCAGGGCATGTCCGGCCGGTCCTCGCCCACCCGCTCCGTGATGCCCTGCATGCAGGTATCCTCGCTGTAATCCAGAAAAATCACCGTATCGCAGGCCCGAATGCGAGGCTCGTAGGTCCGGCTGTAATTGCCGTCCAGAATCCAGGCGTCGCCGCGCACAATCTCCGCCAGCCGCCGGTCAAATTCCGCCCGGCTGATATGGGTCCGGTCCGGCTTCCACCAAATGTTGTCCAGGTGGATCAGAGGCAGGCCGGTTTTCTCCTGCAGGCGCCGAGCGAAGACGCTCTTTCCCGCGCCGGAACAGCCCAAAACCAGGATTCTGCTCCCGATTCCCCTTTGCTGCTCCTGCAGAGCCCGCCATTCCGCCGCGGTGAGACAGTTGACGTGATTCGTCCGGGTCTCTCCCAGCTGGGGGACGGGGAAGTCCGGGATGGACTTCCGATACCGGAAGCCCAGCTTTTCCTGGACCCGCCGGGATTTGTCGTTGCCGTCGAAGTAGCAGCACCAGACCCGGGCCAGGCCCAGATCCTCAAAGGCGTGACGGAGCAGCGCCCGGGCCGCCTCCGGCATAATGCCCCGGCCCCACCAGGGCACCCCCAGCCAGTAGCCCAGCTCCGCTTCGTCGCTTTCCGGGGCTGCGGCGGTTTTGAAATTCAATCCAACCGCGCCGATGGGCTGGCCGCTCTGCTTCCAGACGATGGCGTAGGTCTCCGGCACCGCCAGAATCTCCCGGATCACCCGGCGGGATTCCTCCACGTCTGCATGGACGGGCCAGCCCGCGGCCGGCCCCACCCGGGGGTCCTGGGCATAGCGGAAGCATTCTTCCGCGTCCGACTCCACCCAGGGGCGAAGAATGAGCCTGTCGGTCTCCAAAATCGCGGACTCCGTCTCCAATTCTCCGAAGGTCTCCAGCAGATCGTAGATCCCGTCCTCCGAGAGAACGCCCCGGGGCAGGTCCTTGGGCAAAAGCCCCGCCTCGTCGGCCTCAAAGTCCCGCATCCAATCTCCGCCGGTATAGTAGGCCTCCAGCGCCCGGGTCAGTTCCCGCAGCCGGGCCAGGGTCTCCGGGGATCGGTCGCCGCCCTGCAGCAGGACCTCGGCCTCCCGCATCATTGCTTCATACTGCTCGATCCGGCTGATCTGTTCGTCATTCGTCATGCCGATTTTGCCTCCGTTCCTGCTTAAGTTGCTTTTCATTATACCCGATTTTCCGCCGGTTCTCAACTCTTTTCTGCGTGATTCAGGATTGAAGCGGCGGGGAAGCTGTGGTATAATCCGAACAGAATACAGTTTCGGAAGGAGGCTCCTTGCATGTCGATTCTCTCCCAGCTCAACAGTTCCTTTCTCTACATCGTGTGCGGCGGGATCATCCTGTTCATCGCTCTGGTCAGCCTGTTTTTCCTGATCCGCGCCTATCGGGCCGGAAAGGCCATGGGCATCGACACCACCAAGATGAAGCGGGTCATCACCGCCAGCGCGACCTTCACCCTGCTGCCCAGCATCGGGATTCTGCTGGGCGTCATCGCCCTGTCCGGCAGTCTGGGCATCCCCTGGCCCTGGCTGCGGCTATCCGTCATCGGCGCTCTGCACTATGAGACCCAGGTAGCCACCGCCGCCGCGGAGCAGGCGGGGCTGGGGGGCCTTTCCGCCTCCACCATGACGGCAGGCGGCTTTGTGACCATCTGCCTGCTCATGAGCCTTTGCATCATGTGGGGCATGGTGCTTTCCACTCTGTTCAACAAGCGCTATCTCCGGCGGATCGGCTCCGGCAGGGTGCAGGCCTCCGGCGGCCCCGGCTTCGGAGACCGGACCATGACCGCCATGTTCATCGGCCTCATCAGCGCCTATCTGGGCAGTTATATCGGGGGCCTGGTCTCCGGCGAGGGGCTTTTGCGCTTCCGGGGGGACTGGCTTCCCCTGGCGGTGGCCCTGGCCGCCAGCCTGGCAATGGCTTTCTTCGTATGGCTGTCCGAGAAGAAAAAACTGGCCTGGGTGGAAAGCTTCTCCATCGCGGGCAGCATGCTCCTGGCCATGGCCTCCGCCGTGCTGCTGGGCGGCATCCGATGAAAGGAGGGACGCACGATGAGCAACGAGGAAAAGCAGGCCCTTTTTGAAAGCTACAACAAGCGCACCCATCTGCTGGGCCGGGTTGCCAGCGTCATCACCCTGGTGCTGCTGGTGGGCGTGCCCTTCGTCATCGGCGGCTATCTGGGCACAGCCCCGGATCTTGCCGCCGTAGGCAGCGGCTTTTTGGCCATCGGCCTGATCTGGCTGGTGAGCAGCGTCGCGGAATGGCTGGTCTACACCCCCATGCTGGGAGCCGGCGGCGGCTATCTGGCCTTTATCACCGGAAACCTGATTAACATGAAGATTCCCTGCGCCATCAACGCCCGGGACATTGTGGGCGTCAAGGCCGGAACCCCGGAAAACGAGATTATCTCCACCCTGTCCATCGCCACCTCCTCTCTGGTGACAATCCTGGTGCTGGCCCTGGGGGTTCTGCTGCTGATCCCCCTGCAGCCGGTGCTTCAGGCCCCGGCTCTGGCGCCCGCCTTTGACAACGTGGTCCCCGCTCTTTTCGGGGCCATGGCCTATAAATATTTCCGGCGGAATCTGGACATTGCGGTCCTGCCCCTGGCGGTGATGAGCCTGCTGTTCATTTTCGTTCCCAAGTTGATTTCCTCCACCAGCTTTATGATCCTGCCCAGCGGCGCTCTGGCGATCCTGCTGGCCTGGCTGAAATACAAGAAGGCAGGGGGCGCGGCCAAATGATCCTCTATGTTCTGCTGGGATTTCTGGCCCTGCTGGCGCTTCTGCTGGGGATTGCCCTGGTTCGAACCCTGGCCATGGGACACAAGGTCTCCGCCTACCGTCCGGCTCCCGACCCAGACCGGGCGGACCGATACGCCCGCCTGCTGGCCCGGATGGTGCAGTATGAGACGGTGTCCGATCCCGAGGCGGAGCAGCGGGAGAAGTTTTTGGGCTTCCACCGACTGCTGGAGGAGCTTTTTCCCCGGGTTCACCAAAGTCTGGAAAAGACGGAGCTGGACGGAAATCTGCTCTACCGCTGGAAGGGCAAGGCAAGCGACAGGCCCATCGTCCTGATGAGCCATCAGGACGTGGTCCCCGCGGAGGGAAACTGGCTGCACCCGCCCTTCTCCGGGGACCTGGTTGACGGCAAGGTCTGGGGCCGGGGGGCCTCGGACACCAAATGCTCCGTCATGGCCTTCTTTCAGGCGGTGGAGGAGCTGCTGGAAGCCGGGTATGTTCCGCCCCAGGACGTCTACCTCTCCAGCTCCCGCACGGAGGAATTCGCCGGGCCGGGCTGCCGGATGCTGGTGGAAGAGCTGAAACGCAGAGGCGTAAAGCCCTGGCTGGTCTGTGACGAGGGCGGCGGCATCATCACCGACCCCATCGGCGGCGTGCCCGGAAACTTCGCCATGATGGGCGTGTTTGAAAAGGGCAAGGCCGACGTGAAATTCACCGCCCGCTCCGGCGGAGGTCACGCCAGCGCCCCGCCCGCCGATTCGCCCATTCCCCGGCTGGCCGCCTTTGTAAATCGGGTCGAAAAAAGGTCCCCCTTCCGGAAGAAGTTTGAACCGGAGGTTGCCGCCATGTTCGCCCGGCTGGCCCCCTACGCGGGCTTTGGGCTGCGGCTGGCCTTTGGAAACATCTGGCTCTTCGGCCCCCTGCTGAAGCTGGTAATGCCCAAGCTCTCTCCCCAGGCCGGAGCCCTGCTGAAAACCACTATTGCCTTCACCATGCAGACCGGCTCCGACGCCTGCAACGTCCTGCCCCAGGAGGCGGCGGTCTGGGCCGATCTGCGCTTCATCCCCCATCAGGGCATGGAGGAAAGCCTGAATATCATTCGGAAGCTGGCCGGGAAATACGGTCTGGAGACCCAGGTGCTGGCAGCCAGCGACTACACCGCCGCCACGGACATCCATGGGGAGGCCTGGCAGTACGCGGTTCGTATTTTGGAGCGCAGCTTCCCCGGCCTGCCCGCCTGCCCCTATGTGATGACCGGGGCCACAGACGCCCGGTACTACCAGGAAATCTGTGACAACGTGATCCGTTTCGCCCCGGTGATCTATGGGCCGGAGCAGATGCAGGGTATGCACGGGGTCAATGAAAACATCGCCGTCGACTGTCTCCCCGGCGCGGTGGATTTCTACAAGAATCTGATTCAAGGGTAAAAACCTGTGGAGTGCCCGTCGGGCACTCCACAGGTTTTTTGCGCCGCTCCTTACTCGGGACGGCCTTTTTCGCAGTAAATCCGGATGGCCTCCGCAGCGTATTCGGCGGTGCCGTCGCCTGCGGCTTTGTTGATGTTCTCGGTGAACTCCCCGCCGCAGCCGTAGCCCCGGCCGAGACCGGCCAGAATGGTGTCGGTGCAGCGGTAGTAATGCCGGGTGATGTAGTCCTGAAGCTTCCGGACCAGGGCCTGCGCTTCCCCGCCTGCGGGGGGCAGCTGCTTCACCGCGGCAAACTCCGTGAAAATCTCCATCAGCCCCGCGGCGATGGTCTGACTCCGGGCGTCGGTTCTGCCCTCGCTCTTTTGTTCATACTCCCGCCAGGCCTCGGTGCCGCCCCATTCGGCCTTGGCCCGGGCAGCGTATTCCTCCTGCTTGGTTTTGTCAAATGCGGTAAATTCCATATTATTTCCTCCTGTTGCTTGCAGTTTTTTTGTGAGCGCGATGAGGCTCTCCAGCCGTTCCTTTTTCAGCTCCAGCAGGGCGAGCTGCTGATCCAGGGCCTTTTTCCGGTCAAAGTTCGGCCGGTCCAGAATCTCCCTGATCTGCTTCAGGGGAAATTCCAGCTCCCGGAACAGCAGGATCTGCTGGAGCCGCTCCAGGGCTTCCTCGTCATAGAGCCGGTATTTTGCCTCCGTTACCCGGGCCGGAGGCAGCAGCCCGATCTCGTCGTAGTATTGCAGGGTGCGGATGGAAACCCCTGTCAGCCTGCTGACCTGGTGTACCGTCATCATAAAAGATGCCCTCCTTTCTCACAGGGACAGTATACACTATCACGCAACGTGAGAGTCAAGTGTTTTTTTGAAAATGTTGCGCGTAGGTTTTTTCTGTGGTAAAATAGGCGGGAAATGAACTGCGAAAAGGAGGAAGAACATGAACTGTCACAATGAAACGGGTGAGCTTCAACTCTATGTTCCAAAGCCGGAGGACGGCTGGTTCTACATCAAGCTGCTGTCTGACCCTGCTACCATGTCCTACAACGCCCCCTGGTTCCCGCCGGATGGGTGTATTCCCTTTACGGAGGCGGACTGGGCGGACTGGTATCCGGATTGGATCGGGCGGGAGCCGGAGCGGTTCTACGCCTATTTGCAGCGGAAATCCGACGGAGCCTTCGTAGGCGGGGTGAACTTCCAACACAATCCGGAACAGGACTGGTGGGACATGGGCATTCTGCTCTATGCCCCGGAGCGGGGCAATGGTTACGGCAGACAGGGGCTTCAGCTGCTGCTGGATCGGGCCTTCCGGGTGAATGGGATTTCCAGACTGCACAATGATTTCGAGACCACCCGGGACGCCGCTTATCACATTCACAAGGCTGTTGGCTTCCGGGACGCCGGGATGGAGAACGGAATCGTTCATCTGCTGCTGACAAAGGAAGCGTATCTGGCCGATCCGCACAATCGGCGCGGAGAGGAAGAATAAACCATGCTGAATCAAAAAGGATTTGACCTCTGGGCAGACGGGTACGACAAGAGCGTAGGTCTGTCCGACGAGGAAAACAGCTACCCCTTCGCGGGCTACAAGCGGCTGCTGGGGCGAATCTACGAGATCGTCCGGCAAAAGGGAACTCCCACCGTCCTGGACCTGGGCTTCGGCACCGGCGTTCTCACCGCCAGGCTCTACGAAGCGGGCTGCCGGGTGTACGGCCAGGACTTCTCCCAACGGATGATCGAGCTGGCCCGGGAGAAGATGCCGAAGGCCACCCTGGTGCAGGGGGACTTCTCCCGGGGGCTTGCCCCGGCGCTGGCGGAAAGACGATATGACTGCATCATCGCCACCTACGCCCTGCACCACCTGCGGCCGGAGGAAAAGCCCCCCATCCTCCGCCTGCTTCTGGATCGGCTAGACCCCGGCGGAGAGCTTCTGATCGGCGACGTGGCCTTTGTGGACCAAGCGGCCCAGGAGGCCTGCCGCCGGGCCGCGGGGGACGAATGGGACGACGAGGAGTTCTATTTCGTATTTGAGGAAATGAAAGCCGAATTTCCCGCCGTGGAGTTTGAGCAAATTTCCGACTGTGCCGGGCTGCTGCGCATGAAAGCCCAATAAAAGACCGGGGCCGGTACCGTGTGATTCCACACAGTACCGGCCCCGGTTTATAAGCTCAAAACTCTACGGTCCGGGGCGCCTCGGTGAAGGAGGAGAAGGTGGCGACGCCGTGCTTGAAGTACAGCACTTCGGTGTTGCCGTCGTTTTCGTCGTACATTCTGCGGAGCATGGGGTAGGCGTCCAGCATGTGCTTCTTGGCTTCTACCCGCTCGTCGGCTTCCAGCTCTCCCGCTACCCGGAGCCATTTGCCGTCCATGAAGGCGCAGATCTCGGCCTTGGGGTTGACGTGGAGCTGCTTGGAGACGGGCTTCGCCTTGCCGGTCTGGATGTAGAGCTTTCCCTCAAAGAGGTCCACGGTGCCGAAAGGGCGGACCCGGGGCTGATCGCCCTCCACCGTTGCCAGGTAGTAGGTTTGCGCGTTTTTGAGAAATTCGTAGATTTCGTTCATGGGATCGTCTCCTTTTCCGTATTATTTTGAAAATGATTGCGCTTCATTTTTTGGTGCCGTCCGCTGGACGCCGTAGATCCCCGCCAGGATCAGCAGGATGCAGACCAGAGACAGCCAGGAGAAGGGCTCCCGGAGAATGACCACCCCGGCAAAGAATGACACCGCCGTGGTCAGATTGGAGAACACCGTCTCCCGGGCCACCGGCAGCCGGGTAAGGGCATAGCCGGAGAGGAAGAAGCTCACCACGGAGCAGAGCAGAGACAAAAACAGCACCGACAGCAGATAGGGGGTCTCCCCCAGGGGGCGGAAATACTCTGCCAGGCTTCCCCTGCACTGAATCAGGGCCAGGGCCGTGAACACCAGGGCCCCCACGGCCATCATGGCGTAGGTGCGGGTAAAGGGGGAGGTCCGGGCGGAGATTCGCCGGGACAGCAGGGTATAGGCCGCGGCCGCGGCCACCGCCACCAGCAGAGCCGCCACGCCGATTCCATCCAGAGCCCCGGAGCTGCCGCTCATGAGGCCGATGCCGATGACGCCTCCCACGGAGAGCAGGCTGAACACCAACTGCCCCGCCGTGGGCCGCTCTTTCAGAAGGGGCCAGGCCGCCAGGGTGGAGGCCACCGGAATCATGGCGATCATCACGCCGGAAAAGCTGGTGGTGGAGTGGAGAATGCCGTACTGCTCCCCAAAGAAATAGATCACCGGCTGGGCCATGCCCAGGGCCAGCAGGGGCAAAAAAACCCCCTTGGCCTCCCGGAGGCGGCCTACCTGCCGGGGAAAGCAGTGCATCACCAGGAAGGAAATCAAAAATCTGTGGCTCAGCAGCACGAAGACGTGGGCAGAATCCAGCCCCTTCCGGGAGGCGAGAAAGCTCAGCCCCCAAAAGGAATGGCAGAAAACTGCCGCCAGCGTGGCCCGAAGGGCTGTACGGTCTTTGTTTTTCATAATGTCCCCTGATTTCAAATCCGTTGAATATGCTGTATCATAACACATCCCGCAAAAATCTGCAAGGGCAGAACCGGAGAAATGTAAAAAATCATTGCAGGAACCGGCGTAATATTGTATAATTAGGTGTAATATGCTTTTTCTTTTTGAATAACCCGAACTGCTTCGGAGGCTCTCATGACAGACAACCACCCCTTCCGGATCCCATCCGATCTGCAGGCGAATCAGGCGGATTCGCACGCCCAATTTCGCCGTCCCGCGCCCGAAGAGGCGCCCCAAAATCCGCCCGCGGATTCAGCTGAAGACTGCTCTGCAGCCGGTATCTCTGTCTCGCCGCTGTCGGTAGTCCCGGCCCCTCTCGGCCCAAAGGAATATATGCCGCCGACTCCGGCGAAGGATTTGCCGCGGCCGACTCCCCGCGTGCCTCTGCCGGAACCCGAATTGAGGCAGGCGGAAAAAAGGCCCTCTCAAAACAGGCGTAAGGCAATTATTTTTACCGCGCTGGCAGCGGTGCTGGTTCTCGGCACGCTTCTCGCCGACCGCTATATTATGCCCGTACTCCATTACCGGGAGGCCATGTCTCAGATGGGCGAGGGACACTACGATCGGGCCCTCTCGCTCTTTTCCACGATGGAGGATTACCGCGACAGCAAGACCCGCATCGCTCAGTGCAGGGACGAGAAAGCCCGGTCACTGATGTGCGAGGGGAACTATCAGGACGCGCTGGATTATCTGGAGGCCGAAGTCAGCGACAGTCCGATGATTGCCGACTGCATTTACGCTTTGGGCGTGATTGCCTACAATAACAACGACCCGAAAACCGGGCTGGAGTACACGCAGCAGCTTCGCAGCCGCTTCCCGGACTACGACAAGACGGAAGAGCTGGAGCAGTATTGCAATTATACGCTGGGCGCTCTGCGCGCTGCAAGAGCTGACGGACTGGATGACCCATTCACCCAAATCACCTATTATGACGATGCGCGGAACTACTTCGCCAATGCCGGAAGTTATGCGGACGCCCAGGCGCAATGCAGAGAATGCACCTATCGCCTGGCTGTGGCCTACGAAGCAAATGAAGAATACAGTCTCGCCGTATTCTGGTTCGCCGAGCTGGAAAATCATCGGGATTCCGCCCGAAGGCAGCTGGACTGCATGTATCTTTTTTCCGTTCAGAAGTTCCCGGAAATGAATGATACCATCAAAAGCTATCTGGATATTCTGGTGGAGGCGCAATATCCGGGCGCCAAGGAACTACAGGATGAGCTTGACCGCTTGCACTCGGACAGCAGCTTTGAATTGGTCTACGGGGAGGCCGGAGAACCGCTTCCCGACGTGGTTACAGATCTTTCCCAGGTTTATATCCGTTATGATGTTCCGCCCCTTCCCGCGGAATGGGCGCCCGCCGTGTGCTATTCGCTTGTTCTGCCCACAGGAGAACGCTATGGCGTCTCCACGAACTATAAAGGCGGCGCCCCCGGGACGGAACGACTGATTGATCTCTTCTTCCTGCTCACGGAAGGCGCCTCCAGCGGCACGATGACTTTGGAAATCTCCTTTTCCGGCGAAATCAACGCGATCCCGCTGACCAGCCTGAGCTTCCAATACCACGCTGCCCGGGACATTGCCTTACCCGAGCAGCTTGAAAACCGTGGAGAATAACGCCATGACGCTGGATTTCGCGCCCCTGGAAGGGATCACTGGCCGGGATTTTCGGGAGGTCCATGCCGCCTGCTTCCCCGGGGTGGACCGCTATTGGATTCCCTTCCTCTCTCCCACCTCGGTTCATCAGCTTACCCCCCGCCAGCTCCGAGAGCTGGATCCTGGCCCACTGGGCTGCGACCGGCTTGTGCCCCAGCTTTTGACCCGGGAGCCCGCCGACTTTCTCTGGGCTGCCCAGGCCATCGGAGAATTGGGCTACCGGGAGGTCAACCTGAACCTGGGCTGTCCCTCCGGCACGGTCGTCAGCAAGGGCAAGGGCTCCGGCCTGCTCCGGGACCCGGACGCTCTGGAGCGCTTCCTGGAGGCGATCTTCGCCGCCGCCCCCCTGCCGGTCTCCGTCAAGACCCGAATCGGCCTGGAGGACCCGGCGGAATGGGAGGCTCTGCTGCCCGTTCTGGCCCGCTATCCCATCCGGGAGCTCACTGTTCATCCACGGACCCGCCGGGAGCTCTACAAGGGGGAGGTCCACTTGGAGGCCTTCCGGCTGGCAGCGAAGCTTTTGCCCTTCCCCCTGCGGTATAACGGGAACCTTTTTACCCCCGCGGACGTCCAAAGGGCAGAAACGGCTTATCCCGATCTGGCCGGGGTGATGATCGGCCGGGGTCTGCTGGCTGATCCTGCCCTGATTGCCCGCTGCCGGGGAAGCGCCCGGGACCGGGCCGCGCTTGTGGCCTTCCACGAGGAGCTGGCCGCCCGGTATCTGGCCTCCATGCACCCGGACGGGGCCGTACTGCCCAAGTTTAAGGAGCTGTGGCTCTATCTTTCCCTGCTGCTGCCCGACGAGCGGGCCTGGAAGCGTCTGCGCAAATGCAGCCGCTGGGCGGACTTCCATCCCCTGGCTCTGGACCTGCTGCAAAACGCGGTCCTGCTGGAGGAGGCGGACTTTGAAAGAATCTCCCAGCAGTCTGCCAACCTTGAGGCATCGGGACAACCGTTCGTTTCCGGGGATTGACGCCCGCTTTTTGCAGCTTGTGTAGAAATGGAGCCCTCAATTTTGCAGTTTTTGTTATGGTGCTCCGGCTCCACCGATGATATAATCTCTCCCATAGACGGGATAGACGCGTACTGCGTTGCGTGATTAGGAAAAACGTCTATTTTGCAGATCGTTTCCATTTTTTAAGGAGGAAAGAAGAAAATGTTCAATGAAAATCAAGATCCCGTTCTGGAACCCGTTCCGGAACCCGCTTCGGACGTTCGCCCGAAGCCCATGACGGACGCCTTTGGCCATACCGCGCCGGACCGGCCCCGGGCGTCTATGCCGGATGCCCCTGCCTATCCGCAGGTAAGCGCCTATGAGGATTCCGACGGTCCCTTTGTCCTCAATGGCAAGACTCCCCGGGAGCACCGGAGCAAAAAAGGTCTGGCCATCGCGCTGGGCTGCCTGCTCCTGGCCCTGCTGGCCGCAGGCGGTTGGTGGTTCCTGAAAAACCTCCCTCGCAAGGATCCCCTTGCCAGCCTGAAGCAGGCGGCAGAAAACACCATGCGGTCCTACATGGACTACACCAAGGACCTGCCCAATCTCCACAAGTACCAGGAAAACATCCTGGCTGCTCTGCAGGCTGACGGCCTCCATTTGGATCTGACCGTCTCCGGGAACTCGGGGGAATACTCCCTGCAGCTGTCCATGGATCGGAACGGAAAAACCAATCAATCCCGACTGAACGCAGTCCTGGAAAATGACGGACAGAGGATCCCCGTTGATCTCTATCTGGATCCGGATCAGATCCAGTTTGCCTCCTCCTATGTGCTGACCGAAGGCGAGACCCTCGCTCTGCCGGTGAAGGACTTCGGCAAAAAGTTCAACGAATCCCCTCTGGGCAAGCTTGCCGGAACCACGGCCAAGCTGCCCGACGATTTCTCCCTCTCCTTCCTGACGGACGGCACTTCTGACCGGGCCATGAAGGACGCCTTCGGCAGCGACTGGTCCGACTTTATGGATTCCGTCTCCTACCGGAAGGCCACCGCCGAGGATGGGGAAGACTCCTTCACCGCCGAAGGCGAAACCTACGTGCTGGTCTGGGACCAGGCCCTGCTGGACAAGATGGCTTCCAAGGCCAAGACCATTCAAAATTCCATGCGGACGAACCCGGAGATCGACAAGATCCTGCCCTGCGCGAGGGTTATCCTCCTCCAGGGCCTCGGCCAGAGTTCCCGCTCGATTCGTTTCCGCGTGGCGGACGAAATGCTGATCGGCGCCTACCTTGAAAGCCAGACCAAGAGCAGCAAAGGCGTGTCGGCCCTGCAGGTCGAGTTGCTGGGAACCGACAATCCCTGCTCCCGAGTAGGAATCTCCAACTATCAGCAGGATGCGGCCACCGGGAAAATGGTGCTGAAATCCTGCGGCGAGTCCACTTACACCGTGGCAGACGGCAAACTCATCGTCAAGACGGTGGACACCACGCCCGGCGCCAACAACCAGGAATCCAATTTGGAAGCGGTCTACACTGATGCGGACGGCCGCTTGACCCTCCGCTTTGATGGTGACGCTAAGAGCCCGTCCATCGGCTCCGACATCCCCGGCTCAGAAATCTTGAACTCCATTTTTCAGGGCTTTGACCTCCGCTTCCGTCCCGACGGAGACGCGGCGCGGGTGGAGTTCGATCTCAACATGGGCGCTATGACCTCCCTTGATCCCACGCTCCCCTTCCGGGGAACCGCAAAGATCACCGTAGCGATCAGCCCCAAGAACGACGCAGTGGAGCCTCTGTCCCAGCGGCCCACCCAGATCCTGGAGTTGAGCGTCGCGAACCTGCGCACGCTCATCACGCGTATCTATCGACAGATCGGCATCGGCAGCATTCCCGGCAGCTACAATTAATGCCAAAGTAAGAATCACAGCAAGAAGCCGTGGGGACTGTTTTCAAGCTCCCACGGCTTTTTGAGAAATTCTTGACTTTCCCGGCAAGGCATGCTATAATTCCAAGGTAAAACTTAAAAACAACGGAGGCTATCCCATGATTCAGATCAAGACCCTTGAGACCCGCAACCTCTGCGAGAGCGCCAAGAACGGCGGCTGCGGCGAGTGCCAGACCTCTTGCCAGTCCGCTTGCAAGACCAGCTGCGGCATCGCCAACCAGAACTGCGAGAACAAGTAAGGACATCCGTCCCAGGTAAAACGCTGCCGGAATGGCGGCGTTTTTCCGCAATTGGAGAAAAATATGATACATCAATACAAGCTGAACGGCTATAATATCGTGCTGGACGTCTGCTCCGGCTCCATTCACCTGGTGGACGAAATCGCCTACGACATGATCGCGGGCTATGAAAACACCGCCCGGGAGGCTCTGATTGCAGTCCTGGCGGCCAAATACGCCGACAAAACAAACCAGGACGAGCTGAATCAGGCCTACGACCAACTCACCGCTCTGAAAAACGCAGGCAAGCTCTTCACCCCGGACAACTATCAGCCCATGGCGGGCCGGCTCAAGGCCAAGACCTCCGGGGTTATCAAGGCTCTCTGCCTCCACGTGGCCCACACCTGCAACCTCAACTGCTCCTACTGCTTTGCCAGCCAGGGCAAGTACCATGGGGACCGGGCTGTCATGTCCTTTGAAGTGGGCAAACGGGCGCTGGACTTCCTGGTGGAGCACTCCGGCACCCGGAAAAACCTGGAGGTGGACTTCTTCGGCGGCGAGCCGCTGATGAACTTCCAGGTGGTGAAGGATCTGGTGGCCTACGCCCGCTCCATGGAGAAGGAGAAAGGCAAGCACTTCCGCTTCACCCTTACTACCAACGGCGTGCTGGTGGACGAAGATGTGATCGACTTTGCCAACCGGGAATGCCACAACGTGGTCCTGTCTCTGGACGGCCGAAAGGAAATCCACGACCGGTTCCGGGTGGACTTCGCCGGAAACGGAAGCTGGGAGCGGATCGTACCCAAGTTCCAGCGCTTCGTGGAGGCCCGGGGCGGCAAGGGCTACTACATGCGGGGCACCTTTACCCACGCCAATCCGGATTTTTTGAAGGACGTTCAGACCATGCTGGATCTGGGCTTCACCGAGCTCAGCATGGAGCCGGTGGTCTGCGCCCCTGACGATCCCTCCGCTCTGACGGAGGCGGATAAGCCCATCGTCATGCAGCAGTATGAGGACCTGGCCAAGCTGATGCTGGAGCGGGACAAGGAGGGGAAACCCTTCACCTTCTACCACTACATGATCGACCTCACCGGCGGCCCCTGCATCTACAAGCGCATCTCCGGCTGCGGCTCCGGCACGGAGTACATGGCCGTCACCCCCTGGGGCGACCTCTACCCCTGCCACCAGTTCGTGGGGGAAGAAAAGTTCCGCCTGGGCGACATTTGGACCGGCGTTACCAACCATGAAATTCAGGACCAGTTCGCCGCCTGCAACGTCTACGCCCGTCCCGAGTGCCGGGACTGCTGGGCCCGCCTCTACTGCTCCGGCGGCTGCGCCGCCAACGCCTACCACGCCACCGGGAAGATCACCGGCACCTATGCCTACGGCTGCGACCTGTTCCGCAAGCGCATGGAATGCGCGTTAATGCTGGCAGCGGCAAGACAAATAACAAGTAAGAAGTAAAAAGTGACAAGTACTTCACCTCTTACTTCTTACTTCTTACCTCTTACTTCTTACCTCTTCCTTCTAACCCATGGACACACCGATCTGCCATTTCGTAAAAGGCTATATTTCCTCCGCTCCGGTCCGGCTCCACATGCCGGGCCACAAGGGGCGGGGGCCTTTGGGTTGTGAAGAATGGGACATCACGGAAATTCCCGGCGCGGATTCTCTCTACGAGGCCGCCGGAATCATCGCTGAGAGTGAAGCCAACGCCTCCCGGCTCTTCGGCTGTCCCACCTTCTATTCCACGGAAGGTTCCTCCCACTGCATCCGGGCGATGCTTTTATTGGCGTGCAAAGCACGCCAAGGGATCAAGAATCCGGAATGTAGGGACGAGCATCGCTCGTCCGCGGACAAGCAGTGCTTGTCCCTACAGAAAGAAACAGGCAGCTTCCGCGTTCTGGCGGCCCGGAACGTGCATAGGGCGTTTTTATCGGCGGCGGCCCTGCTGGACCTGGACGTGGCCTGGCTGCCCCCTTCCGACGGCTCCTATCTCTCCGCCCAACCCAGCCTAGAGGAGTTGGACGCCGCCCTCACAGAGAGCGGCGCGGAAGCGGTCTATCTCACCTGCCCGGACTATCTGGGCTTCCTTCCGGACCTGGGGCCGCTGGCGGAGGTCTGCCACGCCCACGGGGCCCTGCTGCTGGTGGACAACGCCCACGGGGCCTATCTGCACTTCCTGCATCCGGCCCGGCACCCCATGGACCTGGGGGCTGATCTCTGCAGTGACTCCGCCCACAAAACCCTGCCGGTGCTGACAGGGGGCGCTTATTTGCACGCTGCGGCGCATCTGTTTTTAGAGACGGGGCGAAAACCCCGTCCCCTGCGGACAGAGGACGTGCGGGATGCCCTGGCGCTGTTCGGCTCCACCTCGCCGTCCTATTTGATCTTGCAGTCCCTGGACCTTGCCAATCCATATTTGGAGCGGCTGCCGGAAGCTCTGGCCGCCTTCCTGCCAAAAGTGGAGGCCCTGAAAGGACGGCTTCGTACAGCAGGCTGGGATGTTGTGGGCGACGAGCCCATGAAGCTGACGATTTGCTGTCATTCTGCGCGCAGGGAAGAATCCGTACTCCTTGCGGCCCAAAAGGACGATGGAGCAGATCCTTCGACTCCGCTTCGCTCCGCTCAGGATGACGGGCCAGGGAGCGGGCTTGCACTGGCTGCCGCTCTGGAACAGGCCGGTATCTGCTGCGAATTCGCAGACCCGGATTATATCGTGTTTATGCTCTCTCCCGGCAACGCCGACGAGGACTTGGCCCGGCTGGAAACGGCGCTGAAAAATGCCTTCCCCTTGGGGGAGAAGACTTTGGACCCGGGCGGGCGGCCGATGACCGCCCCTGTCTTGCCGGAGGCAGTCTGCTCCATCCGGGAGGCCATGCTGGCCCCGGCGGCGGCGATTCCGGCGGCAAAAAGCCTGGGCCGGATTCTGGCCCGGCCCGGGGTGAGCTGTCCCCCCGCCGTTCCCATCCTGATGCCGGGAGAACGGATCGACGAGGCCGCGATTGCCGCCTTTGAACGATACGGAATTCAAACTGTTTCTGTGCTTTGAACCCGAACGCGGAAAAGCGTCTGCCGCTTTTCCGCGTTCGGGTGATTTTTGTGTGTATCTCTTATTTGCCTATTGACATAGTAGGTAAGTATGTGATATGATACGCCCAGACAGAACAAAGGAGGCATTCCATGACCATTTATGCTGACAACGCGGCAACCACCCGGATGAGCCAGACAGCCATCCAGGCCATGCTGCCCTATATGGACAAGATTTACGGCAACCCCTCCAGCCTGCACTCCGTAGGCCAGGCTGCCATGGAGGCCCTGACCGACGCCCGGACCCGGGTGGCGAAGGTCCTCGGCGCGGCCAACGCCCGGGAGATCACCTTCACCTCCGGCGGCTCCGAGGCCGACAACCAGGCCATCCGCTCCGCGGCCATCCTGGGCAAGCGGAAGGGGAAGACCCACATCGTCTCCACCGCCTTTGAGCACCACGCCGTGCTTCACACCCTGAAGAAGCTGGAAAAAGAGGGCTTCACCGTCACCTATCTGGACGTCCACGAGAACGGCCTGGTGACCCCGGAGCAGGTAGAGGCGGCCATCACCCCTGAGACCTGCCTGGTGACCATCATGTACGCCAACAACGAGATCGGCACCATCCAGCCCATCCGGGAAATCGGCGCGGTCTGCCGCAAGGCGGGCGTGCTGTTCCACACCGACGCGGTGCAGGCCGTGGGTCACATCCCCGTCAACGTACAGGAGGACAACATCGACCTGCTGTCTCTGTCCGCCCACAAGTTCCACGGCCCCAAGGGCGTGGGCGTGCTCTACGCCAAGAAGGGCATCATCCTCTCCAATCTGATCGAGGGCGGCGCCCAGGAGCGGGGCAAGCGGGCCGGCACGGAGAACCTGGCCGGCATTATGGGCATGACCGCCGCCCTGGAAGAGGCGGTGGCGGAGCTGCCCCAGGCCATGCCCAGACTGACAGCCCTCCGGGATCGGCTGATTGCCGGTTTGAAAGAGATCCCCCACGGGGCGGTGAACGGCGATCTGGCCCACCGACTCCCCGGCAACGTGAGCTTCTGCTTTGAAGGCATTGAGGGCGAGAGCCTCCTGCTGCTTCTGGACGACAAGGGGGTCTGCGCCTCCTCCGGCTCCGCCTGCACCTCCGGCTCTCTGGACCCCAGCCACGTGCTGCTGGCCATTGGCCGTCCCCACGAGGTCGCTCACGGCTCCCTGCGGCTGACGCTGGACGCCAAGGAGACCACCGAGGCGGACGTGGACGCCATCATCGCCGCTGTGAAGGACGTGGTGGAGCAGCTTCGGGCCATGTCCCCAGTGTGGCGGGACCTGATGGCCGGAAAAAGACAATTCGTGATTGGTTGACCGTAGGGCGGCCGCCTGTGCCCTTTATCGGCAAATCCGGTCGGCCATCACAGCTCAATAAAAGAAACCCGGCGGCCAGGGGTCTGGCCGCCCTACGAAGGAGATATTATTATGGCACTCTATTCTGAAAAAGTCATGGACCACTTCCGCAACCCCCGGAACGTGGGCGTTATCGAGGACGCCGACGGCGTGGGCGAAGTGGGCAACGCCAAGTGCGGCGACATCATGAAGATTTACCTGAAGATCAAGGACGACACCATCGACGACGTGAAGTTTGAGACCTTTGGCTGCGGCAGCGCCATTGCCTCCAGCTCCATGGCCACGGAGCTCATCAAGGGCAAGCCCGTCTCCGAGGCTCTGAAGCTCACCAACCAGGCAGTCACCGAGGCGCTGGACGGTCTGCCCGCCCACAAGCTCCACTGCTCCGTCCTGGCCGAGGAGGCAATCAAGGCTGCCATGAAGGACTACTACGACCGTCACGGCATTGCCTACGACGAAAGCCAGTTCCCCGCCGGCCACGACTGCGAGCACTGCTGCGAGTAAGCCATGGCGGCGATGATTTCAAGCCGGGGGCGCTACGCCCTGCGGGTCATGGCGGATCTGGCGGAGCAGGAGCCGGATCAGGTCGTTCCCCTGAAGGAAATCGCAGCCCGGCAGGGCCTGTCTCAAAAGTACCTGGAGGCCATTATGACCACCCTTTCCAAAGGCGGTCTGGTGGACGGGCAGCACGGCAAGGGCGGCGGTTACCGGCTCTGCCGTCGGCCGGAGAACTACTCCCTGGGGGAGATTCTGCGGCTCACCGAGGGCAGTCTGGCCCCCGTGGCCTGCCTGGAGGCAGGCAACAGCCCCTGCGAGCACCCCTGCCCCTCCCTCCCCGTGTGGGAGAAGCTGGAAAAACTGGTGGCAGATTACCTGGACAGCGTCTCCCTGGCGGACCTGCTACCGAAAGACTGAGCCAGCGGAACTTGCAAGCACCGCAGCAATAATGGTTCTAAACGTCCCTCCCGGGCCATAGAATGGTCTGGGAGGGATTTTCATGGATCCGATACGGTACCGCAAGAAAAAATGGGCAGGCCTGGCGGGGCTGATCCTGTTTGTACTCCTTCTTTGGCTGATCTGTTCACCCGCGGCCCGGGCGCGTGTTTGGGCGGGGACAAAGGCGGTTTTGGGCAGCCCCGCTCTGCTCCGGGGCGTGGTCTATTTGGAGACGGGGCTGCGGATGGAACGGGAGACCGCCCCGGAGCCCGCAGAGCGTGTCGCTTCAACCGGAACAGCCAACGCTTTGCCCCGCAGGAACGAGCAGCGCCCGTCCAACCACGGGCAGGCGGGCACCGAAGACGCGGACAGGCAATGCTTGTCCCTGCAGCCGGAGACGGAGCGCTCCGAAAACCCGGAGCCCCCGCAGACAATGCCTGGAATCGAGCCCTTCACGGCGGAGGAGGCGGAGGCGATTCTCTTCCGGGGCAACTGCAGCTATGAGGTGGACAAGGCCGAGCTGCTGCTCCGGCCCCTGGACTGGCCTGACGAGCCGGGCCCCAAGGTGCTGATTATCCACAGCCATTCCTGTGAATCCTACACCCAATGCGAGGGTCACAGCTACATTCCCAGCGCCAACTACCGGACCCTGGATATGGAAAACAACGTGGTTGCCGTGGGGGACGCCCTGGCCCGGGAGCTGGCCGGCCTTGGAGTAGAGCTCATCCACGACCGAACTTACAACGACTACCCGGACTACAACAGCTCCTACGCCGTGGCCCGGGAAAAGATTCAGGATTACTTGGAGCAGTACCCCTCCATCGTCATGGTGCTGGATCTCCACCGGGACGCCCTGGAACAGCCTGTCCGGGAGACCGTAGAGCTGGAGGGTCAGACCGTCGCCCCGTTGATGCTGGTGATCGGCACCGACGAGGGCGGACTGAACCATCCGAATTGGGCGGACAACCTCTCCTGCGGTCTCAAACTCCAAGCCCTGGCAAACCGGGAGAGCCCGGGGCTGTTCAAGCGGATTTCCTTCCGCAAGCAGCGCTTCAACGGCGACCTGACCCGGGGCTCCCTGATCGTAGAGGTGGGCTCCACGGAAAACACCCTGCCGGAAGCGGAGGCGGCGATGCCGTATCTGGCGAAATACGTGGCGGAGCTGCTGGAATGCTCGTAGGGAGAGGGCGACTGAACAGATACGTTAAACGTTGAAAATGAATGTGTTGTTGCAGCCTGAAAACTCCGAAAACTTTCAACTTGTCCCCATGGGGAATCTGTGGTATAATGGGGAAAACGCGATCAGGAGACTGAAATGAAAACAGTTACCATCTACACCGACGGCGCCTGCAGCGGGAATCCCGGGCCGGGAGGCTGGGGCGCGATTTTGGAATATCGAGGCCGGGAAAAGGAGCTCTCCGGGGCTGAGGCCCAGACCACCAACAACCGTATGGAGCTTACCGCGGTCATTTCCGCCCTGGAACAGCTCAAGGAGCCCTGCCGGGTGGAACTGTGGTCCGACTCCAAATACGTCACCGACGCCCTGAGCCTGGGCTGGGCCAAGGGTTGGCAGGCCCGGGGCTGGGTCAAGCCCGACAAGAAGCCCGCTCTGAACCCCGATCTCTGGGAGCGGCTGCTGGCCCTCACGGCACAGCACGAGGTCATTTGCCACTGGGTCAAAGGCCACGCCGACAATCCCAAAAACAACCGCTGCGACCAGTTGGCCGTAGCGGCACGAGAGGCCATTGTAACCGACGGACGGCAGGGTGCCGTCCCTGCGAACCCT
Source organism: Oscillospiraceae bacterium (assembly GCA_016282135.1). Lineage (GTDB taxonomy): Bacteria > Bacillota > Clostridia > Oscillospirales > Oscillospiraceae > JAFRPC01. The sequence goes on from JAEEKA010000118.1 coordinate 49,578, forward strand.
AAGCCATAAGCCATCGTAAAGGAGGAAACACCATGAAAAAATCGCAAGTATTCTTCACCCGTGACCTTTCCCCCGAAGGACTGAAAAAGCTCTATGCCCGCATCAGCGCCCCGCTGACCGGAAAAATCGCCGTGAAGCTCCACACCGGCGAGAAGAACGGCCCCAACATCATCCCCAGCGCCTGGGTGAAGGAATTTTTGGGCGAATGCCTCCCCGAGGCGACCATTGTGGAGACCAACACTTTCTACGAGGGCGACCGGGACACCACCGAAAAGCACCGGGAGACCCTGAAGGTCAACGGCTGGACCTTCTGCCCCGTGGACATCATGGACGAGGAAGGCACCGTGGATCTCCCCGTGAAGGGGGGCAAGTGGTTCGATCACATGACCATGGGCAGCCACGTGACCCGCTACGACTCCCTGCTGGCCCTGACTCACTTCAAGGGCCACGTCATGGGAGGCTTCGGCGGCTCCAACAAGAATCTTGGCATCGGCATGGCCGACGGCAAAATCGGCAAGAAGATGATCCACCAGCGGGAGGGCTCCGACGACATGTGGTCCATCGCCATGGACGAGCTCATGGAGCGGATCGCGGAATCCACCAAGGCCACCGTGGATCACTTCGCCGGCCACATCGCCTATCTGAACGTGCTGCGGAATATGTCCGTCTCCTGTGACTGCGAGGGCACCGGCGCCCAGCCCGTGGTGACCCCCAACATCGGCATGGTGGCCTCCCTGGACATTCTGGCGGTGGATCAGGCCAGCGTGGACCTGGTATTTGCCCTGAATCCCGCCGACAACAAGGCTCTGACCGAGCGCATCCAGACCCGGCACGGCCTGCGTCAGCTTTCCTACATGAAGGAGCTTGGCATGGGCAGCGACGAATACGAGCTGATCGATATCGACCGCAACGACGCCGTGATCTCCCCCAAGGAGGCCGTGGCCGACGTGGTGCCCTTCTCTCCCTTTGCCCTGTAAAAATAGCCCTCCCGGGACGGGAGGGCTATTCCCTTTGGACGCGGAGCGCCCGGGGATCGTCGCGTTCGAATTGGATAAGCTGCGTGGACAGTATAATCGTCTCCCGGCAAATAGTCTGTCGAATGCAGGACCGGAAATAATTAAAATTTTTTGGAGGGATCGCCATTGGAAAAGCAGGAGCTGCTGGCGCTGCTGCGCCGGGACAGCTACGTCTCCGGGGCGGAGCTGGGCCGGCGCCTGGGTGTAACCCGGGCTGCGGTATCCAAGGCAGTAGCCGCGCTGAAAAAAGATGGCTATGCCATCGACTCCGTTCCCAACCGGGGCCATCGGCTCATGGCGGAGCCCGATCTGCTGACCCGGGAAGGAATCCTGGAAGCTCTGGGCTCCCATCCCTGGGCCGGGACAGTGGAGGTCCTGCCCACCGTGGACTCCACCAACAACTACCTGAAAACCCAGGGGGCCGCCGGCGCCCCTCACGGAACCGTCGTCATTGCCGACTGTCAGACCGGGGGCCGGGGGCGGCTGGGCCGGAGCTTTGACTCCGCTCCCGGCGTGGGGCTCTATCTCTCGGTCCTGCTCCGGCCCGCCTGCCCGCCCCAGGCCCTTATGACCCTGACGGCCCAGGCCGCCGTGGCCACACGACGGGCCATTCGCGCCGCTACCGGCGCGGAGGCCGGAATCAAGTGGGTCAACGACCTGGTCTTGAACGGGCGGAAGCTCTGCGGGATTCTGACGGAGCTCTCCATCGAGGCGGAAAGCGGTCTGGTAAGCTATGCTGTGGTGGGCGTGGGCGTGAACTGCAACCGGGCGGAAGAAGACTTCCCTCCGGCCCTGCGGGATACCGCAGGCTCTCTCCTTTCCGAGACAGGAAATCGGGTAAGCCGGAACGTCCTGGCCGCAGCTATGATCCGGGCACTCTCGGCCCTGCCGAAACTGGATTGGCAGGCGGAGTACCGTTCCGCCTGCGTGAACCTGGGCAAGGTCGTACAAATTCTTGCCCCCGGCCAGCCGCCCCGGCTTGGAAAGGCCCTGGACGTGGGCCCACAGGCGGAATTGATCGTTCAGACCGAATCGGGCACAGAGGCCGTCCAATCCGGCGAGGTCTCTGTCCGTGGATTGTACGGGTACGTTCCAGTTGAGAATTGAGAAGTGAGAATTGAGAATTATCCTGTAACGCAGGGCTTTCGCAGCGGCGCACACCGGTGCGCCGCGGAACCGCGGACAAGCAATGCTTGTCCCTACGAACGCTGAACCGTGGCGCACTGGTGTGCGCCGCTACGGGCTCTAAACCCTGAACCACGGACGGCAGAGTTGCCGTCCCTGCACAATACACAGAAACAAGGAGGATCCCCATGAAAGTTACCGAGCGATTTTTGAAGTACGTTTCCTTCGACACCCAATCCGACGAAAACAGCGAAAGCTGTCCCTCTACGGAGAAGCAGAAGCTGCTGGGCGCCTGCATCGTGGAGGACATGAAGTCCATTGGCATCACTGACGCCCGGATGGACGCGGACGGCTACGTCTACGGCTCCGTCCCCGGCACCGCAGAGGGCCCCGTGATCGGCCTGATTGCCCACATGGACACCGCCCCCGACTGCTCCGGCAAGGACATCAAGCCCCGGATCGTAGAATACAAGGGCGGGGACCTGGTGCTGAATGAGGCGGAAAAGGTCGTCATGAAGGTCAAGGACTTCCCCAGCCTGAAATGGAATGAGGGCAAGCACCTGATCGTCACCGACGGCACTACCCTGCTGGGTGCCGACGACAAGGCGGGCATTGCGGAGATTCTCACCGCCGTGGAGGAGCTGCTGGCCGAGGGCGGCCCCCGGGTTCCCATTCGCATCGGCTTCACCCCCGACGAGGAGATCGGCCGGGGCGCGGATCGCTTTGATGTGAAGGGCTTCGGCGCGGACTTCGCCTACACCGCCGACGGCGGCACCCTGGGCGAGCTGGAATACGAGAACTTCAACGCCGCCGGGGCCACGGTGGTATGCAAGGGCGTCTCCATCCACCCGGGCAGCGCCAAGGGCCGGATGATCAACGCCATGCAGGTGGCGGTGGACTTCCACGCCATGCTGCCCACCCAGGAGCGGCCCGAGTACACCGAGGGCTACGAGGGCTTCTCCATGCTGCACGGCATGGAGGGCGACGTGGAATCCGCCACGCTCCGCTACATCATCCGGGATCATGACCGCTTCAAGTTCGAGCAGAAAAAGGCCCGGTTCCAGAGCATCGCCGCCTATCTGAACGAGCGCTATGGAGAGGGAACCGTCAACGTCCAGCTGAAAGACAGCTACTACAACATGAAGGAAAAAATTCTGCCCGTGATGCACGTAGTGGAGCGGGCCAAGGCTGCCATGACCGCCGCCGGGATGAACCCCGTAACAGTTCCCGTTCGCGGCGGCACGGACGGCGCCCGGCTGAGCTTCGAGGGCCTGCCCTGTCCCAATCTCTGCACCGGCGGTGAGAACTATCACGGCCGCTTTGAGTACATCCCCGTGGAGGACATGGAACGCTGCGTGGAGATGCTCAAAAACATCGTTAAGCCGTGAAGCACCTGGCTCCAACCACCTTCCGGGCCTTCGCCTGCGCCGCCGGAAGCTGCCCGGACAGCTGCTGCCGGGCGGGCTGGGAGATCGTCCCGGATGAGGAAACCCTGAACCTGTATCGGACTCTGCCCGGCAAAGCAGGCGAGCGGGTCCGGGCGGGGATCATCCCAGCCCATAGGGGCGGTCATCAGCCGCCCGCAGAACCGGAGGAGCCCCTGCTGCGTCAAAACGACGCCCGGGTCTGCGTTTTGCTGGACCCGGACGGGCTCTGCCACGTCCAAAGGAATTTCGGGCACGAGGCCCTCTGCCGGGTCTGCCGGGAATATCCCCGCTTCCACCGGGAGTTCGGCAATCTCACTGAGCACGGCGTCAGTCTGAGCTGCCCTACGGCCTACGCCCTGGCAGTCAATGCCCAATTGGAGTGGGAGACCTGGGAGGACCAGGCCCCGGTGGTCCCCAACGAGCTGGACCCGGAGGCCTATCTGCGGCTCCGCCGGGGGCGGGAACTGGCTTTGGAGCTGCTGGCCCGGGAAGAGCTGCCGCTGCAGCGGCGGATCGAGCTGGTCCGGCGGCTGGCGGCCTCCATGCAGGCCGCGCCGGAAAAGCGGATCCACCATGACTGGGCCCTGCGGCTGCGAAGGTGGGAAACAGGGATCAGGGCGCGGCAAGCCGGGATCAGGGGTCGCAGGCAAGCCGCTGTAGGGGCGGTCATTGGCCGCCCGCCGGACACTTGTTATTTGTCCGCGCCGGATCGTCTGGCAGAACGCTTCGCCGGCTTGGAGATTCTCTCGCCCGCGTGGGAGGAGAAGTTAGCGCAGTTTCGGACGCGTTATAAAAACGGGTCGGACGCACAATGCGCGCTTCTGCAAACCGACAGGCCGGAGGTCTACGCCCGGTATCTGGCTTACAGCCTCTACAAATACTGGCTGGACGCCCTGGACGACGGAAACCTGGCGGGCCGGGTGGAACGGAGCGTCTCCATGACTCTGCTGGGCCTGGCTATGGATCGGGCATTCCCCGGAGAGGGACCCTTCCTGCAGCGGATCAGCCGGGAGATCGAGCACTGCGAGGAGAACCTTTCAGCCCTTCTGCGATGATTCCATGCAAGGAAAAGCAACCCCGGAACGGGCAAAGCCGTTCCGGGGTTGTTCTGTTGCTCGATTTACTTGCGGGTGAACTCCATAGGCAGCATGGCCTTGTACATCTCTTCGGATGCATCCCCGTTGGGAACAGAGGTCACGGTCAGGACGCCGTTTCCGATCTGGACGGTCATGTATTTTTCCGGATCGGCGGTTTTGCCCTCATCTACCACATAAAGCTTGCCGTCCGCAATGCGCCAGTAGCCCTCACGGGTAGCTTCCTTGATTTGCGCCACCATTTCGTCGGGGTTCATCTGGCTCGCAACCTGGGCCGCAAGCTGCTCGCCAAACTGCTCCACGGTCATGCCTTGCTGCTTCAGCGCCTCGGCAAACTGCTCCTCAGTCATCCCGGACATGCTGGCCATCGAGGGCAGCAAAGCCTCGACCAACGCGGGAACCATAGCCTCGACAGCAGCTCTGGCGGACTCCTCGTCGATGCCGAAGGTGCAGCTGCCGTCGGCCCGGAGATCCAGAACCACGTCCATGGTGATGTTGGAGAAAGCGGACATCAGGGCTTCGCCCATCTCACCCAACTGTGCCAGCTCTTCCGAACCGGCGGCGGACTCCATCACCTTGCCATAGTCCACGGTGTAGACCCAGGTTCCGACGAGGTCGGCGTTGATTTCAGCATTGCTGATGGCGGCAAAGGGATCGTCTCCGTTGGGCGCGCTGGGCGCTTCCGTGGTGGGAGCCGCAGTGGGGGCTTCCGTGGTGGGTGCTGCCGTGGCAGGCTTTTCTGTGGTTGCGGTGTTCTCCTTGGTGGGCTCTGTCTTGGCTGCGGTAGTGGCGGGTTCGGAGCTTCCGAACAGGTCCGTCTTTCCGCCGCCCTCAGCGCAGGCAGCCAGAGAGAACACCATCGCCAGGGCCAGCAGGAGGGCCGTCAGTTTTTTCATTGTTTTCATAATCCTTTTTCCTTTCAAGTATTTCGGGGGTCCCGATTTTTGCCCCATTATACACGATAGTTTGTTGCCGGTCAAGCCCCGGCCATGCAAATTCGGCAATAATCACCGTTCTGCCCCGGAATATCCGTGCCTCAAAGGGAAATTTGTGCAGTATTACGAGGGAAAGCTTTGCCCGTTGGTATATCCGCCCCCCGCTTCGGGCATACTCTGGTCGGAGGTGTATTACCATGAAATGGAAACAACTGAAGAAAAAACTCTCCGGCGACAGGGGCTACTACCTGGCCCTGGCCGTCTGCACGGCGGCTGTGGCCGCGTCCGGCTGGCTCTTCATGGACAGCCTGCGCCGGGAGGAGCCTGAGGCTCAGCTTCCCGACGCAGTCCAGGCCGCTGTTCTGCCCACCCTGCCCGGGCTCAGCGGGAACATCCTTCCCGCCCCGGACTCCCAGATCCCGTCTGTAAAGCCCAACCGCCCCGCCATCCCCGTGGCCCCGGAGACGGAAGCGCCCACAGAGGCGCCGCCCCAGACCCAAAAGCCCGCGGAGCGGCCCAAGGCCGTTCGCTTCCGTCCGGTGGATGGAGCCGTAGTCCAGGGCTACAGCATGGACAAGCTGGCCTTCAACCCCACCACCCGGGACTGGCGCACCCACGCGGGCATGGATCTTTCCGCGCCGGAGGGCAGCGAGGTCTGTTCCGCGGCGGAAGGCACCGTTTTGTCGGTCTTTGACGACGATATGCTGGGCCGGACCGTAATCCTCCAGCACGAGGACGGCTGGGTGACCCACTACGCCAATCTGGCGGAGGAAGTTCCCGTCCGGGCCGGAGACCGGGTCTCCGCCGGGCAGGTCATCGGCGCCGTGGGCAAAACCGCCCTGAGCGAGGTCGGCAGCGAACCCCATCTGCACTTCGCGGTATATAGAAACAACGTCCCCCAGGACCCGGAGGCCTTCCTCGGGTAAGAACTGCGGCAGCCCCAAAACGGAGCTGCCGCAAACTGTTTTCACAGAATGGCGCCGCTTACATGTATTTCTTCAGCCCGGCAGGAGCTGCCTCGGGATCTACCCGGGCCGTCATGGTGAAGCTGATGCCGTTTTCCTGGCCGAAGTGCTCACACCAGGCGCAGAAATCCGCCATGACCGCCGGATCGTCGGTGCCCAGCAGACGGTGAATGCTCTTGAGGTAGAGATGGGTGATGTCGAAGTTGCCGGCATGGAGGCCGGAGATAAAGGCCTTGAGGGACGCAATGCCCTCCAGCTGATATGTCTGGTATTCGATGAGGCGGACCTTGTAATTCAGATCGTAGCGCAGGGAGGTTTTGAGCTCGATACAGACCAGGCTGCCCTGCTCCTTCTCCACTGCTTCGTTGATTTCTGCGACCATCTGTTGGGTTTTGCCGGTGCCGCTCAGACCGGCGATAAGCTTGACCATAGGAAATCGTCTCCTTTATGTTGTATTTGGAAGATCCCATCCCGGGAAGCGTCCGGGAATACGGGATCGCAGTTTACTTTTCGTAGCCTGGCTTGCCCAGAAGCTGGAACATATTGCGCTTGTAGAACTCCACGCCGGGCTGGTTGAAGGGGTTGACCCCCAGCATATAGGCGGAAATGCCGCAGCTCAGCTCAAAGAAGTAGAACAACTCGCCCAGGGTGCGGTCGCAGACCTCGTCGGCCTGGACCAGGATAACCGGCACGCCGCCGTCCACGTGGGCGGCCAGGGTGCCCTGGAAGGCCTGCTCCTCCACGAAGTCCAGGCTCTTGCCCTCCAGATAGTTCAGCCCATCCAGGTTCTTCCAGTCCATTTCGATCATGGTGCGCTTACGGGGCGGCACAAAGCGGATGACGGTCTCGAAGATGTTCCGCTCGCCCTGCTGGATCATCTGGCCCAGGGAATGCAGGTCGGCAGTAAACTCTGCGGTAACAGGGAAAATGCCCTTGCCGTCCTTGCCCTCGGATTCCCCGAAGAGCTGCTGCCACCAGCCGCCGAAATAGCGGGCGGAAGGCTCCCAGTTGCAGAGGATCTCCAGCTTCTTGCCGTTTCGGTAGAGCAGGTTGCGGGCAGCGGCATAGAGCCAGACGGGATTTTCAAAGGAAAAGGTCCCCATATCCCGCTGGGCCGCCGCCGCGCCGAACATCAGCTCGGTGATGTCCATGCCGGCCACCGCCAGGGGCAGCAGGCCCACCGCCGTCAGCACGGAATACCGTCCGCCCACGTCGGGGGGGATAACGAAGCTCTCATAGCCCTCTTCCGTGGCAATCTGCCGCAGAGCGCCCTTGGCTGGGTCGGTGGTGACAAAGATTCGCTTCTTGGCCTCATCGGCCCCATACTTCCGCTCCAGCATCCATTTCAGGGCACGGGTGGCGATGGCGGGCTCGGTGGTGGTGCCGGATTTGGAGATGATGTTGATGGAAAAGTCCTTCCCCTCCAGCAGGGCGCACAGCTCCTGCCAGGCCCGGGTGGACAGATTATTGCCGGCGAAGAAGATCTGCGGGTCCTTGCCCCGGAGATTGTGGTTCTGTCCTTTCACCAGCTCGATGGCAGCCCGGGGTCCCAGGTAGGATCCGCCGATGCCCACCACCACAAAGACCTCGGAGTGCTCCCGGATCCGCTTGGAAGCGGCCACAATGCGGCGCATTTCGTCGGTGGCCTCAAAGCTGGGCAGGTCCAGCCAGCCCAGGAAATCGGAACCGGGACCCTTGCGCTCCAGCAGGGTTTTATGGGCGGCAAAGACCTCCTTCTCCAAGCCCAGCAGATCGTTGAGCGAGAGTTCTCCCCAGACATTGGAAATATCAACATTGATCACATGAGTCACCTCACACTTAGTTATTTCTCTGCTCTTATATCATAACCGATTTCGCGCCGGAAAACAATGGGCAATTTCAGGAAAAGTGTTAATTTTTTCGCCGCCGGGGCCAGCGATGGGGCGCAGAATAATATTTTGAAAAAACTTGACTTCCCGTCCTGTTTTTTGTATAGTATAGGCGGAAAATGTCACGGACAGAGTCTATCGACTGATCTATTCTTTTTTATAAGTTGGTTACTTCATAACCGAAATGCGTTTTTCACGCAGACTTGTGAAACGGTCAATAAGAGCAGTAAAAGTATTGATTGCTGTATAGGCTCT